>NZ_JAIWIH010000003.1:0-359646 GCF_052851135.1 Streptomyces sp. BRA346 | reverse complement strand
CCTTCACTCGGGCGGTCGGAGCCGCGGCCCCGGATCCCCAGCCGGCGTTCGAGCGGATAGCCCAGGCGCCGATGGCCGGCGAAGATGCTCTGCTGGCGGGACTCGCACAGCGTCACCCCGATGCCGTGTGGTCCTGGATGGAGGAACGGGTGGGCGATCCGCGTCTGGCCGCTGCGGCACTGTCCTTCGCCCACGAGCACCCAGCGTGCGAGCCCGGCCTGTTCGACTTGATCCTGCAGGCCGCCTCCGCTGCCTCGGCGGCAGGGGGTGAGGGCGCGGCCCGCTTGGCAGGGAACCTGACGTGGCATTTGGTCGCGTGCAATCAGCCGCTCGCCCAACGCATGGCCGTCCTTGCCTTCTCCTCGGCGAGCGCGTCCAGCTCGCTCCGGCGAGCCGTGATCCGCTCCAGATCCGACATCCGCAGCCCCTCCGCGCCATCTGGCGGCGTATTCGCACGATTACGGATCGTAGCGAGAGGTCGTGGCGGACGCAGTGGAACCCGAGAATCGCCACAGCCGCCCAGTCAGATGATCTTCACCGTGGACACCGGCCGCCGACCAGCACGAGCACGGCAAAGCGCGCGCACCAGCCGACCTGACCTGCGGAATTTCACGATGCACGCCTCTCACTGGACGGTGAACGAGCGAGCCATCCGCCGGCAACGCGGACAGCGACGGCGCCAAGGCCATGGATGAGCTGGTCGACCAGGCTTTCGCGATGATCGCCCCGGCGCTCGACCTCGGCACAGACCCGAGCTGAACTGACCGCGGCCCGGCAGGCGTCGATCCCGCTGCCGAGGCCGAGCACATCACCCGTGCCGCGTCCGCGCCCGCACCAGAATGATCCGCTCGCCCCTCGGGAAGGGGACCTCATGGTCCCCTCATGGGGCCATGGGCATGCGGTGTCCGGTCCCGACGAGTGGGGGCGGACCGGCGCCGCTGATGTTGCTCGCCTCGTCCGAGGCGAGCAACACGATGGCCGCTGCGACTTCCTCCGCCGCGGCCACGCGGCCCACGTTCTCCTGGTAGCAGCCCACGATCGATGCGCCGTCGCCATCGAAGGTGACCGTGTCGGTGATGTGGGTCCGGGTGCCACCGGGGGCGACGGCGTTCACGCGGACGCGACGGTCCCGGTACATGACCGCGGTCGACTTCGTCAGGCCGATGATCCCGTGCTTGGAGACGGTGTATGCGGTGCCGGCGGCGCTGCCGCGCAGGGCCGCCTCCGAGGCCGTGTTGACGATGGCGCCGTTGCCGCGGGCCAGCAGGTGGGGCAGGGCGGCGCGGGTGAGCAGGACGGAGCGGTGAGGTTGCTCCGTATGACCCGCTCCCACTCCGCGTCGCTCACGTCGGCGGTGGCGGTCGTGGTGTCCATGATCCCGGCGTTGTTGACCAGGACGTCGAGGCCGCCGAAGGCTTCCACGGCCGTGCTGATCACCTCGTCGGCGGTGTGCTGGTCGCTCAGGTCGCCGACGACCGCGCGGGCGGTGCCGCGCCCGCTTCGATCTCCTTGACGACCGCCTCGGCGCCGTCGGCGTTGAGATCGGCGACGAGGACCTTGTCGCCGAGCTGCGCGAACCGCAGCGCCGTGGCGCGTCCGATCCCCGACCCGGCGCCGGTGACGACGACGCCGCGCCTTTGTGATCCGGTGGTGCTGCTCATGCTGCCGCTCCTTCCAGGAGGGACACGGCCTGCCGCCAGGGCGTGCGGGCGGCGAGGGCCTGTTGCCAGGGGCGGATGCTCTTGGGTGGCATGCCGACGGTCAGGACGCCGGCGAGGTGGTCACCAGTGCGGTAGGCAGCGGTGAACTTCCGTTGCTCCAGGCTGCCTTCGGCGATCCGCATCTCGTCGTGGCCGCGCAGGTAGCCGTAGGCGCGGATCTTCATGTCGTACTGGTCGGACCAGAAGTAGGGGACGGGCGCGAAGGGGCGCTGGGCGCCCAGGAGGTTGCGGGCGGCGGCCATGCCCTGCTCGGCGGCGTTCGTGCGGTGCTCGATCCGCATCGGCGTGCCGAAGAGCGGGTTGTGCCAGCGGGCCACGTCACCCGCGCCGTACACCCCGGGCGCGGCGGCGCAGTACGCGTCGCAGACCAGCCCGTCGTCCAGGCCCAGCCCGCTGCCGGTCAGCCACTCGGTGTTGGGCCGGGAGCCGACGGCCACCAGCACCGTGTCGGCCTGCACCGTGCTGCCGTCGTCGAGGCGTACGCCGCCGGGGACGATCTCGCTGACCCCGGTCCCGGTGCGCAGGTCCACGCCGTGGTCCACGTGGGCCTGGGCGAGCATGCGGCCGACGTCCTCGCCGACCGCGTGGGCCAGCGGGGCGGGCGCGGGTTCCAGGAGGGTCACGTGGGTGCCCAGGCCGGCTGCCACGGCGGCGGCTTCGGCGCCGAGGAATCCGGCGCCGACGACGGCCAGCGTGCGGCCAGGGCCGAGGCGGTCCTTGAGGGCGAGGGCGTCGTCCGGGGTGCGCAGGACGTGGGCCGGTGGGCCGGGCAGACGCCGGGGGCGGACTCCGGTGGCCACGACCAGTCCGTCGTACGGCACTTCGGAGCCGTCGGACAGCAGCACTGTCCCGGCCGCGACGTCCGCCCCGATGGCCTCGTGGCCGTAGCGGACGTCCAGGTCAAGGGCGTCGAGGCCGGCAGGGGTGCGCAGCGGCAGCCGGTCGGGGCTCCAGGCGCCGGAGAGGATCTCCTTGGACAGGGGCGGGCGGTCGTAGGGGGCGGCGGGTTCGTCACCCATGAGGGTGAGGGGGCCGATGTGGCCCTCCCGGCGGAGGGTTTCGGCGGCGGCGAGGCCGGCGGCGGAGGCGCCGACGACGACCACGCGGCCGGTCGGGGGCACGCTCACGACTCCTCCAGGCGGATGGCGGCCGCGGGGCAGACGGTGGCGGATTCGCGGACGGCGTCGTGGAGTTCGGTCGGCGGAGTCTCGTCGAGGAGGACGACCATGCCGTCCTCGTCGCGCTGGTCGAAGACGTCGGGGGCGAGCAGTACGCACTGGCCCGAGGCGACGCACTTGGGGACGTCGACTTCTACACGCATGACGTTGTGCATGACGTTTCTTCCCTGCTCTTGGTGGGGGGGATCAGGTGGTTGCGGTCACCACGTGACGGGCAGTTCGCGGACGCCGTAGACGGCGGTGGCCTGCTTGAAGGCGACCTCCTCCATCGGTACGGCGATCTTCAGATGGGGAAGCCGACGGAAGACCTCGGGCAGCACGATCTGGAGTTCGGCGCGGGCCAGCGGCTGGCCCAGGCACTGGTGGATGCCGTAGCCGAAGGCCAGGTGCTGGCGGACGTTGGCACGCTCCAGGTCCAGGTCGTCGGGGTTCGAGAAGAACTCCGGGTCGCGGTTGGCGACATGGACGGGAACGATCACGCCCTCGCCCGCGTGCAGGGTCACACCGCCGATGGTGACGTCCTCGACGGCGGTGCGGCGCAGTCCGCCGTGCACGATGGACAGGTAGCGCAGGAGTTCCTCCACCGCGCTCGCGACCTGGTCCGGTCCGCCGAGGATGTGCGGTATCTGGTCGGGGTGGTTGAGGAGGGTGATGGTGCTCAGCGCGATCATGTTCGCCGTCGTCTCATGGCCGGCGAACAGCAGGAAAGCGCTCAGGTCGGCGGCGTCCTGGTCGGTGATCACGCCCTCGTCCACCTGAGCGGCGAGGCGGGTGACCACGTCGTTCCCGGGCGTGGTGCGCTTGGTCCGCACGAGGCCCAGCAGATACTCGCCGAGGTTGGCGAACGCCCGGGCGGATTCCTCTGCCGGGGCGTTCAGATCGACGAGGGTCTTCGACTGCGCCTGGAAGAACGGATGGTCCTCGTAGGGCACGCCCAGCAGCTCGCAGATCACCAGGGACGGCAGCGGCAGCGCGAAGTGCTCCACGAAGTCGGCGGGACCGCTCAGCTCGGTCAGGCCGGTGAGGAGCTCGTCGGTCAGGCGGGCGATGGCCGGGCGCAGCTCGTTGATGCGCTTGACCATGAACTCCCGGGTCAGGGTGCGCCGCATCGCCGCGTGGATGGGGTCATCGTGGCTCGCGAAGAAGCCGCGCGGGTTCTGCGGCTGGCCTTCCCTGAAGGTGGGTGCGCCGGGGTGCGCCGGGTCGGAGCTGAACGCCGGGCTGCCCAGTACCGCCCGGGCGTCCTCCCAGCGGGTCACCAGCCACGGAGTGAGCCGTCCCTCCCACAGGGAGACACGGGTGACGGGCTGTTCCTCACGTAGCTGCGCATACAGCGGCGGGGGGTCCAGGGGCGCGGCCCGCGGGCGGGTGAGCGTAAACGCGGGGAGGGTCGGAGACGAGGTCATGACTGTGCCTTTCCAGCATCGGTTAACGCTGTTAGTCGAAGGATTGTTAGACTAACAGCGTTAACCGATGAATCGGAAGCCCGGATGTCGGACCCGACGAAGCGCCGACCGCCGGCGACAGGAGGTACCGAGGGTCGGTAGGCTACTGCGGGAAGCGAGGAGAAGGCCATGAAGCCGCAGGTCGAGCGGGTACCCAACGTGCGGGGCGAAGGTGAGCGGCTGCGGCAGGAGATCCTCGACGCGGCGACCCGCATCCTGGAGGAGACGGGGCGCGAGGACGCGCTCTCTCTGCGCGGGGTCGCCCGCGAGGTCGGTATTTCCGCGCCCAGCGTCTACCGGCACTTCAAGAACAAGGCCGACCTGGTCTCCACCGTCCTCGACGCCACCTACCGCACACTGGCCGTCGTGATGAGCGAGGCCGGCGAGTCGGCCGCCGCGGCAGGCGCGAGCCCGTTGGGGCGCGTGCGGGCCACCGTCAAGGCCTACCGCAGGTTCGCCATCGACAAGCCCCGCCGCTACCGGCTGATGTTCAGCCTGGAGTACGAGCCCGAGCGTCGGCCCTCCACCGACCACCCCATCGACACCGTGCTCCAGGCGTGGACCGATACGGCTGACGCCTACCTCGCCGAAGCGGCCCCCGGCTGTCGGACGGAGGCAGGGCACTTGGGTATCCACCTGTGGACCGCCCTGCACGGCCAGCTCGTCCTGTGGCGCACCCTGCCGGGCCCCGTAGCCAGCAGCGAAGCCATCCTGATCGAGATGGAGGAGTCCTTGCTGCGCTGCCTGCTCCCGGCATCGCAGACTCCGAGCCCCACTGAGCGGTGTGCATCGTGAAGCCGCAGGTCAAGTGTCTGGTGTGCGCGGGGTTCGGGGTGCTCGGGCTGGTCGTGGACGGATGACTACGGCGAAGATCATCGGTCACCGGGAGACTTCGCGGTTTGTGAGGACCAGCAAGGCCCGGACCAGGGCGGTCGCCCACTTCGGGTCGGTGCGGACCTTGCCGAGGACGCGCCAGTTCTTGAGGTGGGCGAAGCCGTGCTCGACGGGTGCCCGGACGGCTGCCAGTGCCGTGTTGGACAGTTTCTGCCCTCGGGTCAGGGGCCGGTTGCGTGCGGCCTTGTAGCCGGTGATCACCGCCGGGTCGGCGCCGGGATCACTGTCGTCGAGGCCGACGAAGCCCAGGTCGGCGATGGCCCCGAGTCCGGCCGCCCGTAGCTTGGCGGTGAGCTGGTCGTGCCGACAGGCGGTGATCTCCGAGGTGCGCCCGGGGCGGGCCGCCGAGATCCACAGCAGTCGGCCCCGGTCGTCGGTGAGGGCGATCACAAGCAGGCCGTGGCATTTGTTCTTGCCGGAGTAGTTCTTCCGGTTCTCCTTCCCGGTTCTGCGCCGGGTGCGGATCACCGATCCGTCCAGCAGTACGGTGCCGCCGCCCATTCGGGCGATCTTCTTCAGGGCCCGGTCCAGGCGTGGGGCGCGGGCGGCGAGCAGGCCGACGACCTCCCCCACCCATCGGGTCACGGTGGTGCGGTGCACTCCGTTGCCGCCGGCCAGGTCGCCGGGCCGCTGGTCACAGCGCAGCACTGCCAGCACGATGGTGGCGATCTTCCCCGCGGGCAGGGCGCGCCACCGCGAACCGATCTTCTTGAGGTGACCGCGTATCAGGTCGGCGAGCCAGTTCAGGGTGGCACTCGACAGCGGCAGGCGGGCGGTGTAGACAAGACCGTCAGGGCCCTCGACAGAACTGTTGTTTTTCTTCACACAAACTCAACTGCCGTCGGGGGCCCGTCAGTTACGGGCGCGCCCCGCGCGACTACGGACGTGCCGTGAACCGCCCGTCGCCCCGCTTGTGCAACCAGCCGCGGTCGGCGAGCTTGGTCATCTTGGCCCGCAGAGGTTCCAGCTTGCCGCGCACCGCGGCATCCAGGCCCAGCCGCTCGCCGACCGCCCTGACCTGCACCGGGCCGTCGGCTTCCCGTACGATCGCGAGGATCTTGCGGTAGTCGCCGGGCAGTGCGCCCTCGTCGGCCGCGTCGCTGCGGTGCGGGATGAGCAGGACTGCCCGCCCGGCCACCTTCGCCGATGCCGGAGCGACAGTCGCGGCGTCGGCGAGGGCCTGCTCGGCCAGGCGGTTCAACCCCGCTCCGCGACCGCCAGTTCATCGCGCTCGGCCTGGACCTCCTGAAGCTGCTTGGTCAGCTGCTCGGCGAGGGTGTCCAGCTCGCTCCGCCGATCGTTGATCCACTGCCGTTCCTGCATCCCCCGCGCCCTCCCGCGTTCTCACGGTGTGTCGACCTGCTGACGGATCGTATGCGGGGGCCGGCCGTGGGCGCAGCCGAACCCCGCATCCCGCCGGAGCCGGACCCGCCCGATGATCTACGCCATGGTCATCGGCCGCCGACCGGCACGAGTACCCAACTCTCCATTCACACCAGACCCGCGACCTGCGACTTCACGATGCACACCGCTCAATGAGCGTGTGACAAACAATGACGAAGGCGCAACGCCGTTCCCTGCCACAGGGTTCTTCGTAGGCACGATGACCGGCATCCCGATCGGGATCGGGCTCGGGCTGTCCGTCTTCGACAACATGGCGATCGGCCTGGTACTCGGCAGCGGCGTAGGCGGAATCCTCGGCATCTTTTCCCGGCGGCTCGGCGTTAGGTGACACCTCGGTAATGTTGTGATCACGTTGCCTGCGCTGGCGAGGACGGTGCCGTGCCGTCGGCTTCACCTGACGGCGCCGCGTGAGGCGCCTGGTCATGAGGGTGATGGCGGCCCAAGTGATCAAGGTCTCGGAGTGCTGGACGAGTCGTTCGTAGTCGCGGGCGTGACGGGGTGCGTGCATGATCCAGGCCAGCGATCTTTCGACGACCCACCTGCGGAGCAGGACGGCACATCCGGTGGTGACCTTGGGGCGGCTGACGGCCTTAAAGGGGCCGCTGTATCGCGAGCTTCCGCGAACGCCTGCGGCCATGGGGTGCCAACGGTGCCGCTATTCACACGGCCTCGTGGTCCGCAACAGATGTGTGCTGTCGCGGTCTCTCGCGTTTCCCGATCCACGCCGTGAGGATCAGGCAGGCGGCCATGCAGCCCAGTGCGGTGGCCTGTAGCGCCGTATCGGAGGCAGCTTCCGCGCCTACGCCGTGGTTTTGGTCGCTGACGGCCCCAGCGAGGGCAACGCCGAGGCCGGCCGCCACCGTGATGATCGTCTTGGTGACTCCTGATGCCTCCCCGGCCCGCTCCGGCCTGATCACCCCCTGAGTGGCAATGAGAGTCAGCGAATTGGCGGTCCCGAGGACCACACCTCCCACGGTTGCTGCAATCAGGTACACCACGAGCGAGGACGCCCAGGCGAGGCAGGCGAGGACAACGGCTCCCATGCCGAGGCAGATGGTCATCACGCGCACCGCGGCTGGTGGGGCTACACGTCCTGCGAGCGGTCCTGCGAGGGCCATGGCCAGTGCCGGGACGAGGAAGGCGGTACCCGCGAGGGCGACCGACAGGTCCCACTGCCCCTGGAGCGTCAGGGGCACGACGAACAGGAACATGACCGTTGCGGCGTTGGCCACTCCTCCGGCGAGGGTGAGTGCCACGTAGGGTCCGTTGCGGAAGAGTGTGAGCTCGACCAGTGGGCTTGCCGCCTTGCGTTCTTGCCATACGAACCAGGTCAGCAGGGCGGCCACGACGACCAGGCCGGCCAGGCTGACGGGCCACTGCCAGTGTCGGCCGCGGTCGACGACGAAGGCGAGGGCCGCAAGCGCGGCCGTGGCGGTGAACAGTCCGCCCCAGTCGACACTCCGGTGCGTGCTGGTGTCGTAGCTTTCGGCGGTGCGGGAGGCCCATACTGCGCCGAGGACAGCGAGGGGGACGTTGAGCCAGAACACCGCCCGCCAGGACACCGCCTCGGTGAGGGCGCCCCCGATGAACGGGCCGCAGGCGGTGGCGATTCCGCCGATGCCCAGTGCGCGGCCGGTGGCCCGGCCTCGCAGTTCGCTCGGGTAGACGTTGGTCAGCAAGGACAAGCCCACTGGCATGATCATCGCGGCGCCCGCCCCTTGGGCCACCCGGGCACCGACAAGAACGGGCAGTGTCGGGGCGAGCGCGCAGACCAGGGACGACGTGCCGAACAAGGCAAGGCCCAAGACCAGCAGCCGCCGCCGGCCAAACAGGTCGCCAAGGCGTCCCGCACCCAGCATCAGCGTCCCTGTGGACAGCAGATACGCGCTGATCACCCACTGGAGGCTGTCGCCTCCGGCGTGGATATCACGGCCGATCTGCGGCAGGGCCAAGTTCAGGGCGAACGAGTCGAGCTGGATACAGAACACGCCCACGGACATGGCCAGCAGGGCCCATCGTCGGGCAGCGAGTGCCGGTGTCACTACGGCCCGGCCTCCTTCCTCACGCTGCAGCGGCAGCATCGTTGGGAACATCGCCGCACGGCGGAGCGGCGGTTGAGGTGCGGATGACAAAAGGGGGAAGGCGCAGCCAGAAGAGGGACCCCTGAAGAGGGCGTCACTGCTGCTCAGAGAAGGGAAGATGCGAGTCCCGGAAGAGTGGGGCTGCCCGCAGAACTGCTGAAGCGCCACGTCGTGCGGAGCGGATGCGTAGGCCCGCTGCTCGCCGGACGACTGAGAGATCACTGTAATCGACACCGAACTGCTTGCCAACTCCCCCTGGTGGCCGTGGAAGCCGCTGCGGAGGGCCCGAGAGATATCGGCCATCATCGGCGGAGCGCCGGCCCGCTCGCTCTCCGTGATCCGCGTGCGCTCTCCTGCTGGGTCCCGCGTCGCCGCACATTGGCGCCCGGGCGGCAAAAGCCCAGCTCATCGCTCGTCATATGTGAGTGGCACTGGTCGGCGTCGCTTACGCATGCGGTCCCGGCGCGAGTGGGACGACGCTGCGCCGCCCGCCACGGCGCGTCTACGCTCGCACACCTGCTGTGACCAGCCTTTTTCCTGGAAAACGATGCCTGGTTGCTGACGGGGCTTAATTGAGTGCCCCTGCCATTGGCCGCCTCATCGTCAGCCTGCTACCAATTTTGTGTGGCCCCCGAGGGTGATGTGCAGAGGTTTTTCAGAGTCACGCTCTCGTGGGGCCGCATTGGGCTGCGTACATATCCCGAAGGAAGCCGAGAGAACGTAATCCCTGCACTTCGCGACGAACTCAGGCGGTTGCAATGGCGCTCGATACGCAAGCGATCCCCTCTACCCGTCCGCAGCTGGATCCCACTCGCAGGACACGCTACAAGGCGGAAATAGCATCGGTCTCTCCTACGACAAGCCGAACTACTTTCGAGCAGTACGACACGTGTTTTCTCGGCGTCAGCCTCGAGAACGGCAACTTCAGGACCGCCAAACTGACGAGCATGGTCAAGTGGATCTCACGGAGGTTCACACGGTGCACTGTGCTCATCGGCGACAGCATTCATCGGCTCACGCTGGAATCGACCCGCGGGATGCCGCCCAAGGAGGCCCGGGAGCGGGCTATGGAACTCGGCAGCCAGTTCGCGGAGAACGAGCGAAAGGTCTTCGACGAGTTCAGCGGCTCCACCGACTTCACCTACCTGAACTGCAGCGACGTGCAGGACAGTCGGGAGTTCTCGGAGTTTCACGGCGAGTTGACAACGTTCTTCACCAAGGACGATGTGTTTCGCTCGTCGGTGGAGTCATTCGGACGCGCCTATCACCGCAAGCACTCTTGCGGAGCCAGTGCGGCTGAGTGGGAAAGCCGCATCAGGATGTCCAGCGAGTACTTCCTGGAAGAGTTCGCCATATTCGCCTGCCTCAAGCAGCAGGGACTTCCCGTGATGGTATATCCAGGATCTTTCAGCACGCTTTCCGAGATAGCAAGAGGAGAGCATCCGGGAGCGCCAGAAGAACTGCGCGATCTCATCGTCGTATCCCTCCACTTGAAAGGCCGGTGAGTATGGAGTCCACGCCTCGTACACCGGCTCCCGAGATACGCCGGGGGCAGATATACCGGGACGTCTACGCGAAGCGGTCCCCTGACCGGCCGGCCCTCGGTGAAGCGCGGCTCGAGAAAGCCCAGATTTCTTCTGGGAAGCTGCGCTTCGTGGATTCATCTGCCCGGGACCGGGCATTCAGTGACGGAGTCTTCTTCTTGGAGATCCCCGCCGAAGTCGACGTCTCGGCCGGTGACGCGTTCGCTCAGCAGTTCTACTGCGGGCCGTCCGCCGTCCCGTATGGCCGGTTCCGCACCATCGGCAGCGACCGCTTCGGCGACCCACTGCTCGGCTTCCACCAGCGGATCAACCAGATCGAGCAGTTTCTTCTGGAACGGCGCTTCTGGGGCACCGACTATCCGCCGGAGATCGCCGCGCTCGGCGAGGTGCTCACCCGGATCTCGCAGCAGGTGCTGTGCTCCGTGCTCGCTCACGTGGGCATATCCGAGCAGGACTGGGCGCGGGCCACCGGCGGCTGCTCGCAGTCCGGCGGCTCGTACCACCTGACGTTCAACCACTACCGGCCCGCGCAGGAGGAGATCGGCCTCAGCTCCCATAAGGATGACGGCTTCCTCACCATCTTGCGGACCACTGCCCCGGGCCTGGAGGTCGCCCGTGGCGACCACTGGGAGGTCGTGCCCGCAGACCCGGACTGCTTCATCATCAAC
Source organism: Streptomyces sp. BRA346 (assembly GCF_052851135.1). Classification (NCBI taxonomy): domain Bacteria; kingdom Bacillati; phylum Actinomycetota; class Actinomycetes; order Kitasatosporales; family Streptomycetaceae; genus Streptomyces; species Streptomyces sp. BRA346. Next base: position 348,711 of record NZ_JAIWIH010000003.1, on the reverse strand, counting down.
TTCGGGCTGGCCATGGAAATCCTCACTGCGGACAGCGGAACACCCGTCGCGGCGATCATGCACCGGGTCTCGCAGCAGCAAAATGACCGGTCCAGCTATGGGCACTTCAGCTCCAGCGGCTGCCTGCCCGGGGAGGACCAGGGCATCTACCGCTACGTTCAGGGCGTCGGCCTGGAACGCATCTGCGGCTCGCGCGAGCTCATCGACGAGAACGACTACGAGATCTACGCCGGCACCGAGGCCCCGGACACCTCTGCCTCGCCCCTTCACATCACTGCGGAAGGCGGGCGCGGATGAGCACCGGGGCTTTGACACTCCAGCGCGCATCGGTGCAGGGGACGGGCCTTGCCTTCCACACCGAGGGCGGCCTGCCCCAGGCGCTGCAGGACGGCTGCTTCCTGCTCGCTATACCCACCGGATTCGATCCCGGGCCCGGTATCACCCTGTGCCGTGAGTTCTACCGCGCGCCGGAGGAGGGCCCAGATGGGACCCGGGCCTATCGCGGCTTCCGGACGCTGGAGGGCGTCTACTTCGACCGGGAACACTTCCAGACCGAGCACGTCCTCATCGACGAGCCCGGACGTCGGCGCCACTTCCCCCGGGAACTCATCACCATGACCGAGCAGATGGGCGAGCTCACTCTGCTGGTGCTGCGCTGCGCGATGGCCGAGCTGGGCATCGCCACGGCCCTGTGGAGTGAGATCACCGGCGGAGCTGTCGACGGGCGGGGCACGCACTGGTTCGCGGCGAATCACTACCGTTCCGAGCGGGCTCAGCTGGGCTGTGCCCCGCACAAGGACACCGGATTCGTGACCGTCCTCTACAACGAGGAGCCGGGCCTGGAAGCGTCTGTCGACGGAGTGTGGGTCCCCATCGACCCGGCGCCCGGCCACTTCGTGGTGAACTTCGGCGGGGCCTTCGAACTGCTCACTGCGGCTCTGAGCCGGCCGGTGCGCGCCATCTTGCACCAGGTCAGGCAGTGCGCCCCGGTGCCCGGTGCTGCCGACCGGTTCTCGTTCGCGGCCTTCGCCAACCCGCCGGCCGTCGGAGACCTCTACCAGGTTGGCCGCGACGGTTCCGCCGCGGCGGTGCGCAGCTCTGCGGACTTTCTGCGAGAGTTCAACGAACAGACCTGGTCCGACCGGCACGCTGACTTCGGGATCGCCCAGTCGGTCGGCGCGGGCAGGGGTGGGCTGTCGTGACCACCTCAGCCGACGGCCGCCGTGCCGTCCGCAAGGACACGGCCGTCGCCCTGCCGCAAGGGCCGGGTGCGCCCTTCCCCGGAGTGATCGCGCACCATCGGGGACCCAGTCGGCTGCACGGCCACGCTCCGGCCTTCCATGAGGCGACCGTGGTGCGCGGCGAACCCGCCTCGCACTACTTCCGCGCCTCCGGCATCAGTGCCCTCGCCGAGGAAAACGGCGGCCTGTGCACGTTCTGGATGGGGCAGCGGCTCGCTCTCTACCAGATCACCAACACCCCTGTGGCTGGGGAGGACGTCCTCGCGCCCTCTACCGACGCCAACCGTGCGCTGTTCGGCGATTTCATGGGGTCCATGCCCCACGACCACCCGGACCGCCCGGCGAAGCGCGCCGCAGTCGAACGCTTTCTGGGCAACGGCAAATTCGTGGAGGGTCTCGAGCCGGCCATCCGGCGGTACACGGCTGACCACCTGCGCCGTGCGGCAGGGCAGGAGATCCCGCTCGACGACTTCACGCTGTCCCTGACCGCGTACGTGGACAGCATGATTCCTGGCGTCCTCGACCTCACCCTGCGGCCTTTGCCGGAATACCTGCACTCGGCAGAGTACGGCCGTGTGGTCCGCGGCTTCTTCGACCTCGCCTCCGACGTCATCAGCAACGACAACCCACAGGCGATGCGAGAGTTCGACGTCATCGTCCCGTTCGTCCGCGACCTGCTGACGGACAACTTCGAGTCCCTGGCCCAGGCCCCCGCATCGAACATGATCCGGCGCTACTTCGCGCTCTGGGAACGCCCCTTCACGCGCCACAGCGTCGCCACGCTGGACACCGCGCAGACCAAGGAGCTCGGCACGATCATCGTGGCCACGTACGACACCACGGCCCTGAGCCTGATGTGGGCACTGGGCTATGTGGAGAGCGCACCGCAGGTCAAAACCGCGCTCACGACGGAGGCACGGGACGGTGGTGACAACGGCCGGTGTCCACACAGCGGCTCCTCGCTGTCCGTGACCGACCTCGCGGTCCTGGAAGCCGTACGGCTGGGCGGCAGTAATCCCAGCTCCCTGTGGCGCCGTACGACCTGGCCCTTCACCATGCACCACCGAGGAGCTGAGGTGACCGTCCCGCCGGGCACCATGGTGTGGCTGGACCGGCGGCAGGCCAACCGCGATCCGGCGGTCTTCCCGGAGCCGTGCCGCTTCGCACCGGCCAACATCAAAGCCATCGCCCGCTCCGGGCGCGAGACGGTCTCCTCCCTGCTCTCCCGCGGGCGCTATGAGATCAACTCGTTCAGCATGATCAATGCCGAGCGGAACCCGCGTAAGTGCCCCGGCCGCCTCTTCTCTGTGCGGATGCAGTCCCTCGTCCTGCAGGAGCTGTACGGCCACTACACGGTCAGCGCACAGGGCGTCGATCTCCAACTGAAGCCTCACGCTTCCATGCCACGCCCCGCACGTCCCGGAACGATCACGATCCACCCGGACACCGGCACACCCAGGGAGCCGATCCGATGACGACCTTCAACGCCGTGACAGCGAGGGAACCCGTTGTCCTGCCCCCGATGCCCGGCGAGCAGGAGGCTCTTGCCGCCTACCCGCCGATCCCGCTCGAGCGCTCCCGGCTCCACGGCCAGGACCTGGTCTTCGACCGCGAGGAAGGGTTCGACCGGGCGCTGGCCCAGGGCTTCTTCTTGCTGCGTATCCCCGACAGCCTCGATACCGAGGCCGGCGACCGGTTCGCCGCGCACTTCCACCAGGACCGGACCGGCGATGCCCTCGACGGCTACCGCGGCTACCGGGACATCGATGTCCCCGGCGCCTACCAGGGTTACTTCGACCGCGAGCACGATCAGTGGGAGAACTTCTACATCGAGCAGGCGAACTGGGCACTGCTGCCTGCCGAGGTCGCCGAGCTGGGACGCGGGATGACGGGCCTTGGTATCACCGTCCTGCGGGCTGTCTTCCGCCACCTGGACATCCCGCCGCAGCTGTGGAGCACGATCTCCAGCGGGCTGTCCGACGGCCGAGGTCACCAGATGTTCGCGTTCAACCACTTCCGTTCTCGCAAGGCCACCCGCGGCTGCAAGTTCCACCGCGACTCCGGATGGGTGACCGTGCTCCGCTCCTTCGAGCCCGGCCTGCTCGCGCTCATCGAAGGACGGCTGAGTGCCATCAACCCCGTACCGGGGCACTTCATCGTGAACTTCGGCAGCTCCCTCGAAGTGCTCACCGCGGCCCTGCCCACGCCTGTGCGCGCCAACGTCCACGGTGTGGTCGCCACCGAGCGGGCCGCCGGCCGGCCCGACCGGACCTCGTACGTCACCTTCCTGGACTCCGGCCTCGACGGCACGATCTACCGCCTCGAAAACGGCACGGCGCGTCCCGTGCAGTCGGTCGCCGACTTCGCCGTACAGGAAGTGAGCCGCACGTACGACAACGACATCGCGCTCTAAGCGCGCCGGCCACAGCAGCAGTGAGCAACCACGATGGGAGCAGTCCTAGCATGACGACACATGTCGCTGAGGAAGAAACTCACCTCACCCTCCCTGCGGCAGCAGTAAAGGCGGGCAGGCTGCGGTTCGCCTCGGCAGGCGACGCAGACCAGGCACTGCGTCTGGGCGCGTTCAATCTGGCTGTCCCCGAGGACCTCGATGTGACCGCGGGCCTGGCCTTTTGCCGCAGCTTCTACAAGCCCGCCACCGACAGCCACGACCGCTACCACGGCCACCGCGAGCACGGTCACCCCGATTCCAAGCTGGGCTATGAGGACCGGCCCGACCAGGTTGAACAGCTGCAGTTGGAGAGCTTCCTGTGGCAGCGGTACCTGCCCGGCGAGGTGACGACCGTGCTGCGGCGGATGAGGGAGCTGACCCTGGATACCCTCTACGGCGTCTTCGACGCGATCGGGATACCTGAGGAGGACCGGGAACTCGTCACCGGTGGCGCCCGCAAGGACACGGGGCTGTGCTACACCACGGTCAATCACTACCGCGCAGGGCTGAGCGACCGCTCCGGAATCGTGGAGCACTCCGACAGCGGGTTCATCACCACCATCTGCACCGACCAGCCCGGCTACGAGATTCTGCACGAGGGCCGCTGGCTGCCCGTCCGCGAGCGCGCGGGCCACTTCACCGTCAACCTCGGCGACGCCTTCCGGGTCCTGACCAGGAAACTGCCGCGACCGGTGACCGCCGTCTACCACCGTGTGCCCGAACTGCGCCCCGACGCCGGCGCTCCGGACCGCTCCTCGTTCACGGTCTACATGGGCCCGCGGTACGACATGTCCCTCTACCAGTACGACACGCAAGGGGAGCTGCGGGAGTTCCAGGGCTTCCGCGAATTCTCGGTGGAGAAGGCAGGCAAGCTCGGCTACGAGTTTCACTCCCGCATATGAGCACGGCGAGGGAACACGTGCGGACCGCCTCGCGACAGGGCTGGCAGCTGGCAGAACTGCAGCACGACAGCCTCGTCTTCACCGCCGAGGACGGACTGCGACACGCGCTGAAGGACGGCTTCTTCTACGTGAAGCAGCCCGCCGGCATGGGCCTGTCCGCCGGAGACCGCTTCGCCCGCAGTTTCTACCTCCCCGCCGAGAAAGGGGATGCGGACTGCTACCGGGGCTACCAGCAGTGGACGACGAACCAACTGGGCCCGCATCAAGGCTACTTCTGCCGTGACGCCGACCAGACCGAACAGTTCTTCCTGGAGAGCGCCTGGTGGGATCGGGTCTACCCGGCCGCACTCATACGGCAAGCCGAGGCCATGCGCGACTTCGCAATCAGCATCCAGCGCGCCGTGCTCACCCATCTCGACCTTCCGCGTGAGCTCTGGCAGGAGGCCACCGGGCACAGCCTCACCCCCCAGGGCACCCACACACTCACCTTCAACCACTTCCGGCCGGAAGTGGCCGCTCGCGGCCTGAACATCCACAAGGACTCGGGCTGGGTGACCGTCCTGCGCTCCACCGAGCCCGGACTCGAGGTGGACCGGGACGGCGACTGGTACCCCATCGACCCGATACCGGGCACCTTCATCGTCAACTTCGGCTGTGCGATGGAAATCCTGACGCGGTCGACCACGACACCGGTAGCCGCGGTTGCCCACCGCGTGGTGCGCCAGGCGTGCCACGACGAGGCGAAGCCGGATCGCTTCTCCTACGCGCTGTTCGTCGACAGCAGCCTCGACAACAGCGTCTGCCCCGGCCTGTTCACCTACGAGCCGGCGACCGGTCTCCGCCTGGAGACGAGCTTTGAGACCTTCCTCGACGACATCCTCGACAACACCTACCAGCAGGACACAACCGGACTGTACTGAAGCTGGAAACACCCACGCCTGCGGTCGGTGTAGCGGGCCCCCCGGCGCGGAAGCCGGGCGGCCCGCTGCACCGGTCGCAGACCAAGCTCCGGCGAAGGCTGAAGGATCACATCAGCACACGCCCAGATGCATGTGGGCTGCCACCCGCCCCGGTCGGCGAAACGGAGGTCGAAGGTGGGCCGCTGCGGCGCCCAAGCAGAGGTGCGGGTCGAGCACAGGGTTCCAGGCAAACCAGTCCAGTGCCCCAGCTCCCAGTTCGTACGGGGCATCCAGGAGCGCCCTTTCCACCTCGGGCAAGTCATCTCGGACGACAACTGGGGCTCGCTTTAGCAGCTCGGAGAAGTCGATCTCGTAGTCGGCTTTGAAGACGTCCACGAACTCGCGGTCCTGTCCACGGATCCGGTCCATGGCCGCCCGCACGCGCGGCGGCCACCCGGGCATCCCGAAGTGGTCGCTGACGCCGAAGCTGTGGAGCGCAGACAGGACGAGGAACTCCCCCTGAGAGACCTCCTCTTGCAGGTACATGAGACAGTCGAAGTACTTCTTGGCGTGCTTCTTGATCCCGCCGAGCGCGCCGTACCCAAACTGGGTCAGCGTTCCGGACGTGCCCGGCCAGATGAGCTCACGGTCCAGGATGCGCTTTTCGAACCGCAGCAGCGCGTACTGCTCGGTGCTGGTCACCGCTTCGAGTGCCTGGTGGTAGACCCAGGTGTTGCGCGCGAACATGACCCCCGTCGTTGAGTTTGTTACGCCGCCCCCGCGCTCCCGCGTGCGCGTCTTCGATCGGCCCGCCGCGCCAGACAAACCAGGCAATACCGGCCGCGGCGGCATTGACCAGATTCCCGGCTTCAGCACTCACCCCCAGGACACTCAGACGCTCTCGCGTGCGCGTGATCGCGGCGGCGTAGTCGAAATCCCCCACCCAACTCCCCCATCCAGTCCAGCGGCATCGTCCACCCGCCTGTGCTCCATTATCCCGGCGGCACCGAGCTCAGGCTTGCGTTGTCGATGGGCGATGGCGGATGGCTCGGGTGTGGTCGGGTCAGTGAGGGGCCGCCGTTGCTCGCGCCAGCGGAAGCCCTACCGCTTTTATGGTGAGAAAGGTGTACGGGCTGCGACAATGAGTAGTTCCAGGGGCGGGTGTGGGCTGGGCTGCATGTGAGAGTGCGGGGCCTGTAGGCCTATGAGGGGGGAACGTGGGGGCGCGGTTTGAGCGTATGGCGGCGATCCCCGGCATCGCTTTCGACGGTAGTCCGGGTGTCGTGCGGGGGGCGGTGCCGGGAGCAGGGGATCGTCCGGATGAGTCGCATCGCTCGCCGATGTGGCCGACCGCCGAGGGCAGGACGTCTGCGACACCGGCCAGTCGGGCACGTGCCGTTCGATGCACGCGGGGAGGTGCTGGTTGCCCGTGTCCGGGAAGCGCTGGAGCTTCCGGGCTCGGCCATGGACTACCACTTCGTCCTGCAGGGCGCGGTCGATCGATTGTGGAGCGGGCGTCGTACGGACCCTGGGGCGCTTGCGCTCCTTGAGGTGTTCGCCCGGCCGGACTTGGCGTTGATGCAGGCCGCCCCACAGGCAGTGTCCTTCGACGCAGCCGACGCTCCGGCGACGTTTGTGCGGGTGACGTCCGTGCCCCGGTTGATCGGCCTGCTGGAGCGCGAGGACGCCTTCACGGAAGCTCTCGAGTTCGCGCGCCGACTGGCCCACACGCGGCCAGGTCTCCTTGATCCAGGCGGCCACCGCCTCCTCGTCCCGCTCAGCCGCCCGCCGTGCCGGAACCTGCACGGTGAAACCCATCCGGCGCAGGATGCGCCAGGTCTGCGCCAGCCTGAAGCGGACATGGAAGCGGCGGGCAATCACAGTGACCACCCGGGCCAGCATCCACCGCTGGCCCTCCACCCAGCCGTGCGCGCCAGGCCCCTCCTCCAGCTCAGCGGCCAGCCAGTCGAGCCAGCCAGGTTTCGTCCGCGACGACCGCCCCGACGGCCCCTTGGACCGCAGAGCCTGAACACCGGCCTCCCGCCACCGCGCATGCCAGGCGTAAACGGACCTACGGGAGACCCGCAACCGCCGCGCGACCCGCGGTGGCGCCACCCCTCGCGCGAATAACTCAGCAACCCGGAAGCGCACATGCACCCGCCGAGCCCGCTGCTTCGCAGTCAGACCACCTCCATCCGGATACCGCATAACACCGGGATACACCCACCAGCGAGATCACCATCACCCCGAACCGAAAACCTCAATACCGGCCCATCAAGCCGTACAGGCCCGGACGGAATCCCGCCGTGAACCGCGCACTCCGCAAAGACCGCGTAGGCGCCCTCGATCGGCATGACGTGCTGTCGGTCGTCGGCCGTAGCTCGCTGATTGATCGTGGGGAACCATATGTCGTTGCTGCCGTGAGCTTGCCCGCGTCGTCGGCGGGTGGCGTACCTGGGTCAGGTCCGCCGACGCGAGAACCAGCCGCCGGCCTTCTGCTCGGGCACGGCAAGGTGGCGTCGTTGGCGCCCTCACTGGCCCGATATCACCTTCGTGCGTGCTCGACGGCCTCCTGACGCTCCTCGCGGGCGGTCCGTGGCGGGCGGGGGCGCCGGGGTCGTCCGATCAGCACGGCCAGGTGCACCGCGAGCATCACCGCAGCGGTCACGGCGGCGCTGTGCCACAGCAGCGCGTGCATCCGGCCCGCCGAGAGGTACGCGCCCGCAGCCACCGCCGCCAGGGCGCACACCGCGCGGTCGATGATGCTCTCCACCGACAGCAGGGTGGCGCGCGGAGCGCCCCGCGGCACCGCGTCGTTCACCAGTTTGCGCTGGATCGGATACGCGAAGCCGGTGACCGCCGAGAACAGGCAGAGCAGAGCCACCGCCGCCATCGGCCCGCCGAGGGTGATCCCGGCCAGGGACACCGCCATCGCCAGGCTCAAGACGGACACCATCGTCAGCGGTTTCAGCTTGCGGCCCAGCCACTGCGGCCGGGCCGCGCCCACGGCCTCGGCCACCGTCACCGCCGCCAGCACACCGCCGTGCGAGGGCTCGGGGATGCCCTGGTCGATCAGGATCGGCTGGAACAGGTTCACCTGGCAGATCCGGGAGAGCGTGAAGACTGCCACGCCCTGGACCATCACCAGGGCCAGCCATGGGGAGCCGCGCAGATGGCGCAGCGCCCGCCCGGCCTCCCGCCACACCCCCGACCGGCGTGTCCCCGACTCCGAGCCCGCCAGCCGGGGCAGGGCCATGGCACATGCCAGTGACGCCGCTGCGCTGGCCGCGCTGAGGAGGTACGGGGTGGGCCGGGACAGCGCCATCAGGGGTCCTACGAGGGGCCAGCACATCACCTTCGCGGCCAGACCGAGGGCCCGCGCGGTGCCCTCGGCGTGCAGATAGTGGTCGTCCGCGCCCTCCGCGTGCAGTGCGTCGTAGAGGTAGGCGCTGGCTGCCCCGGAGGTGAGGGAGCGGCCCGCGGCGATGGCGAGGAAGTGGACCAGGAAGCCGGTGTAGTCGGGGGAGAGGACCGGGGCCAGGTTCGCCGCGGTCATCACCACGGCGCCCGCGCGCAGACAGTTGCGGGCGCCGATCCGGTCGGCCACCAGGCCGGTCGGGATCTCGAACAGGCAGAACGCGATGTAGTAGAGGGACTGGATGCCGAAGATCTGCGCGTCGGAGAGCCCGGCCTGCCGCTGGTAGGCGTAGAAGACCGGCATCCACCACAGCAGGTTGAACAGCAGCTGGAAGCCGTTGTTGAGGGCGATGACCCGGCGTGCCCCGGCGGTGAGCGGGGTCCGTCCCTCTGCCGGGGAGCGGCGGAGGAACGGCACACGGCCCTTCACAGCGCGTACGGGCGGAGCTGGACCAGCTTGAAACCGCCCTCTTCGGTCATCAGCCACTCGATGTCCAGCGGATCATCCGGATCGGCCGGATCGTCCGCGAAGTGCGACTGGAGCAGCCGCCCGGTGAGCGCGAGATCCGCCAGCCGTGCCCGGGCCGAGGACGGCAGGTCCGTCACCGAAGAACCGAGGTCCACGGTGCGGCCTCCGCCCTCCACGGTGTTGTAGAGGTACTGCAACGGCAGCGCGGTGCCGTCGACGACGCTCTCGGGCGAACCGGGCGTGCAGTTGATGTAGACGTTGCGGAAGTCCTCGCGCCGTGTGGGGTTGCAGGTGACCAGCACCCCGCCGAGCTCGGCCGGGGTGTACTCCTGCACGATGACGCCCATGTAGGTGTCGTCCAGGGAGATGCCCGCCTCGTGACGGAGCCGGACACTGCGCGGCGACACCAGCGAGGCCCACACCTGCCGGACGGCGTCGAGGAGTTCGTCCGTGCCGTGCACCGTGGTGATGGAGTCGTAGACTCCGGCGGCGGAAAAGCCGGGTAGGTCCTCGGCATTGGAGGAGGACCGCACCACCAGCCGTTTGCGGCACACCCGGTCCGCGAACGGGCCGGTGATCCGCGCGGCCACATCCTCCGGCATCGGGGTGCCGCGCACCAGCTGCTGGAGGCTCAGGCACAGCGGGTCCAGCACCTCGGTGGCTCCCAGCTCCAGTGCCATCTTCAGCTTGCCGATGCCCTGTTGCAGAGCGGGCGAGGAGATCAGGAAGCGGTGCTGGAGGGCGAACGGCAGCGCCACGCCGTCGGGCGCGGTGACGGTGGCCGCCACGAACTCCGAGGCGGCCTGGCGCAACGCCTCGGGGTCGGCGGGCGCGGTCAGCCGGGAGGCGAGGTGGCCGTACAGATCCTTCCGGGGCGGCCGGGCGCGGCCGTAGAAGGCGGTGAGATCGGCGGTGCGGCTGTCCAGCACATGGTGGAGTTCGCCGAGGTTGGCGGCCTTGGTGCCGTAGCGGTCGCGGTCCTCGCGGCGCAGTCGGCGCAGTTCCAGGACGGGGACGTCCTCCAGCAGCGGCGGCTCCAGCCGGATGCGCTGCTGGTGCCACGCGGGCTCGTCCAGCTCCGGGACTTCGTGCAGCCGGACCAGGCTCACCTCGTCGTCCTGGACCCGGTAGCAAACCCACGCCCCGTCCAGCTCCTCCGACTCCACCAGCCGGGCCGTGTCGCGCACGATGGCGTTCGGGATGCCCCAGCCGGAGGCCAGCACATTGGTGTGGGACAGCGGGGTGATGGGGGCGGCGTTGATGAATCCGGCCACCCGTGGCACATCGTCGGGCAGACAGTCCATGGCCACGATGTCCGACCAGGCGAGGTCCGCGGCGTGCGCGCGGTACTCCTCGAGCGAGGCGAACCAGCGCAGCCGGCCGATGGCCTCCCCGGTGTTCAGCGGGGTGCGGGGGCGGCTGACGAACAGCTCGTGGCTGAGGATGCGCGGCAGCGTTACGTCGCTCACGGGGGCGAGTGCCGCTTCCTGGCCGTGGTTGGCGGGTTTCAGCAGCAACGGCAGCCGCCCGTCCACCCGCTCCCGGACGAAGTCGTAGAACTCCTGGAGCAGGGGGCCGTCCATGGTGTCGGCCTCGGTGGTCTCCAGCACCAGGAACGGCCGGTCCCGGCCCTCGGTGTCCTCGTCGGCGTGCAGCGACAGCACACCGAGCAGGAAGCGGCGGCCGGGGTCGGTGTACACCGAGGCGTTGAACGCGTCGAGTCGGGCGTCGAGTTCGTCCAGGTCCATCCCGAGGATGCGGGTGGCCACGTAGTTGACGTGGAAGGGGTGGACGGCGGTGTCCAGCAGATGCCAGGTGCGCTCGGTGCGGTCGACCACCACCTTCAGATACGGGTGTCCGGCCAGCACTCCGGACAGCGACCGGAACAGCGGCAGCGACAGGTTCTCGCCGACCACGGTGGCATCGGTGCCGGGCGCGGTGGCCGGGCTCGGAAACGCGCTGATGCCGGTCATTACGGCCTCCCGGTGGCCGGAACGGGCGGCAGGGCGGTGGGCAGGGCGTCGTTGAGCCTTTCGAAGTCACGTATCACCGTGACCGGATCGTCGGCCACCAGCAGACACAGCGCTGCCATGGTGTTCGCGCCCGCTGCCGGGTCGTAGACCGGCACCGGGGTGCCGTCCGGCAGCGAGTGCTCGGCCACCTTCGTCAGCCGCGCCCCGGTGGAGACCAGTCCGGAGCGCTGGACGGCGTCGAAGTCCCACAGCCGCCGGTCCGGCCACGGCGCGCCGGAGCCGTCCACGGCCAGCACCACCAGCGAGCCGGCCGCGCCCTTGGCGTCCGCGGCGCCCAGCACCGAACCGGGCCCCGGATCGGGCCAGTCGACCTCTCGGCCGAGCAGCCGGTCGATGAGCATGCCGATGAGGTCCACCCCGAAGACCTCCTCGATCTGGGGGACGGTCATCGCTCCGCCGAACCGGGCGGCGGTCTCGATGACCCACATCCGTCCGTCGGCGCCCAGTTTGATCTCGGTGTGGGTGCCGCAGGTGCGCAGGCCGAGCGCGTCCACGGCGGCCGTCGCCAGCTCCACCACCTTGTGCTGGGCGTCCTCGGGGAGCAGGGCGGGGGTGATCCCGGCGCGTTCGGTGAACGGCTCGACGGTGGGCATCCGCCCGCTCAGGCATACCGGGTGATGGACGCCCTCGGCCACGACGCCCTCGACGCTGACGTAGTCGCCCCAGCCCGGCTCCTCGAACCAGTCCCCTGCCGTGCCCGTCACGATCTCCTCGACGAGGAAGTCCGCGTCGGCCCCGGCCACATGGAGCTCGGCGTAGCCCTGGCGTGCGGACTCCTCCATCACCTCACGGGCCCGGGCCAAGGCGGGCGCGATGTCCTCCGGGCCGCGCAGGATCTGATGGGCGGTGGACCCGGCGCTCCAAGCGGCCTTCATCAGCATCGGGTACGGGATCTCGGCGGCGGCCTCGTGCAGATCGCGCTCGGTGGCCACGGTGCGGAACCGTGGCTGGGACACCCCGTGCGCGTCCCAGGTGCGGCGCATCATCCGCTTGTCCCGGGCCAGCACGCAGTGCGCACCGGCCCCGGCGAGACCCAGCCGCTCGCAGGCGTCGGCCACCGCCACCACGGCGTACTCGGACGGGGTGAACACCGCGTCGGCGCCGACGGCCCGTGCCTGAGCCGTGATGAGTGCGACGAGGTCCTGGGACGCGGTGTCCACGGGGGCGACCACCGAGGCGCACAGCCGGGTGGCCACCTCGTGGGCAGAGGGCGGAAGGGGACTGAGCACGAGCAGATGCACTTCGGCCTTCGCGGCGACCCGGGACAGCGCGTATTCCAGCGGCGGCCCACCCTTGGCGTGGACAAACAGCACCTTACTCACAGATAACGACTCCTCGGTTCAGAGTTTCCCGACGGCTCAGCAAAAACCGGCGAGCCGGCACATCCGCCGCGATCCGGGCCCGTCAAGCGAACCAGTCGGGCATGACGCCTACCCGCCGAATCGGGGGTGGGCACTCAGGCAAATGCCTGAGTGTCACGAGGAGTTCACGGTGAGCGAGGTCGTCGGGTATGGGGTTTCAGCCCTTCTCGGCCCCTTTTGCGTACCGGCTGGTTACGCCGCATGTGAGCGTGGGGCCTGGGCAATCCTTAGCCATGCCTTCGGCGGTTCGTACCCGGAGGCCGGACCGGAAAGGCGGCTGGTGTCCGATATGGGCCTGAGTACGCTGCTCGAGCGCATGCCCGTGTCATGGTGGGAAGCCGATGAGGGGCTGCGCATCGTCAACTGCGGCGGGGGCGCCTTCCATGACCCCGGCACCGCACAGCGGTTCGTCGACAGTCTCGGCGGCGCGGCCGGCGCCGCGCGGGAAGAGGCGGCCGCCGAGGGCCGGGAGTCGGGGATCGACCGTCGCCAGGTCCGTTTCGGCGGGCGGCTGTTCGACGTCACCTCCTATCCCGGCCGACTGGCCGGTGACGGCCGGGGCGGGGTCAGCGGGCTCGCGGTGGACATCAGCGCCCTGGAGCTCGGACGCCACGGCTACGCCGCCTTCACCGACTTCGCCGACTTCGCGCCCGCCGCGGCGTTCATCCGTGACGCCCACGGCCGCTACCTGTGGGCCAACCACGCCTACGCCCATCTGTACGGCACCACCCCCGACGCCGTGATCGGCAGCAGCGTCACCGACGTCGACGCCCCCGAGGACGTGGCGACCTTCCAGGCCCTGGACCGGCAGGTGCTCAGCTCGGGCAAGCCGGTGCGGCACACCATCGGCTACCACCGCCCCGACGGCTCACCCGGGCGCGCGGTCGGCCATCGCTTCCCGGCGGCCGAGGGTGGCCGGACCTGTGTGGCCGGGATCTACATCGACATCACCGACTACACCCTCGCCCTGAGCCAGCGGCGCGCCGCCGAGGAGGACCTCCAGGCGCTCAGCGAACACAGCGGTCTGCCCTGCGCCCTGCTCTCCCCGGGCGGCCGGATACGCCGGGTCAGCGCCTCGGCCGCGGAACTGCTCCGGGTCCATGTGCCCGATCTGCTCGGCCGCCCCGCCCACCGCTATCTGGCTCCCGCCGACGATCTGGCCGGACTGCGCCACGCCTGGCGGGATCTGGTGAACCGGCGCTGGCGCCGGTTCCAGACCTCCGCGGTCTTCCTCGACGCCCGGGGCGACCAGTGGCGGGCCCAGGTGCTGCTCACCGCCGTCAGCAGCGGTTCACGACGAGCCCGCGGCGTCTGGGCGGTACTGCCCCACCACACGCTGCCGCACCCGCCGCTGCCACCGCTCACCGCGGCGCAGTTGCGCATCCTCACCCTGCTGTCCGCCGGGCACGGCAACAACGAGATCGCCGCCTCGCTCCGGCTCTCCCGGCAGACCCTGGACTACCACCTCGGCCGGCTGCGGGAGTTGCTGGCGGCACCCACCAGACTGGCGCTGGTCAGCCGGGCGTATGTACTGGGCATCCTCGATCCGCAGGCGTGGCCGCCGCGCTCGACGGTCGGCTAACGTTCGGCGGCCGCGCCCCCGAAGAGCACGCGGACGTCGACGATGTCGTCCAGGACACCTAGATCAGGGCCCTCGGCGGGCTCGGCGGACTGCGCGACCCCTCCGCCTGCCGCTCCTGGCTCGTGGCCATCGCGATGAACCAGGTACGCCACCACTGGCGGGAAACGCCTTGCTACGCACCGACGGTTCGCCAGCGCTCCAGCTTCCCAGCTTGAGGATGGGCTTGGGCCGCTCGTGCGAGGCGCGCCGGGCAGGGCGCGGTCCTTGGGACGGCGGTGACGGGTCCTGCCATCTTGCTTTCATGACGCCAGGGGGGACTGATCATGAGACGTTGGCTCTTGCTCTCGACCATGCCTGGCGTTGGTACGAAAACCGTAGGGGGCGTGCTTACCAGGTACTCAATGCGCTGTTGGTCTTGTTGGCTGTCGCGGCTACGGCCTATGCAGCTGCTCTCAATGCGGACATGCACGGCGCAGCGGCGGTGATCAGTCTGCTGGCGGGTGTCGTCCTCGCGGGGGCGTATTCGGAGAGCATGAGGCTTCAAGCTTCGGCGCTCTTGGCTGAGGATGTGATCAAGAAGATTCAGGAGCACTTGGCGGCGACTCTCAACATCGATTGTCTACGCCTCATTGAACGTGAACATGCTCTCCACCAGCCGCCGAGGCTGCGGTGGATGCACCCGGTATCGAGGGTGCTGGTGTTCATAGGTGTGCTCGCGTCGCTCGGTGGTGCCGTCTACACCTGGTTGGCGACTCCGTGATGGAACGTGGAGCGACGGTGCCAGCTTCACGTTGGGCCACCAGGGTCGTCACGGGCGTATCGAGGGGACACGCTTCCTGGCCCCTCCCCCTTCCGTCTCACATACCTCGAGCCTCACGCCCGCCCAGGCCGCCCCGCAGATCGCAGAGGCCGTCAACAGCTAAGGCTTGATCCGCCCGCCACGCGCAGGTGGCAACAAAGAACGACCTCCCGGCGTCAAACGGTGCGAACAGACTCAACCGGGGCCCAGCTCAGTACGGCACCGCGGCGTCATCTGCAAAGGCGCACGGGAACCCGCCAGCGTAGAAATGCACCGCCTGTTCGACCACGCCAGGCAGGATGCTCCCTGTGCACCATGTACTCTGCGGGCTCGCCGCCAACGCCGCCCTGCCCTCCGAATTGGTCGACCGGCTGATCGCGGTCGCGGACACGGACGTCTCCGACAGCCTTGCCAGTCGGACGGGGCTCAGCCACGCGCAGGCCGTTGCCCTGGCCTCGCAGGCCGAGGAGATCGCCGTGCGGCTTGCGTACGAGGGCCTGCTGACCGCCGCCGACATCGATCCCGTGGCGCAGCCGCGTGCCGCGCTCGCCTTGCTCGAGGAGCGTTCCGGTGACCTGGAGTGGGCGCTGCTGTTCGCGTCGGATCCGGATGCCGGGCGCCGGGAAACGGTCCTGATCTCGTGGGCGAGCGTGCGCGGCAATCGCTGGTTGGGATGGGTGCCCGTGTCATATCGCCATCGATCGGGGCGCCGGGGCGCCTCCGTCGTGACCATCTCCGTAGGTCACGGCCAGCGGGCGGGCGAATTTTCTGTGGCCGGAGAGCATGATGAGTTGAGATATCTATCCCGTTGCGCGAATCGACATTTCATGGCCTGCTTCAGAGGCCGGTAGCGTCGGATTCATGGAGTGGAGTTTTCAGACGGCCGAAGAGTTGGCGGCCGCATTGCGTGCCGGTGAAGTGACCTCGGCGCAACTGACCGATGAAGCGATTGCCCGTATCGAGCGCGACGACAAGGTGATCAACGCGATTTGTGTGCCGGACTTCGACCGTGCGCGGGCCGCCGCGCGCGGTGCCGACCAAGCGCGCGCCCGCGGCGGGGTACGGCCGCTGCTCGGTATTCCGGTGATGGTCAAAGAGTCCTACAACATGGCTGGGCTGCCCACGACCTGGGGCATGCCGCAATACCGGGACTATGTGCCGGCCGAGGACGCGGTGCAGGTGTCACGGCTCAAGGCCGCGGGGGCGGTGGTGCTGGGTAAGACCAATGTGCCCTTGGGGCTGCAGGATATCCAGAGCTTCAACGAGATCTACGGCACCACTAACAATCCGTGGGATCACGATCGCACGCCGGGCGGATCATCCGGCGGATCAGCGGCGGCCCTGGCGTCCGGATTCTGCGCGCTGTCCATCGGTTCTGACCTCGCCGGTTCGCTGCGCACCCCCGCGCATTTCTGCGGCATCTATGCGCACAAGCCGACACTCGGACTGGCGGCAACCCGCGGCATGGTCGCGCCGCCGTCACCGCCATTGCCGGTCGACCTCGACCTCGCCGTCGTCGGTCCGATGGCGCGCACTGCCCGCGACCTCACGCTCCTGCTCGACGTCATGGCCGGACCGGACCCGCTGACGCACGGTGTGGCGTACGACGTGACGCTGCCGCCCGCGCGCCACCAGCGGCTCGGCGACTTCCGGGTCTTGGTCATCGACGAGCATCCGCTCATTCCGACCGGGTCCGCTGTGCGGGCGGGTGTGAACCGGGTGGCCGACGCGCTTGCCGACGGCGGCGCCCGCGTCGAACGGCACACTCCGCTGCTGCCTGATCTGACCGAAGCCGCCATGCTTTACAGGCAGTTGCTGTTTTCGGGCTCTGTCGCGCGTTTTCCCGTCGAAGCGTACGAGCAGCTGCGGACCCGCGCCGCCGGACTGAGCGCAGACGACCAGAGTCTCGACGCGGCGGTGCTGCGTGGCATGGTGTCCAGCCACCGCGACTGGATCGAGGCGAACAACCACCGCGAACTCCACCGCCACGGCTGGCGGCAGCTCTTCGCCGAGTTCGATGCCGTGGTGTGTCCGATCACGCCCACTCCCGCGTTCCCGCACGACCACAATCCCAATCCGCTGGAACGCCGGATCGACATCGACGGCGTCGGGTACCCGTACTTCGACCAGCTCGTCTGGGCCGGTCTGGCCACCATGCCCGGCCTGCCCGCCACCGCCATACCAGCGGGCCGGTCCCCCGAGGGTCTGCCGGTGGGAGTGCAGCTCATCGGTCCGATGTTCGAGGACCGCACCCCGCTGCGGCTGGCCGAACTGCTCGAGCAGAAGATCGGAGGCTTCCAGGCACCGAGGTAGGGCGTACTACCGGCTGTCCGTCGATGGTGGCCGTGCTGCTGGGACCGGAGGCCGCGCGCCAGGGGCAGCATCCGCTCGACGCGACCGCCTATGCGTTGGTGGTCCTGGTCCACCTGCCGCTGGTGTTCCGCAGCCGGGCCCCTGTTGTGGTCTCCTCGTGCACGCGACCTGGCTGGTGTACATCACCGCCGATTACTGGCCCGGGGTATGCAGCTTCGGCCCCATGCTCGCCGTCTACACGGTCGCCTCTCTGCGAACGCCGCGCGTTTCCGTCCCCTGCGCCGCACTGATGGGAAGGGGCTGGATCTATGCGGGCGCGGTGTGCCGTCCGCGGGACCAGCGCCGGTGCCGGTCGTAACAGAATGCCGTCGGGCGGTTGCCGCCGGTCTCAGAGGGGGCGAGAAAGGGCTCGGTGAACACCCGACAAAGGCGGTGCTGGGAATGTCGGGTGGTCGGGACCGGTGTCGCCACACGATGGGGGCATGGATGACACGACCTTGGTATCCCGCTTCCTCCGCGACGGCTTCGTGAAGCTGGACGGTGCCGTCGCGCCGCGCGTGGCGGCGGACTGCGCGCGGCTGCTGTGGCGGGAGACGGGCGCCGCCCCTGACGATCCGGCGACATGGACGCAGCCCGTGCACTGGGTGGCGGGCATGGCGCAGGGGCCGTTCGCCGCCGCACCCAACTCCCCGTCCCTGCATCGCGCGTACGACCTGCTCGTCGGCGCGGAGCGCTGGGAGCCGCGCTACTCGCTGGGCACGTTCCCGCTGCGCTTCCCGCATGAGGAAGAGCCGGACGACGCGGGCTGGCACATCGAGGGCAGCTATCTGCCGGAGGGCGAGAGCTGGTACTTCACGAATCTGCGCTCCAGGGGCCGGGCGCTGCTGATGCTGTTCCTGTTCAGCGAGGTCGGTGAGGAGGACGCCCCGACCCGGATCAGGGTCGGCTCACACCTCGACGTGCCGAAGGTGCTGGAGAAGTACGGGGAGGACGGGGCGAGCGGGCTGGCGCTTGCTCCCGATCTGGTCGCTGCGTCCGACCACCGGCCGCTCGCCCTCGCCACCGGGTCCCCGGGCGACGTCTTCCTGTGCCATCCGTTCCTGGTGCACGCGGCGCAACCGCACCATGGGATGCGGCCGCGCTTCATGGCCCAGCCGCCGCTGATGCCGACCGTGCCGTACGAACTGGAGCGGGCCGACGGCGCGTACTCACCCCTGGAGATCGCGATCCGTCGAGGCCTGGGACGGGACACCCCCGGTCCGGACGGGGACGGAACCGACTACAGCTCCGGGTAAGCAACCTTCATCCGGTCCTGGAACTGGGCGGTTCCGGTAACCGGTTCCGAAGCCGACCGGCAGCCCGGCGTCCCCAGTTCCGCCGCGGACAGTGGCGCTAGGAGACGGTAAGCCATCGACGTGCGCACCCTCCGCCCAGCAGGACCACCCGGCCCGCGTATGGATCGGGGGTGCCGGTGCGCCTACGGCGAGGGTGCCCGGCCCCAGCAGTGGGCGGGGCGAGTTTCTGGACTGTCTCAGTGCATGTTCGGACGCCCGTGTCTCAGCTCCGCGGCATCTCGTCGGTATCGGCGTCAGCAGCCATCCGCTCTGCCCACTTACGCTGGGTGACAGCTCGCTCAATACGGCTCACGATGTCCTTCCTGGATGCTGCGTCCAGGGTCTCCGGGACCTCTCCTGCTGTGGTACCCGCCTCTCGACCCCAACCAGTTGACCGTACCGGCGCTGGACAGCCACACCGGAGCCGCACCAGACCTCGACGCCACCGTGCCCGTGGATCACTGGGTCCTGCTCTCCACCGACCAGGCCCCCTCCGACTGGGGCGAACCCGTCGACTACCCCAAGAACATGCGTCACGGCCTGCGCAGCTTCCTCCCCACCACCGTCGTGGGTCGGTACTACGGCCAAGGACAAATGCTGCCCAACGGGGACTTCACCATCAGCCACCGCGCCCTCCTCACCGGCGACCTCGACTCCATCACGCGCCTCCAGCCGACCCGCCGCTGAACGCACCGGCACGCCACTGCCCGTCGGCAGGAGGACTCGTCACGTTGTGATCACCAAATGACGGAAGCACTCGTGGATCAGCCTGGATGAGTTCGCAATGGCGGATCGATGTCGGCCTGCTCGAAGGCTCGGGCATCGCTCACACGGGCCCGCTCGTCGAGTTCGGTTCCGGGCAGCACGTCAATGTCCCACCGGATCGGTAGGCCGTTGCGCTCGGAGCATTGATGGGGATGCCCAAGATTATCCAGGGTCTGCTCGATGCCCCAGTTTGGTTGAGCAGTGAACGATGAGGTCGGGGCCGTGCCCCGGCCTGCCTCCCGCCATGGCTGCGCCACCAACTGCACTTCTTCTGAGAACGCCAGCCCGTCCCACACCCGCCACTACAGCCGCTCGCTCGCGGCCGCGGCCAGCACCCCGCCGACCTCCTCATACGCCTCAGCGAACCGCAGACGCCACGCCGGGCCGTGCAGCAGCGCGAGATTGGTGGAGCAGTGCGCCACATGGAGATCCGCCGGGCCCCAGGAGGCAGCCGCCCCGGTAGTAGACGCCGACCACCCCGAAGAACTCACCGGGCAGAGATAAGTCCGCCAGCAGCGCGTCGACCTCTTCGGACAGCTCACAAGGCCAGCCTTCCGGTTCCTGGCCGCGTGGCTCACTCAACAGGGAGCCCGGCCGCCTGGCGGCGCGCGATGGCTGTAGCGATGTTCTTCGTGGGGAGGGTGCCGTTCAGCGCGACGTCGGTAATCCGGTCGCCCGACGGGTCGGTGTCCGGGTCCGCATGCGGGCGAGGTTGCGGTGGCGTTTGTGGGCCGCCGCGGTGTGGGGCGCCTCGCGGGGGCCGTGTCGGCCAGGTCCTCGGCCAATCTTCCTTCGTCGGCCACCATCACTGAAGTGAGAACGGCGGCGGCCACGAACCCCGCTCGAAGGACTCCAGCAATCCCGAGCTGGGCAGGAGGCCCTGCTTTCATGCCTGCTTCGATTGGACATCACCCAATCGAGACGCCGCACTCGAGGTGTGTGACATGGTGGTTCTGCCCGGAGAGCGCCCCGATCGGCTTTGCTTCGCGTAGGCATGGGGCACGTCGTTGTCGTCGCTGGACGTGTACTCAAGATCGAGGGAGGACGGCTTGGAGGCATCGGAACTCCGTCGCGCAGTTGAGGCCGGGAGGGCGGCTGTTAGTGCGCTGGGCCTTCAGGCCGACGATGCGGTGGTCATGAACAACTCCGACCGCATCGTGGTGCGGCTGCTCCCATGTGAAGTCATCGCTCGAGTCTCACCGTCGGCGCATCGCGACGGCGCTCAGTTCGAGCTGGAGGTCGGCCGCCGTCTCTCCGAGGCCGATGCTCCGGTGGGTGCGCTTGAGCCTCGGGTGGAGCCACGCGTCTACGAGCAGGATGGTTTCGTCATCACACTGTGGACTTACTACGAGCCGACTGCCCCTACGGACCTTGCGGCGGCCGGGTATGCGCAGGCACTCTTCCGGCTCCATGGCGGACTGCGCCGCATCGATGTGGCCGCTCCGCACTTCATGGACCGCGTCGCGGGAGCGCAGACGTGTGTCGCCGACAGGGAGCAGACCCCAGATCTCGGCAGCGACGACCGCGAGCTCCTCGCCGATGCACTCGACCGCTTGAGCAGCGTGGTCAGCGAAGGCGGTTCCGGTGGCCAGCTGCTGCATGGCGAGCCTCATCTGGAGAACGTGCTGAGCACGCGGAGTGGGCTGCTCTTCGTCGACCTTCGGGACCTGCTGCCGGGGCCCAGTCGAGTTTGATCTCGCCCATAGCCTCGTTCCGAGCGCAGAGGGGCACTTGCTGCGGTCGGCCAGTGAAGTCTGTGAGCATTATCCAGGGGCGAACCAGGACCTGGTCGAGCAGTCTCGGCTCCTCATCTTGGCCATGATTACGACCTGGCGCTGGCACCGGGGCGACCAATTGCCGCATGGACGCCACTGGGCCGTGGAGGGGCTCAACCAGCTCCGGGCCGCACTTGCCCGCTGAGCCATGGCCGAGCAGCCGAGCAGACCTCAGTGACCACCGTGCCGGTAGCTCGCAGCGGGCGGAGGCCGACGTGGGCATCGTGCCCGGGACCACCAGCACGGATGCTGTCCGGATCGCGGAGTTGGAGCGGGAGGTGAAGGAACTGCGGCGGGCGAACGTGATATTGAAGTCCGCCTCGGCTTTCTTCGCCGCGGAGCTGGACCATCCACGGCGAAGAAGGGCACCTGGCGGGACCGCGCGGTAGGCGGCCACGGCAACACCGTGATCACCACCGACCCGGGCCTGGAAGGCACGCCGAGCTGATCGCCACCCATGCCCGTAGGAAGAGGTCGTCCTCAAGGTCTTCCACCCCGACTGTATGTCCGTGTACGTCGAGGTGGGCTGCCCGGTGCACCGCGCCCAGGTCGGGCAGCCCAGTCCGGAGTCGGTCGGCCGTACCACCTCGATCGGACAACAGACCGTCGCATGGCCGGGACGCGTCAAGGGCCGGGGCCAGGGTCGGTTGGTGGCTCGGCTTCGGCCAGGTCATGGTTCATCGGGGTTCGACTTCTCGATCCAGCAGTACCGCGGTGACGAGGGTGTCCTTGAGCCATGTTTCGTAGTCCTCGGGGGCCCAGCCGGCGTCGAGGACGAGGCTGTCGTGGACGCCGGCGCTCATCAAGGCGACGGCGATGTCCACGGCCTTTGGGTGGACGTCGCAGCCGGTGGCGCGGACGCGCTCGATGACCCTCTCGACCCCGAGCCTGTTCCGTCGTGCTCCTTCGGCCTGAGTGGTCGCGATGTCCGGGGAGACAGCGGCGCCGGTGTTCAGCATGGTGACGATGTCGCCGCAGCGTTCCCGCACTTGGCGGCCGGCCCTGGCCAGCAGTCCCAGCAGGGCGTCGGGATCGCTCATCTCTTCCGCCTCCGCCAGCAGCTCCGGCAGACCGGCTTCCTCGTCCATCAGGTCGACCAGCCCGTTGAGCACGCCGGCCTTGGAGCCGAAATGCGCGTAGATGGTCTGCGGCGCGACGCCGGCTTCCTTGGCGATGGAACGGATCGGTGTGCGGGCATAGCCATGTTCGGCGAACAGCCCGCGCGCGGTGGTGAGGATCGTGCGCAGCGTGAGCGCCTCGCGCCGATCACGCAGCCGGACGACTCCCGGCAGATCCGACATGTGTATGCTCCCGATTAGAACGCCGTTCCAATTTCTGGAACGTCATTCGGTCAGCCTATCAAGCTGCCACAGCAGGAGGGAGAACCGTATGAAGCTCGTGGTTTTCGGGGCCAACGGCCCGACAGGACGGCTTGTCACCCAGCGGGCGCTGGCGGAGGGCCATACCGTGACGGCCGTGACCCGGCGGCCCGAAGCCTTTCCGATCGAGGATCCGCGCCTGCGGGTGGCGGGCGCCGACGCTCTGAACGCGGCGGCGGTGGATGAGGTGGTGGCCGGCCATGACCGCGTTGTGTCGACCCTCGGCGTCCCGTACACCAAGGATCCGGTCACGATCTACTCGCAAGGCGCGCGGAACATCGTGGCGGCGATGAACCGGCACGGCCTGCGACGGCTGGTATGCGTGACCTCGATCGGCGTGCACCCCCAACTCGCACCCGAGGAGAAGTTCTTCTACCGCAAAGTGGTCGGGCCGATCCTGCTGTCGATGGGACGCCCGCTGTACGAGGACGCCCGCCGCATGGAGGAGATCGTGCGCGCCACCGATCTCGACTGGACGATCGTCCGCCCCTCTGGGCTTTTCGACGCCACGACGGTCACCGACTACCGCATCGCCGTCGCGCCCGAGCGGCTGCCCGGCATGTTCACCTCCCGCACCGACCTGGCCGACGTGCTCCTGCGCGAGGCCACCGGCGACCAGCACGTTCGCGCCTGCATCGAGGTGATCACCACTCAGGGCACCCCGAGCTACGCACGCGTGTTCCTCAAAGAGGCGTTGCACATCGGCACATGACCCCGCACTGGCGGGTGTGGTGGGTACGGGAGATCGACGGTGACGAAGGCGGACGGCTGCTGCGGCTCACCCGGCGGGGTGGCGGGCGTCCGCGCATCCCCGAGTCGAAGGACGAGCGGGCCCACCGGGAGCGGCGCGGCAGCAAGGGCGGCAGGGTCAAGGCTACGACCAGGCTGCCCGCTGACCTGCGCGGACGCGTTACCCGGCAGTCACAGCCAGCCGTTGCGGCGGAGGTCCCGGTGCAGCAGCCCAGCCACCGTGGCCATCACAGTGATGGCGAGCGGATAGCCGAACGTCCCGTTCAGCTCCGGCATATGGGCGAAGTTCATGCCGTAGATGCCAGCGATGAGGGTCGGGCCGGCCAGGATCGCAGCCCAGGCGGAAATGCGGCGCATGTCGTCGTTCTGCCAGGTCCCGACCCGTGCGAGGTGGGCGTCGAGGGCTGAGTTGAGCAGCTCGTCCAGCGAACGCACCTCGGTGTCGGTGCGGTGCATGTGGTCGGCGACGTCACGGAAGTACGGCAGCGCTTCCTCGGGCCATCCGGCGTGGGGTCCCGCGAAATCCTGCACCACCGGGGCCAAGGGCTGGACGGCGTCGCGGAATTCGACGACCTCGCGTTTGAGCGAGTAGATCTCCTCGGTCAGGTCCTCGCGATCCGGGGAGAAGACGCGTCGCTCCAGCGCGGTCAGGTCGGAGCGGACCTGCACGGCGGCCTCGGTGTAGGAGTCGACCACCGTGTCCAGGACGGCGCGCAGTACGGCGATGGGCCCGAACCGGAGCATATCCGCGTCGCCGTTGAGCCTCTGAGCCGCCGCTGAAGTGGGGTCGACCGGGCCGTGGCGGACGGTCAGGGCGAACCGCGGACCGGTGAAGACCATCACCTCGCCGGTTTCCACTTCACAACCGTCCTCGACGTACCACAGCGTCTTGAGCGCCACTGCGAGCACATCTCCGTACCGCTCCCGTTTGGGCCGCTGATGCGCCTGGACGGCATCCTCCACCGCCAGCGGATGCAGCCTCGACGCGAGCGCACGTGCCCGTCTCCATCGGGCGGTCGCCGCTCCCGTCCTGCACCTGCTGGACAACCCGGGGCGCTCCTGGCGCCCCTACGTCGCCGCGGTCGGCGCCCGAGCGGGCGGTCGCCTCGCGCAGGACCCGGTGGTCGTCTGGGTCGTCCGAAAACGCCCAGGTGTGCAGGGCCTCGCCGCCGGTGCCCAGACCGTTGTCCGGGCCGGGGTCGGGCCCGGTGACGAAGCTGTCAAGGGAGACCGAGATGTCAGCGATGATTCGAGTCATGCCAGGGTAGACCCGAACCGCCGCCCGAACTCATCGCTCAGCATGAAGCGTGTGCCGGAGGGCTGCCGGTGCACCGCCGGTGAGGCGGCTGTCCGGGGACCCTCGTCGCGAATGCGGGGGCATGGGCACATGGCAGACTCGTCCTGAAGGATGCAGCCGGGTGAAAGCACTCTCGGTCAGTCCAGTCGCCGGGGCAGGGAGGGTCCATGGGCGGGAACGATCCGCACATCCACGTTCAGTCGAAGGTGGTCCACGGCGATGCCGCTACCCGCAACGTTTTGGCATCCACGTTCGGTCTGGCCGGTGACCTGCCGAGTCTCGTCGCTACTGGATGCGGGCTGCGGGTGCCCTACGCGATGACCTCTCCTCGCCCTGATCGTGTCACCTGCCTTGCCTGCCGTGAGCATGCGCGGCGCGAACGCCTGCGCTTCTCGGAGGAGGTCGAACGCTTGAGCCGCATGGCTGGATCGACCATCAGCCCTGCCCAGGGGAAGTTGGCCGCAGAGAAGCACCGCAATCTCGCGCAGAGGTTTTCGGACGCGGAGGGCTGAGTCCGTAGCCGGACGACGGCTGGCACAACGCCACGCGCACCTGCCCATGCGGACCTGACCCTGGGAAACGTCACCACCTGCGCCGACACCTCCGTGTGGAGGCGCGGCGGTGCGGCGTGCTTTTGGTCCTGGGGCTCGTACGCTCCGGACAAGGCCACCGCAAAAGCATCCAAGCCGGGGTTCGTGGTCATCGTCGAGGTCCCGGACGGGTCGTTGTGTGCCGTGGTTCCTGGGGCGGGCAGGCGAGAGCAGTCGCCTGGTCAGGGTCGGTTGGTGGAGATGATGCGGCAGGTCCGGTGCACGCCGCGACCACCATCACGGCGAGGCCGAGAGCCACGACCGCGGCGCCGACGTACAGCGGTGCGGTGTAGCCCAGGCCGGCGCTGATCGCGAGGCCGCCGAGCCAGGCGCCCAGGGCGTTGCCGACGTTGGAGGCCGAGACGTTGGCGCTGGCGGCGAGCGGCGCGCCGTCGGCGGCGTCCGTAACGCGGGTGATCATGCCGGGGACGCTGGCGAATCCGAAGAGGCCCATCAGGAAGACCAGGACAACCGACGCGACCCGCCCCTCGGCCAGCAGCCCGAACACCACAAGGGTGGCGGCGAGTCCCGTCAGGGATACGACCAGAGTACGGTCGCGGTTGCGGTCGGCCGCCCGGCCTCCGGCGACGTTGCCGATGACCAGGCCGCTGCCGTAGACGACGAGCAGCCAGGCGACATCGGCGCTGGAGAATCCCGTGACCTCGGTGAAGGTGTACGCGATGTAGCTGAACGCCCCGAACATGCCGCCATAGCTGAGCGCGGTGGCGGCGAGGGTCAGCCAGACCTGCCAGGAGCGGAAGGCGCGTAGCTGGGGGCGCAGGCCGGATGTCCGGTGGGCCTCGTCGACAGCGCCCGCCCGCGCCGGGACCCACACGGCTATGGCCGCCACGGCCAGCAC
Organism: Streptomyces sp. BRA346; assembly: GCF_052851135.1. Lineage (NCBI taxonomy): Bacteria > Bacillati > Actinomycetota > Actinomycetes > Kitasatosporales > Streptomycetaceae > Streptomyces > Streptomyces sp. BRA346. The sequence goes on along the minus strand of NZ_JAIWIH010000003.1, from coordinate 322,494 downwards.
ACCGATCCCGGTGATCGCCCAGAACGTGGCGCGCCAGCCCCAGCGTTCGCCGACCAGGGCGCCGAACGGCACGCCCAGCACGTTGGCGACCGTAAGCCCGGCGAACATCACGGCAACCGCGCGGGAGGCCCGCTCCGGCGGGACCATCCGGCGGGCGACGAGCGAGCCGATACCGAAGAAGGAGCCGTGGCACAGAGCGGCGACGATACGGCCCAGCAGCGCCACGGCGTAGGTGGGCGCCACGGCGGACAGCAGGTTGCCGAGGACGAACAAAGCCACCAATCCGACCAGGACGGCCTTTCGGTGGATGCGCGTGGTGGCGGCCGTCAGCAGGATCGCACCGATCGCGACGCTCAGGGCGTATCCCGAGATGAGCCACCCGGCCGCGGCTTCGGAGACGTCCAAGTCGCGGCTCACCTGGGGCATCAGGCCCGCGATCACGAACTCGGTCAGGCCGATCCCGAAACTGCCGACCGCCAGCGCGACCAACCCGGCGGGCATCCTCCGCCTGTCCCCGTCCCGTCGGATGTTCACGCAAACATCGTAGGGGAATCGGGGATTCGCGGCCGTCTTGCATCCGGCAGCACAAGGCTGGCGATCCCCCCGGTAGGGCTCCCCGCTCCGCCTCGGAGCGATGCGCCAGTACGGCGGCGATCTTCTGCCCCGTCCAAGGGCCGACATCGACGGCTGCGGTGCCCCGCAGCGCCTCGGCTCACTCCGCGGCCCGCGCAGTGTTACCGCGGCCGGGCGCGGGCCGACGACATGGGGCGAATCGCGCTCTCAGGGTCGAGGGCGGCCTTCCGTATCTGCGGGCACGGCATGATCGGCAAGGGTCGGGGCCGGGACGACGATCTTGCGTGGCTCGCCCAGAGCGCTGTGGTGGGCTTCCTCCTCCCGGGACAGACACTCGATCAGGTAGTCCCCGGTTTCGGAGTCGATGGTCACCCCGTGAGTCTCGCTGCGGAATCCGGGGAAGCGGCGGTCGAACGACTCAAGGGCGGTCAGATAGCGCAGCAGCGGACCGTTCCCGGTGCCGATGCTCTCGCCCGGCATCAGCACAGGGATGCCGGGCGGCGTGACGGTGACCATGGCCGCAGCCACCCGACCCGCCGCGTCGGCCAGCCGCACCCGCTCGGTGCCGCCGCGGATCAGTCGCTGGTAGCAGAGCTGCGGAGGGACGACCGGCTCCGGAAGCTCCTGGAAGGCGGTGTCGAGCAGCTGGACCAGACTCACCTCGCGCAGATAGTCGTGCATCTCCTGGCACAGACCGCGCAGTGTTCCGCCGGTATAGCGGTTCGGATATGCGGTGACCAGTCCGGGCAGTACACGGTCGAGCGGCGTGTCCTCGTCGTAGAGGGACTTGAAGTCCATCAGCGCGTCCAGGAGGGTGCCCCACTTGCCCTTGGTGATGCCCATGGAGAACAGGACCAGGGTGGTGTAGCTGTCGGTCTTCTCCACCACGACGTTCCGGGTGGCCAGATAGGACGTGAGGATCCGGGCGGGAATACCCCAATCGGCCATGTGGCCCGTTGCGTTGGTCCCCGGGCAGGTCACGGTCACCTTGAGGGGATCGAGCATGCAGTAGCCCTGGCCGAGCCCGGGGAATCCGTGCCAATCGGCCTCGGGCTCCAGCTCCCAGCACGAGGGCTCCGTACGCAGCAGCTCGGCCGGGGCCTCGTCGAAGGGCAGCCTCTCGCCGCTGGACGGGTCGGTCACCGTCTCCGGCTGCCAGACCCCGAAGAACCAGGCGGGACGGTCACCGGCGGCCTTGATGCGACGGCCGATCCGCACCACCGCCTGGCGGAAGCGGACCGCCTCGGTCACCGCTTCGTCGATCAGCCAGTGGCCTTGTGGCCCGTCCATCATCGCGGTGGCGACGTCCAAGGAGGCGATCATCGGATACAGCGGGGAGGTGGTGCCGTGCATCATCAGCACCTCATTGAACCGGTCGTGCTCCACCGGGGCTCGGGGGGCGGACTTGATGTGCACCATGGCGCTCTGCGACAGCGCGGCCAGCAGCTTGTGGGTGGACTGGGTGGCGAAGACGGTGGGCCGATCCGGGCCGGGGAAGGTGTCGGGTCCTACCGACATCCCGTAGCGCCCGGCGTAGAGGGGGTGGAAGCGGGCGTAGGCGAACCACGCCTCGTCGAAGTGGACCCGGGGCGTGCTGGCCGCGAACGCTCGGGCGACCTGGACCGCGTCGTAACACAGGCCGTCGTAGGTGGAGTTGGTGAAGACCGCGTACTGGGTCCGGGGAGACAGCGCGTCGCGCGCCAGCGGGTTTCCGCCGATCCGGGCGGTCACGGTATCCGGATGGATCTCGCCCGGGGGCAGCGGCCCGGAGAGACCGTAGCCATTGCGCGTAGGGATCAAATACACCGGTCGCGAGCCGGAGATGACCAGGCCGTGCAGCACCGACTTGTGGCAGTTCCGGTCCACGAGGGCGATCTCGTCACGGGTCACGCTGAAGTGGCCGACCAGGCGATCGCAGGTCGAATCGCCGTGGAGGACGAAGTACGTGAGGTCGGCGCCGAAGACCCGGGCGGCGTTCCGCTCCGCCTCACCGATGGGCCCTGTGTGCTCGAACAGGGAGCCGAGCGCCTCGACCGAGATGGACAGATCGCTGCGGAACAGCCGCTCCCCGAAGTAGTCGTGGAAGGTCCGGCCCACCGGTGACTTCAGAAAGGCGACGCCGCCGGCATGGGCCGGGGTGTGCCAGGAGTACTCGTGCGTATCGTCGAAGTGGCGCAGCGCCTTGAAGAACGGTGGCAGCACGGCCTCGCGGTAGGCACGGGCAGCGCCGGTAATCCGTCCGGCGATGAAGGTAGCGGTGTCCTCCTCCGGCCACACGTACCCGACCACGGTCTCCGACACCCACAGCGGCAGGTCCTCGAACCCTTCGTCCGCCGCGATGAGGAAAACCGGCAGGCCCTGGAACCGCCGGCCGATGTCGCGCAGCACCGCGGCGCCACCCGCTTCGCCGCCCGACCCGTCGTTCGGGCCATCCTTCGGCCCGGCGTTCGGCCCGTCGTTCGGATCAAGCTCCCAGTCCACCAACGCGGCCGCCATGCCGGCCTCGGTTCGCAGCACTGTCCGGGCCTCGGCGCCCGTCCCGGCCCACCGCACCGCGAACCCGGCTGCCTCGACCGCCTCACGGATCCTGCGCAGCTGTTCGGCCCCGGCCGTGTCACCCCCGGGGTGCTCCCGGACCGCGAACAGAACGGTATTGCCCGCCATATCCCCCTCCTCAGCCTGCCGCCCTCTGTCTGTCAGAGTTTCGGGGGACGGACCCACGCATGGCGGTGCAGCCGGGGAAGACCACCCGAAAGAAGGAAAATCACCCGTACCGTCTGGACGTATCCAGGCGGCGTCGGCGACCGAGAGCCGGCGAGTGGCGAGGACGGACCATCTCCGCTCGTCGCCCGCCGCAATCGCCATGACAGGGACGGCTGCTGCCCAAGACCACCAGGTCACCCGTGCGCAGCCCCGTGTCAGCCCTGCCTGCGGATACGAGCCCCTCCCTACCGAGATAGAAATTGATCAGGTACACCTCAGGATCAGACTGCCGGATCAGCTTCGCCGTCCGCGCGATCCCCAGATGTGAGTACGCCAGGGCGGACACCTGCATCTCCCCGAAATCCACGACACGCATCCTGGCCCGGAAGTCCTCGCGGTCATCGCTGTGCAACCGGTTGCGCATGTGCGACTGTGTCGTGGTCTCTTCCCATAGCGCGAATCGCTCGGCGCTTCCACGACCTCCGTACTGAACTCCGTTACCAACATGCCCAGCCCCCAGTAGCCGGCCCCCGCGGCTTTGAACGTGGCATCACCCCGAACCGAATCTCCGTAGCATGGCCACGTGATCAAGGCCTGGATGGAATGGGGATCCCTCACCGACCCTGGGCGCTTCAACGACTGGTACCGGAAGGAGCGGCACCGGTTCTCGGACATGGCCCGGGACGCCGACTGGAACGCCCTGTTCGAGGAGTTGCTGAGGAGGCAACCGGGACCGGGGTGGGTCAACCTCCCCCGGATCGGGAACCGGAACCGCAGTGGATTCGCCCCGCTGCATCAGGCGGCCTGGCACGGCGCGGAGTTCGCCGTCGTCTCCCGGCTGATCGCGTACGGCGCTTGGCGCACGCAGCGCGCCCGGGACGGGCGGCGTGCCGTGGACGTCGCGCGGGAGCGGGGGCACACGCATCTGCTGAAGCTTCTGGAGCCGGTCATGGTGCGGCAACTCCCCTCCCCTCCCGAGATGCTGGAGCGCCACTTCCACTCGCTGCTGTGGGAGCGGCTCGGCCCCTGCTTCGAGAAGACCGAGCATCTGCTGCCGCCGCTGGCCCCACTGACGGAAGGACCAGCCGTAGAGATCACCTTTACTGTGTGGGGGCTGATGGGTGGCGTCACCTACCGCCTGGAGGCGGACCATCTGCACGTGCACATCCACTCGCGGATGGACGCCGACGACGGCGAGCACTACCGGGTCACCCCCGAAGGCTGGGGCAAGATCCGATCCCCGCGTCTGCCCCCGCCCTCTCCGCCTGCCCCGCAGCGCCCCACGTCGTAACCGGCGAACGGGCCAGACCATCGTCGGCGGCCGACATGACTGAGCTCGACCCCGTCGCCTGGCCACCTGCCCCGATCAGGGCCGAGAGGGTCGTGCTCCGAGAACCCGAGGCCCGGGACCGTGCGGCGGTCATCGCGCTGCCAGCTCCACCAGAGGTGGGCACCTACCTCGGTGGCCCTCGACCACCTGACGAGCTCACCGGCCGCGAAGAAATACCACGGAACGGAGACGCCAGTGCGGGGACTTTTCCTGAGACAGCTCGGAAGCCAAGCGACGCCTTTCCCTTCTCCGCGCCGGAGCACGTGGTCCAGGCAGGAGAAAAGCGTTGCTGTGCCCTGGTGCAGGTTGGCATGCTCACGGCCGTGACCACCGCACACGAATCCACCGATTCCACCATCGTCATTCCCGTCAGCGTGCGCGACCTTGTGCCCCGCGACCTGCCGTCATGCACCTGGTCGGGCTCAGCCGCCCACCTTCGCCAAGTAGAGCGCGCGTTGGAGCGGGCTGCGGCCAGCGAGGTGGACTACCTGGCTGTATGCACCCCTGTGGATCTGCCGGTGGCGATCGGCGGCATCGACTATCAGGTTTCCGAGGAAGCCGGAACCTTGTGGCAGCTCGCGGTCCTCCCGGCGCTCCAGTCCCGCGGCCTGGGAACGCTGCTGATCCGAACCGCCGAGCAAAGGATCAGGAACCGCGGCAGGCGCAGGGCCGAACTCGCCGTGGAGGAGAACAACCCTCGAGCTCGCGCCCTGTACGAACGTCTGGGCTACACCGCGTACGCCCGCAAGCCCGATGCCTGGGACGAGGAAGGACCTGACGGGACGATCCGTCGCCACGAGACGATGTGCGTTCTCATGCGAAAGGGCCTTTGAGCCCCACCCGATGGCAGACACCCCACGGGAAGCCAGATGGTCAGATGCCGACTTTTCCCATCGCTTTCGGAGGAGCTGGACCCCGGTCCCGAACGGCTGATCGCGGGGCGTCAGCGTAGTGCAATCTCGCCCGCGTGAACGGCACGCATGGCGCGCTCGACGGTTTCCTGGTTTTCGCCGACCGGAGCCACGTAATCGATGACCTCGCGCGCGGCGTCCTCCCCGAGCGTTCGGGTGATCACCCACGTGGCGAGATACTGGGACGCCAGGCAACCGCCCGCCGTAGCGATGTTCCCCTCAGCGTGGAACGGTGTGTCCAGCACGGTGACATCGCAGGCTTCGACGAAGGCCCGGCTCTTCATGTCCGTGCACGCCGGCATCCCCTCCAGCAATCCGAGCCGAGCGAGCACCAGCGCGCCGGAGCACTGCGCGCCGATCAGCTGTCGCGAAGGGTCGAGCGGCAGCCTGGAGATCAGCCGGTCGTCGGCGACCACGTCGCGCGTCTTCACCCCGCTGCCGATCAGCACGACGTCGGCCTCGGTCACGAACTCCATCGGGCGCTGGCCCGTCACCTCGACACCATTCATCGACGTGACCACCGGCGTCGGCGTCGTGATGAAGGCTTCCAAGCCGTCCTGGCGGCGCCGGTTGATCAGCGCAGAAGCGATGAAGCTGTCGAGCTCGTTGAACCCGTCGAAGGTGACCACGGCTACCTGCATCACGACTCCTTCAGATACGGCATCAGTTCTCCAGTCTCCCCGAGGTGCCGTTCCGGTTCGAGAGCCAATGAGCGGCCGGTGGCATGCCTGTCGCCGCTCGGCGTTTCGAGCTCTCGGCGTGAGTCATCGACAACGAGCTGGCCAAGATCCCCGGCATCCTCGCCGTCAGCGTCGACGTCATGCTCGCTGAACCGCGCCGCTGCTGGCTGGACCGCGACCTGGACTCTGGCCTCGGCGCATTCCACGCGTCGGCGCTGCTGTAAACACCCCCCAACGGACCACTTGGTTGTCGACGTGGCAGGACGCGGCCCGCCGGGCACGTGCCCGCCTCTGCAAGGGACCGGGCCTCGCCGGGAGTGCGGCACCGCAGGCCGGGGACCCGGCCCAGGCTGTCGGCTTCGGCCTCGTACCCCCTCTCAACCACCAGTTGAGGCCGTACGTTGTGCCGATGACCGATGCCGTGCCGCCCGGCGGCGCTGTCCTTGATGCGGATGAACTGGACGCTCGGTGGGCGGACGCCTGGCGCCCGGAACAGGTCGCGGAGCGGTTGAGCGGGGTCAGTGCACCCGGTGCATCGCGGCAGGTTGGGCGCTGGAAGTGTTCCGCGGAGGGCAGTCGCGCCCCCACGGCGACCTGGAGATCGCGGTGCCCGCGGCGGGGTTCGCGAAGGTTCGGGATTGCTTCCCCGAGTACGCGTTCGACGCGGTGGGCTCGGGACGGGTCTGGGCGAATGCAGGAGCTGAGGCACTCGCGGCCACGCATCAGACCTGGCTGCGGGATCCGGCGAGCGGACACTTCCTTTTCGATGTCTTCCGCGAGCCGCACGAGGGCGGGACATGGGTCTGCCGTCGCGACGAGAGCCTGCGGCTGCCGTACGACGCGGTCATCGAACGGACTGCGGACGGCATCCCTTATCTGGTGCCGGAGCTGGTTCTGCTTGGTGCACGACTTGTAACAGCAGTCATCATCGGTAACCTTGCTGCCCAGCGGAAGGCTCCCGCCATCGCCAAGGCCCGCGCCACTTACGACACCGCGGCGGAGCAGAAACCTGACGCCGACTGAACCCGCCCGGACAGGTCGTGGGCGGGGTGGGCAGCGCCCGCGGGGCGACGGATAACCTGGGCCCGTCAGCGAAGATCGCAGAAGGGCGGAAGCACATGGCAGACATCATGGAGACGGCGGCGCGGAAGGTCTTCGAGCGCTACGACGTCGATGGGGACGGCCTGGTCACCGCGGACGAGTACCGCAAGGTCGTGGCGGAGTTGGAGGGCTCGGAGATCACCGAGTCGCAGGCCCAGGAGCTGATCGACTCGCTCGACACCAACGGCGATCGCCAGATGTCGTTCGAGGAGTTCTGGGCGGCCATGAATGGCTGACACTGCCGGGTCCGGCACGTTCACGTGCCGGACGCGGTGTGGCCCCTTCCCGCCATCGGGTGGAATGCGGGGGCGGCACGTGCACCCTGACGGCGGTGGGCACCGCCGTCGGGGCCCGTACAGCCCTCTCAAGGCGCTCCCGGGCTGTCAGCGGGAAAGCTGGGCGGCAGCCAGGACGTATCCCAGTGCCAGGCCGCCCACTGGCCGGCGTCTGCGAACGGCCCCGTGCGGCCTTCGAGCATGGCCAGTACCTGGGCCCGGGCGCGTTCCACCGCCTGGTGCTCGGTGTCGGAAACGATCCCGAGGCGCCGGATGTGGGCGTACTCGTCCTCGTCCTTCCACCGCAGCGTGCTGAGGTCCGGGTCGATGACGAGGTCCACGGCCAGGTCGAAGGTGTCGAATCCGTTGGCCGTGCGGCGGGTGGGGTGCTCGAAGTTCACGTACCAGTTCCGCAGCCGCTGCCCGTCGCCGTCGGGGGCGTAGAAGGCGTTGATGCCGAACCACGCCGTGGGCGGCTTCCACAGCATCAGCACCGTCTCCTGCCATACCGCAGGCGCCAGCTCCCACTCCCCCGTCGCCATCGCCTCGAACGCCTCCGTGCGCACCGAGGGTTCGCCGGTTCTCCGGGCCCGGGCGTACAGCGAGGGCCACAGGGCCTCGGCTCCGGGGCAGCAGGCCGTCACCAGCGCCGTGTCGGTGTCGGCGATGACCCGCAGCGCCTGCGCGGTCCACACCCGCCCCTGGTGGACATCGCGCCGTACGATGGTCTGCCCGACCTCGAAGCTCCCCATCGTCTCACCTTCTCCTGGCCCCACCGCACCGCAGCGGTTGCGGGCTGTGCTCCATCCGGTCGCCTTGGTCTCGGTAACACAGGTGGGGTGGCCCCAGGCGTCAGGGTTTCTCGCGATGAGCTCCCCCTTGGCGTACGGCTGGCCGCGGCGGCAGCGGCCGACAGGGCGCGGGTCGGGTCCGGGATTCCCTTTGGACGCCCCGTCACACGCGGCAATGATCCGTTCACCCACACCCCGATACTGCCAGGGTGCGCGATGACGCGTGCGGGCCGCCGGATAACGTTTCCGTCCATGGCCATGCAGCTACTGCCCTCCCACAACACCCTCGTGGACCACATGATCGAACTCGCGGACCTGCCCTGGAGCCGACAGGCATTCGAGGACGCCTTCGCGCGCAACGGCTGGTGTCATGGCCAGGACCCCGATGCGCCGGGCGTGGGCTGGGAGGAGCCCTGGTGGATCAGCGGAAGGGAACGGGTGGACGACTGGTGGCTGCTCCTCGGAGAGGCTCCCGGATGTCGCCGGCGGCCGGACCCCACCGCCGTCTGCGGTCACCCCGGCTGCCGGACGGACTGCTTCGTGGAACACCCCTTCGCCTATTTCACCGATCCGCAGGACCCGCAGGAGTGGGACAACGAGTTCGGCCCCTTCCACAGCCGGGCGGATGTGGACCCCGAGGCCACCGCCGAGGACTTCGCCGCCCTGTACCAGCGCATGTCCGAGCTGCTGCGCACCCGCCTCGGCGCCCCGCTGCCCGCGGGCGCCTACCAGCTCCCCGACGATGAGGAGACGTTCCACGAATACCTGGTGTGGGAGCGGAGCAACTCCTGGGTGGTACTGCTCATCGCCGAAGACCAGATCACCTACGGCGCATACGACCGAGCCGGAATCCACGTACGCCCCAGAATCTGACGCCATAGCCAGCTGAACTACGCGTCCCTCGCGCGTCGCGTGGAGACCCGAGTGGTAAGGACATCTCGCCCGCGAGCACAGCGCAACAGGGCAACGGCCACCTGGCGTGGGCGTGTCTTGGTCCTGACTGCCCGGCGGTGGCCGAAGGCAGCAGCAGATCCGCGGCGCATGCCCATATGCTCACAGAGGCGTGGCGTGCGCGCGGACAGGGGGAGCATATGGCCAAGGTCGTGGAGCTGGTGTCGTATCCCATCAAGGGGTGCGCTGGAATGCGGACGCACACCGCGGTGCTGACGCTCGCGGGTCTCGCCCATGACCGCAGTTTCATGGTCACCAGTGAGGAAGGTGTCTTCCGCAGCCAACGGCGCGACCCGCGGCTGGCCTTGATCCGCCCCGAGATCAGTTCCGACGGGCTGCGGCTGATGCTGCACGCCCCGGCGCTGGATCCGGTCGGGATCGACGTCGATGTCTCTGGTCGGCCTCGAGAAGTCGATCTGTTCGGGGCGCCGTTCAAAGGCATCGACCAGGGTGACGAAGCCGCCGCATGGCTGTCCGAGGTTCTCGGCGCCCCGAGCCGTCTGGTGCGGGTTCCGGCCGGCCACGACCGGGTCACCGACGGCCGTACGCCCGGCACGTCCGGGTACGCCGACAGCTGTGCCATCCACGTGCTCTCCCGGTCCACCGTGGATCTGCTGAACGAGCGGCTGGGCGAGCGCGGCGCCCCGCCCCTCCCCATAAACCGCTTCCGCCCGAACATCGTCGTGGACGGCTGGAACACCCCGCACACCGAGGACCGCGCCCACCGGATCACCATCGGTGACACGGAACTCGGTTACGCCAAGCTCGCCATCCGCTGCGCGGTCACCATGGTCGACCAGCGGTCCGGCGCCAAGGCGGGGCCCGAGCCGCTGCGCACCCTGGCCACCTATCGTCGCGCTGCCGAGGGCGGCATCGCCTTCGGGACGAAGTACGCCGTGCTGCGCCCCGGCAAACTGTCCGAGGGCGACGACGTGCACGTCACCTCCTGGGGCGAGTCGGAGGTCTGATGGGGTGCTCCTCGGCCTGCCGCGCGGTCAGCCGACGCGTACCGCTCGGGCCAGGAAGTGGTGTGCCGCGTCCTCGTGGCCGAGCAGGTCCCAGCCCGTCACGTGCAGGGCGGGGTGGAGGTTCTCCTCGGCCAGCAGGTCGTCGGGGTCCAGGGGGCGGCCGTGGCGGGCTGCGCGTTCTGCGCGGCCGGAGCGGTGGAAGAGCAGCAGGACGCCGCCGGGGGCGGTGATGCGGGCCCATTCGCGCAGAGCGGCCGTGGAGTCGGGAACGTGGTCGATCAGGTCCGCGCTGAAGATGCCGTCCAACGATCCGGTCGGCAGGGGCAGTCGGCAGGCGTCGGCCAGGAGGAGATGGGCGAGGCAGGCACGTCCTTCTCAGGCGGCAGCCGTGAGCATTGCCGGGGTGAGGTCCACGCCGAGCACGGCGACCTTGGGGCCGACTCCGGTGCGCAGGGCGGGCAGGGCGAGGCCAGTGCCGCAGCCCATGTCCATGACCCGCTGCCCGGGAGCAGTTCCATGCGGGTGACGGCTGCCGCGTACCGGGGGCCGTCGGCGGCGAAGTGTTCCTCCCAGGTCGCCGCCCGCGAGGTGAAGACGGCGCGGGTCGTGGTCCGGGCCGCGTGGGACGCCACGTGGGCGGCGAAGCGTTCGAAGACGCCGTCGCGGTGCGGGGCGAGCGCGGCCAGTTCGGCGGGGGTGGAGTCCGGGAGGTCCGGCGCGGTGGCCGCCTCGTCCGGGAAGGCTGTGACGAAGGCGTCGACGGCGTCCTTGTCCACCTCCAGGTGGAACTGGAGTCCCCAGGCCGAGCCGCCGATCCGGAACGCCTGGACCGGGTAGCGGTCGCAGGAGGCCAGCAGGGTGGCATCGGGCGGGAGGTCCATGGTGTCGCCGTGCCCGTGCAGTACGCGCAGGCGCTCGGGTGCTGCGGCGAACAGCGGGTCGGCGGGCACGGCCGAGGTCGTCCGTAACGCTGCCCAGCCGTTCTGCGGGCCGTCGCCGGGCCGGGCGCCACTGCCAGCAGTTGTGCGCCGAGGCACACCCCGAGCACGGGGACCTCGGCCGCGAGCGCGGCCCGTAGCAGTGCCAGTTCGGCGGAGCGGTTCGGAAACGCCGGGGAGTCGTCGTACGCCGCCATGGGTCCGCCCATGACCACCAGCGCTGCCAGTCCGTCCGGCGATTCCGGGACCGGGTCCCCGGCCCAGGTCCGGCAGACGCGCACCGGCAAGCCCGCCTTCAGTGCGGTGCCGATGGCGTACGGGCCCTCGTGCGGCAGGTGCTGGACGATCAGGACGCCCGTCGGATTCGCCCAGCTCATCGGGTCACGTCCATGAGGTGTAGCCGTCGTCGACGCGGATCGCGGTGATGCCGCTGATGTGCCGGGCCCCGCAGCGGTCCTGGGGCAGGACGAGCTGGGGACCGGCGCGGTCGAGGGAGGTGTCGTCGATGGTGACCGCGAGCAGGACCGGTGCGCGGCCGAAGTCGGGGTCGATCTCCGCCCAGGAGAGGAGCGCGCGGTGGCCGTCTGTTCCGGATACCGCGATCAGGAAGCGCAGGCGGTCCTTGCGGCGGGCGGGGTCGAAGCCGGGGCGGGCGGTGGCCAGCACGTCGTGCAGCAGCGGTCCGGTGAAGCGGTGGTGCCGGGTTCCGCTGGTGGCGCATTCGAAGCTGACGTCGGCGTCGTGCTGGGGCCAGGCGAGCAGGTCGGGCACGGTCAGCCGGGCCGGATGGTCGAGATCGCCGGTGAGGGCCAGTTCCGCCGGCGGGCGGGTGGCCGTACCGGCAGCTGCGAGGGACTGGCTCACGGGCCACCACCTCCCGGGTGTACGTACCCGAGCCCCTGTCGGATACAAACGCATATGCCAACCCTATGGTGCAGTGCTCTGGCGGTTGCGGTATCGAGGGAGGCTTTCCTCTCGCATGTGCGGCTTCAACGCCGGGTGGCTCCGTGCGGCCTGAGGTCCTTTCAGCCGGGGAGCAGCGCGGGCCGGAGGGGCGGAGGTCTCGGCGTGGGCCTGGTCGTCGTCCGGGCGAGAAATGCTTCAACGCGCCCCTGACAAGTCAAGATTCCCGTGGCACGCTGCCTCTCGCACGTCTATCCGCACCGCTCTTCGTTCCCCCACCCTGTCCGGGCCCACCAGTCCGGGCACGGCAGAAGGAGACATGCGTGAGACGCCATCGCACTGCCGCGGGCATCCTGCTGGCCGTCGGAACCCTGTTCACCGGCGGCCTGCTCACTCCCGGCGCGGCCAACGCGGCGACCCCCGAACCGGCCTCCGGGCCGTCGGCGGCGGCCCGCACCGCCTCCACCGCCGAACAGCACGCGGCCCGCACCTTCTGGACCGCCGAGCGGATGCGCTCGGCCACCCCGCTCGATCTGCTGCTGACCCGGAAGGCCGCCAAGCGGCTGAAGACGCCCGAGCCCGGCGGGCCGTCTACGGTCGTCGAACCCACCGCCGCTCCCGCCTCCTTCCCGCAGGCCGGTGGCCCGTGGACCGGCAGCGGGAACGTGGTCACCACCTCCGGCCGGGTGTTCTTCACGTTCCAGGGGCGTACCGCTTCGTGCACCGGTAATGCCGTGACCAGCCAGAACGCGAGCACCGTCATCACCGCCGGGCACTGTGTGAAGTACCAGGGCAGCTGGCACACCAACTGGGTCTTCGTGCCCGCGTACAACAACGGCAGCGCGCCGTACGGCCAGTGGACCGCGTCCACGACGCTCACCACTCCGCAGTGGGAGGCGAGTGAGGGCATGAACTACGACATCGGCGCCGCGGTCGTCGCCCCGCTGAACGGTCAGAAACTCACCTCGGTCGTGGGCGCGCAGGGGCTTCAGTTCAACGGCGGCTACAACAAGAAGATGTACTCCTTCGGCTTCCCCGCCGCCTCGCCGTACGACGGCACGAAGCTCATTTATTGCAGCGGCAACAGCTCGAAGGACTTCCTGCTCACGCAGGACCACGGCCTCGCCTGCAACATGACGGGCGGCTCCAGCGGCGGTCCCTGGTTCACCGGTTTCAGCGAGGCCACCGGCACCGGGTTGCAGGTCTCCGTGAACAGCTTCGGCTACGTCTTCCTGCCGAACACGATGTTCGGCCCGTACTTCGGTGATGTGGCGAAGGCCCTGTACGACAAGGCCCAGGCGTCCTAGCGAGGTCCGCCGCCTCGCCTCGAGCCCGGTCGTACAGGCGCGCAGTGCCCCGGCCGGCGGGACACGCTGGTCGGGGCCGCAGGGCCTGCCGCGGCCTTGCACAACCCGGCGCGCGGGACCCGCGCGGACGCGAAGCGGACCTGTACACGAGGATGGGCACGGCACTCCTAGCCACGCGTACGCCCGTACTCGCCCGCACAGACCGACGGAACCCCCGATGACCGATCCCCTCTCCCGGGTCCCGGCCCGAACCGGCCGGGCCGCCCGGGTCCCCAAGCCGCCACGCGAGCGGACCTGGAAGGACCTGTCGCCGCTGCTGCGGCTGCTGATCCTGACACAGCTCGCCTTCAACGTCGGTTTCTACGCCGTACTGCCGTTCCTCGCCGAACACCTCGGCGCCTCGATCGGTATGGCGGGCTGGCTGGTCGGGTTCGTCCTGGGCTTGCGGACCTTCAGCCAGCAGGGCCTGTTCGTGGTGGGCGGCTGGCTGGTGGACCGGTACGGTGTGCGGCCGGTCGTGCTGGCCGGGTGTGTGCTGCGGATCGCCGGGTTCGCCTGGCTGGGGTACGCGGGAGCGGTCTGGAGCGTGGTCGGCGCGGTGTTGCTGATCGGGTTCGCCGCCGCGCTGTTCTCCCCGGCGGTGGAGTCCGAGGTGGCCCGGCAGGCGGTGATCTGGGAGCAGCAGGGCCGTGGCCCCCGTACGCGGGTGCTGGCCCTGTTCAGCGCGGCGGGGCAGGCCGGGGCCTTCGTCGGACCGCTGCTGGGTGGCTTGTTGCTGGTCGTGGACTTCCGTACCGCGTGCCTCGCCGGAGCGGCGGTGTTCGTCCTCGTCCTGGCCGGGCACGTGCGGCTGATGCCGCAGCACATCCCCGGCCGGGTCCGCACCCGGGAGCGGGGCGGGGTGCGCGCGATGCTGGTGAACCGCCGCTTCCTCGCCCTGTGCTGTGCGTACGGCACCTATCTGCTCGCCTACAACCAGCTCTACCTCGCCCTGCCCGACGAAGTGGAGCGCGCGACGGGCTCGCAGACTCCCCTGTCCTGGCTGTTCGCGCTGTCCTCCCTGCTGGTCGTGTGCGCCCAGCTGCCGGTGACCCGGTGGGCGGGCGACCGGCTCGATCTGCGCCGCTCGATGGCGGGCGGGCTGCTGCTCATCGCGGCCGGTTTCGCGGTGGTGGCCGCCACGCGCCCGGCAGGGTGGTCGGGTGCCGTGGGGCTGCTGCCCGCCGCGGGGTTCGTCGTCCTGCTCACCCTGGGCCAGATGCTGGTCGTCCCGGCCGCTCGGGCCTGGGTGCCCGACCTCGCCGAGGACGGACGACTCGGCCTCTACACCGGCACGCTGTCCTCCGTGTCCGGCCTGATCGTCCTCGTCGGCAGTTCGGCCACCGGCTCCCTGCTCGACCTGGGCCTCCCGGCGGCTGTGCCCTGGCTGGTCCTCGCCGCCGTTCCGGCCCTCGCGGTGGCGCTGCTGCCCCGCCGCGAAGCGTCTTGAGCCTCAGCGCTGTTCGAAGTAGCTGGGTGTGCCGTCCCGGTGTCGGCGCGGGCCACCTTCGCTCGTATGTCGATGCGGCCGCCGTGCTCGAAGTGGAGGGTGAACGGTACGAGGTCGCCTGCGCGCCACGCCGTCT
The DNA here is from genome assembly GCF_052851135.1 of Streptomyces sp. BRA346. NCBI lineage: Bacteria > Bacillati > Actinomycetota > Actinomycetes > Kitasatosporales > Streptomycetaceae > Streptomyces > Streptomyces sp. BRA346. The sequence goes on along the minus strand of NZ_JAIWIH010000003.1, from coordinate 307,438 downwards.
TCGCCCGTAGCCTCACGTCCAGCCCGTGCGGGGACATGGTGATGCCGCCGCCTGCCGGGACGTCGGCGGACGCCACCTTCTGCCCGTACGCAGCCGCCCCGCCGGTTCGACGTCCTCCAGTCGCACATCGAACGTCCGGAGAACACGATCCGCTGGCAGTGGCGCGCCGGTGACGTCGCCATCTGGGACAACCGCGCCACCCAGCACTACGGCGTCGACGACTCCGACGCCCACGAGCGCACCCTGCGCCGCGTCACCATCGACGGCGACGTGCCGGTCGGGGTGGACGGTCGCCGCTCGGTGCTGCTCGCGCCGGAGTCGGTGCCCGACCCCGCCTATGGCATTGCCTCGGGTGCTTCCACCGATGGGGTGGTCGCGCAGGCCTGATCCGGCGATGGCCCGCGGCGCCTCTTCCTCTGGTCCGCCGCGCCTCGTCCGCCTACTTGGTGTCGACTCGTCCGAGCGGGTCGGGGCCGGCCGTCAGAGTGTCACGCGCCGCCTTCCAAGCCGGGTCCCCGGGATACAGCTCGGTACGGAGATAGGCCCAGGTGAGCCGCTGAACCGCGGAGACGCGCTCGGGGTTCTCGTCCGTGGTTTCGGCGACGTCATATCCGGCGACCCCGCCGAGCCCGTGCTCCGCGTCGAACAGCGTGAGCAGGGACTTGGGGCCCGGTGAGAGGACGTACGGATCGGTGTGCCACTCCGGGCCCATGACCGTCAGATGGCCGGAGGCGTCCTTGTCCCCGGCGACCACGAGCGCGGGTGTCGTCATCGTGGAGAAGTCCGTGGTCAGGAAGAACGGCATGCTCTCGGCCACGGACCGGGTGAGGGCATCGCCGCCTCGGCCGGGCGCGGCAAGCAGGACACCCGCCTTGATACGGGGCTCGGCCAGATTCACTTCCCGGCCGTCCTGCGGATCGGTGAGCCGGGCGCCGAGGAGCAGGCTCGCGGTGTGCCCGCCCATCGAGTGTCCGGCCACGGCGACCTTGCTGTGGTCCAGTCGCCCGAGGAGGTGCGGGACGGCCGCCTCGATCGCGTCGAGCTGGTCGAGGATGCGCTTCATGTCCTCGGCCCGTGACCGCCAGAACAGGGGCGCCCCGGGGGTCTCGGGATCGAGGCTCAGTGTCCTGGAGCTCAGATGGGTGGGCTGGATGACGACGAAGCCGTGCGCCGCCCAGGAGTTGGCGAGGGGGGCGTAGCCGTTCAGCGAGGAGAGGTGGTTCGAGTACCCGTGGCCGTGTGAGAGGAGGATGACCGGCAGATCGCTCCCGGTCACGGGCGCCGAGACGCGCATCTCCAGGTCCACGGCCCGGCCGGGCGCGGGCAGCGCGACCGGGCTGACCGAGAGCACGGGAGCGGGCGCGCCGAAGGTGTCGGCGGTGTAGGTCGGTTCACTCATGATGCGGGTTTCCCTTCCATGCGGAAGCGTCCGGCTTCGGCCACGACCAAAAACGGAACGCTGTTCCGATTAATATACGGAGCGATGTTCCGTTTCGTCAAAGGGCATCGGACCGCGCACAGTTCCGGGCGGGGAAGGCGCTGGGCAGCGCCGAGGACGCTGAAGAAGAAGGCTCTGGATGCCGCCCGGGGGATAGGCGACTCCGCATCGCCCGCGGCGGAGGGAAGGGCAGCGCACGGCACGAAGCTCACCGCGAGGTCCGTCTCCGAGCGCGTGAAGCAGGGGCTACCGGATGCCCTCGGGCGAAGCCTGAGCGTTCCCCGCGTCCACGGCGGTGGTCGGAGCGCTCGCTTGGCCCTCCCGATCCGGCTCAAACCCCGCGCAGGCCACGATCATCTTATCGAGTTAATACTGACGGCTCCCCCGGCCGATCAGGCACATCGGGCACTACCGTTCCCCGGGTCTGCGCGGATACCCGGACGGCTGCTCCCCCCTTTCCTCGTTTCCGGTGACGCGCATGCGCGCGAGGCCACCGCCGTTTACGAAGGAGAGCTCGCCCGATGACTGTTGGTACCAGCCCGGAAGCACCCATGGAGCCGCCTCGGCCATCCAGCCTGGGCACGGCGGCTGCCCGCAACCTTGCCACCACGACCAAGTCCGCGCCGCAGATGCAGGGGATCACCTCGCGCTGGTTGCTGCGGACGCTCCCCTGGGTCGAGGTCAAGGGCGGCACCTACCGGGTGAACCGTCGGCTGACCTACACCGTCGGCGACGGGCGCGTGGAGTTCGTCCAGGACGGTGCCACCGTCCGGGTGATCCCCCGTGAACTCGGCGAATTGGCCCTGCTGCGTGGCTTCGAGGACGTGGAGGTGCTGACCGCGATCGCCGACCGCTGCGTCCAGCGCGACTTCCGTGCCGGTGAGACGCTGGTCGAACGCGGCACGCCCGCCGAGCAGTTCCACATGATCGCTCACGGCCGCGTCAGCCAGACCACGGTCGGCAAGTACGGAAACGAGACCGCCGTCGCCGTACTCGCCGACGGCGACCGGTTCGGTGAGGACGCCCTGCTGGACGCGGACGCCCGGTGGGACTGCACCGCCACCGCCGAGACGTCCGGCACCCTGCTCACCCTGTCCCGCGCCGACTTCGACGCCGTGCTGTCCGCTGCGCCGGGACTCCAGGCCCACGTACGGGAGTTCCGTTCGCTCGCCGGCCGGAGCCAGAACCGTCGCGGGGAGGCCGAGATCGCCTTGTCTGCCGGGCACACGGGGGAACCCGCGCTGCCCGGTACGTTCGTCGACTACGAGCTGAAACCGCGCGAGTACGAACTCTCCGTCGCCCAGACCGTTCTGCGGATCCACACCAGGGTCGCCGACCTCTACAACGATCCGATGGACCAGACCGAGGAGCAGCTCAGGCTCGTCATCGAGGCGCTGCGTGAGCGCCAGGAGCACGAGCTGATCAACAACCGGGAGTTCGGTCTGCTCCACAACGCCGACTTCAAGCAGCGGATCCAGACCCACTCCGGTCCGCCCACCCCGGACGACCTCGACGAACTGCTCTGCCGCCGCCGTGGCTCCAAGTTCTTCCTCGCCCACCCCCGGACGATCGCGGCGATCGGGCGGGAGTTCAACTCCCGCGGGCTCTATCCGACCCACGTCGATCTCGGCGGGCAGCAGGTCCCGGCCTGGCGCGGCGTCCCGATCCTGCCCTGCAACAAGATCCCCATCACCAAGGAGAACACCAGCTCGGTCCTGGTCATGCGCACCGGCGAGGACAACCAGGGCGTCGTCGGCCTGCGTCAGACGGGTCTGCCGGAGGAGTACGAACCGGGTCTGTCGGTGCGCTTCATGGGGATCGACGAGAAGGCGATCATCTCCTACCTCGTCAGCGCCTACTACTCCGCCGCCATCCTGGTGCCGGACGCCCTCGGCGTGCTGGAGAACGTGCAGATCGCCCGTAGCCGCGATTAGCGCCTCCCCTGCCGGACGGCCACCCACCCCACCGAGGAGCCATGGATGTCTGCGCCTGAGTTTTCCCCTCCGCCTTCCCTGCCCACCCCGCCACCGGTCGACGTCGCTCCCGTTGACGCGGCTGCTGTCGAGGCGCGCGGCGCGCGCGCCGGCCTGGAGCGGATCCTGCGTGGCCCCAGCGGGCTGGGCACGGCGAGCCTGTACCCGGCCGCCCGGCGCGAGGAGTTGCGTACGCCGCCGACGCCTCCGGAGGCGCCCGCGGAGGGCAGTCCGGTCCCGGGCCTGTACCACCACCCGGTGCCGGAGCCCGATCCCGGGCGGGTGGAGGAGGTCAGCCGCAGGATCAAGGCCTGGGCGCTGGACGAGGTCGACCTGTACCCCGAGGAGTGGGAGGACCAGTTCGACGGCTTCTCCGTGGGGCGCTACATGGTCGCCTGCCATCCGGACGCCCCCACCGTCGACCACCTGATGCTGGCCACTCGCATGATGGTCGCCGAGAACGCGGTGGACGACTGCTACTGCGAGGACCACGGCGGCTCCCCCATCGGCCTCGGCGGACGCCTGCTGCTGGCGCACACCGCGCTCGACCCGCTGCACACCGCGAAGGAGTACCAGCCGCAGTGGGCGGAGTCGCTCCACTCGGACGCGCCCCGGCGCGCCTACCGCTCCGCCATGGAGTACTTCGTGCGCGAGGCCAGCGCCTCCCAGGCCGACCGGCTCCGGCACGACATGGCGCGTCTGCACATGGGGTACCTCGCCGAGGCCGCGTGGGCGCAGACGGACCACGTGCCCGAGGTGTGGGAATACCTGGTGATGCGCCAGTTCAACAACTTCCGGCCCTGCCCGACCATCACCGACACCGTCGGCGGCTACGAACTCCCGGCGGACCTGCACGCCCGGCCCGAGATGCAGCGGGTCATCGCGCTCGCCGGGAACGCCACCACCATCGTGAACGACCTGTACTCGTACACCAAGGAACTCGCCAGCCCCGGCAAGCATCTCAACCTGCCCGTGGTGATCGCCGAACGTGAGGGCGTCTCCGAGAGGGAGGCCTATCTGAAGGCGATCGAGGTGCACAACGACCTCATGCACGACTTCGAGGCCGAAGCCGCGGCCCTGGCCGCCGCCTGCCCCGTCCCGACCGTGCAGCGCTTTCTGCGCGGCGTGGCGGCGTGGGTCGACGGCAACCACTACTGGCACCAGACCAATACCTACCGCTACAGCCTGCCCGACTTCTGGTAAGAGGAATGGACTTATCGATGACCAGCACCGATTTCACCGCCGCCCCCTCCATGTTCATCCCCGCCCCGGTGACGCCCTACCAGGGGGACATCGCCCGCTACTGGGATCGCGAAGCCCGGCCCGTGAACCTGCGCCTCGGCGATGTGGACGGCCTGTACCACCACCACTACGGCGTCGGCGACGTCGACCACGCCGCCCTCGGCGATGTCGGCGCCGATGATTACGAGAAGAGGCTGATCGCCGAGTTGCACCGGCTGGAGTCGGCGCAGGCCGAACTCCTCCTGGACCACCTCGGTCCCATTGGGCGCGACGACACGCTCGTGGACGCCGGATGCGGCCGCGGCGGCTCGATGGTCATGGCCCACCAGCGCTTCGGATGCACGGTGGAGGGCGTCACGCTGTCGGCCAAGCAGGCCGACTTCGCCAACGGGCGTGCCCGTGAACTCGGCATCGAGGACCATGTCCGCGCCCGTGTCTGCGACATGCTCGCGACGCCGTTCGAGACCGGGCAGGCCGCGGCCTCGTGGAACAACGAGTCGAGCATGTACGTCGACCTGCACGACCTGTTCGCCGAGCACTCCCGCGTCCTCGCGGTCGGCGGCCGCTACGTGACCATCACCGGCTGCTGGAACCCGCGGTACGGCCAGCCGTCGAAGTGGGTGTCACAGATCAACGCGCACTTCGAGTGCAACATCCACTCCCGCCGGGAGTACCTGCGCGCCATGGCCGACAATCGCCTCGTACCGCAGGCCGTCATCGACCTCACGCCCGAGACCCTGCCCTACTGGGAGCTGCGGGCCACGTCCTCGCTGGTCACCGGCATCGAGGAAGCATTCATCAACTCGTACAAGGACGGCTCCTTCCAGTACCTCCTGATCGCAGCCGACCGCGTCTGACCGCCTGCCTGAGGAAAAGGGCCGGGTCCGTCCCCGACGGGCCCGGCCCTTCTTCCGTGCCGCGGGGATGTGCCATCGGGTCACTGCACCGGCTGCTGCCGGACGGGGAAGACGCCCTGGGCGACGACGATGACCGGACGCCGGCCTCGCGAGGTCTTCCGAGCCGCTATACGAGGTGAAACCGATTGGCCACCGGTCACCCCGCCCAGTGGTGGCGGGCGAGATCGGCCAGGGTGGTGAGGACGGTGCTGGGCAGTCGGTCCTTGTGGCGCAGGTAGTGGATGCCGAGGACGGGTTTACTGGTCCAGGGCAGGGTGGCCACCTCGCCGCGGGCGAGTTCATCGGTGACGGCGGCCGCGGGAAGCAGGGCGACGCCCAGGCCCGCCGCGGCACAGCGCTTGAGTGCCTCCACGCTGACGAATTCCATGGTGGTGGGGTGGATGGCCGCGCGGCCCAACTCGCGTTCCATGACGTCGCGCTGGGCGCAGCCGGGCTCGATGAGGAGCAAAGTTTCGTCGGCGAGGTCGGCGGTGTCGACGTGGCGGCGGTGGAGGAGCGGGTGGCCGGGGTGGGCGATCAGCCGCAGGGGTTCTCGGGCGAGGAGTTCGGTGGTGGCCATGGGGGCGGTGATCTGCTCTTCGAGCAGAAACCCGGCGTCGAGGGTCCCCTCGTTCAGGGAGGTCAGGAGGGTGTTTCTGCCCGCGGGGCCGAAGACCACGCGGAGGTGGGGGAAGTGGTCCATCAGAGCGCGGAGGACCGGTGGCAGAAGGTGGGCGCACAGGCTTTCGGGGGCAGCGATGCGCAGGGTGCCTCGGATGGTGCGGGGGTCGCCATCGGCCCCTTGGACGGCCTGGCGGGCCTGTTCCGCCTGGTGGGCGAGTTGCCGGGCGTGGGGCAGCAGCTCGCGCCCGGCGTGGGTGAGGGTGATGCGCCGTCCCAGGCGTTCGAAGAGGGCGGCGCCGAGGTCCTGCTCGAGGGCTTTGATGTGGGCGGTGACGCTCGACTGGACGTAGTCCAGGTCTTGGGCTGCGCGGGTGAAGCTCATGTGGCGGGCGACGGCGAGGAACGTCGTGAGGTGCTTCAGCTCCATTCACTCATCGTAATTGGTGATGGTTTGGATCGAGGATGTTCGTTGGACCCGATGGGTCCGGCGGCCTACAACTTGAGTCATGGCCCTCTTCACCTTTCCGCGCCGGACCGATCCGGCGGACCGGCGCTCCCCCACCGGACTGGAGGGGCGGGACTTCGTCCTGCTCATCGTCGCCACGCTGGGGACGTTCTCCAATTACGCGCCGCTGCTGTCGGTGGTGTCCCTGTGGTCGGCCGAGGGGGGCTCCGGGCACGGCGGGGTGGGTGCGGCCACCGGGGTGACCATGGCCACCACGGTGGGCATTCAGCTGGTGATGAGCCGGTTGCTGCGCCGGTACGGGCTGCGCCGGATCCTGGCCGCCGGGGCCCTGCTGCTGGGCCTGCCCACGTTCGCGTATCCGGTCTCCTCCGGTCTGGAGTGGGTGCTTGCCGTGTCGGCGGTGCGGGGCGTGGGCTTCGGCATGGTCGCGGTGGCGGGCAGCGCCCTGGTGGCCGAGCTGGTGCCGCCCGGCCAGCGTGGCCGGGCGGTGGGCCGGTACGGCATCGCGGTGGGGCTGCCGCAGGTGGTGTGCCTGCCGGCGGGGGTGTGGTGTGCCCAGCAGTTCGGTTTCACGGCGGTCTTCGTCGTCACCGGGGCCGCGAGCGTGCTGGCCGCTCCCCTGGCCGGGCTGATGTCGGGGCGACGGGCGGAGGAGAGCGAGGAGGAGCACGCGGCGAACGAGGCGGCGTCGTCCGAGCGGGGTGGTACGAGCCGTCCCGAGGGGGGTCTGCGCCCGCTGGCCGGGCCGTGGACGATGCTCATCGTCTCCGCGTGTGCCCTGGGAGGGATGACCTCCTTCCTTCCGCTCGCCCTGGAGGGGGACGCGGCCGCGCCGACCGCGCTGTTCGTGCTGTCCGCGGCGGTGATCGTGGGCCGCTGGGCGGCCGGGTCGTTCAGCGACCGCGCCGGGTCGGGGCGTCTGCTGGTGCCCGGGGTGCTGGCCTGCGCGCTCGGCACGGCGGGGGTTGCCGGGGCGGCCGCCGGGCTGCCCGCGGCGGCCGTGCTGGCCTCGGTCGCGGCGGGGCTGTACGGGCTGGGCTTCGGCGCGCTACAGAACGACACCCTGGTGATGATGTTCCGCCGGGCGGGCCCGCAGGGGCACGGCATGGCCAGCACGGCGTGGAACATGGCCTACGACGCGGGCACCGGGGCGGGTGCCGTGGTGGTGGGCGTGGCCTCCCAAGTGGTGGGCGTGGACGGCGCTTTCGCGGCGGCGGCCGCCCTGATCGGGCTGGTCGGTCCGCTCGCCCGGCTCGAGCGCGGCCATGAGAGGGCCCACCGGGCAACCCCGGCTCCGGCGGGCGAGACCTGCTGAACAGCGGTTGGCCGGAACGCTTCAAGCCGGCTTGCCGCGGACGTTCCCGGCACCGACGCTACACATTCCAGCGAACAGGAGAGCAGTTCGATGGCCATCACGTCACACTCCACCGGAAAGACCCGCAGCGGCGGGAGCGGAAGTGCCTTCGTCGACCTCAGTCACGAGATCACCTCGGGAGCGACGGCCTATCCCGGGATGCAGCAGCCGGTGCTGGAGGACTACATCTCGCGCGAGCAGTCACGGGAGATGTACGCGCCCGGCACACCAACCTGAGGAAGGCGCCCGAGCCCCACACCCCGGGGGGGCTGGCGATGACCGTTGCCGTGGCCCGGGCAAGGCACGCCACGATGAGCGTGCGGGGCTCCGCCATCCATCACGCACGCCTCCTGATCAACGATGTCGTCCCCTACGCGCTGCGCGTCTCCTGCGCCGACGACGTCATCCGCATCGAGGCCCCCGAGGCCGACCTCCGCATCCAGCTGCGCCCCACCCGCGCGGGAGACGGCACCCGGCTGAGCTTCTGTGCCACGTTCCGGGAGGACAAGCCCGCGGGGGCACCTGGTGGTCCAGCTGGGAGACGGAGGTCCGCGCCCAGCCGCACAGCCGCCACGTGGCGGGATCATCGCCGATGAGATCCGGCGAAGCCGTACCTGCCTCGCCCATGCCCTTCCCGATCCGACACACGATCCGGCACACGACCCGGTACGCGCCGAACCCGGCTGAATCGCTCCGGAGGCAGGCTGCCCGCCCCCGCGCACCACCCGGCGCTGGCAGCCTGCCTCCGTATGCGTCCGAGCGGCCGCTGACCAGGAAGCAGTGACGACATGGAACTGACCGAAGCAGTCCTCACCCGCCGAAGCCGGCAGCAGTTGACGGATCCCGCACCCGACGACGAACAGTTCACCCGGCTCCTGCGGACCGCCTCCGCCGCGCCGGACCACGGGCGGCTGCGGCCCTGGCGGTGGATCACGACGCCTTGGCGCTCCGGTTCGGGGAACAGCTGCTGGGGTGGCTCTGCATCGGCACTCCGCACCCGCACCGCTCGACGGTGCCGAAGCCGGTGCGCGATGTACGGGACACCATCACCCGGCTGGGCGCCTCGATCGAGTCGTCAACGGCGTGAGCTGGCCCTGGTGGTGGTCTTGCGGTAGCCGAAAGGGCCGGGGAGGTCCATCGAGGTCGTCCGGCGGCCGGTCGAGGAGTAGGTGCGCTTGGCGTCGCCCTTGCCGACCGTGACGGAGACGGACTTGCGGTTGATGTTGAGCCGGACGCCGGGAAGGATGCGGAAGCTCTTGCGGAAGGTGACGGGCACGATGACTCCTTTCCTCGCCTCTTCGCGTTCCCCGCACGCACGTTCGTACGCGGCCCGGGCTCCCGGAGACGCTTCACCAACAGGGCGGTGACGGCCGCGTCACGCCCGTGCTGGCACTCTCACCGGGAGAAATGTGCAGTGAGAGGGGTTTCGCCCGATGCCACCCCCGAAGGCCCTCGCGCTGCGGCCCAGGGCGTCGAAGAGGATTCCCGCCCCGGCGAACCCGGCGAAGGAGCGGCCGGACGTACGCGGCCCCGCGCGGCCCCCGTTGCCCGCATCCAACGCGGCGGTATCGGCGGCACTGGCCGCCGGGCGCGGACCGGCGCCGCTTCTGCCTCCGTCGGACCGGCTGCCGGACGCCGGGCAGGACACGGTCGGCAATGGCGCGGTCGCGGCGTCCGCGGCCTCCGGGGGCGCGCCGGAGGTGACGGCGCGTCCCGGCCCGGATGCGGATCCGAAGTTCACGGCGCTGAAGAAGGACGTACGGCACAAGAAGCGCTCGGTGGCGGCCTCGCACCCGCCTCCCCGGGCCGAGGCGACGGCGGCGCAGGACGCGGCGCTGGCGCCCAAGGACGACGCAGAGGCGCAGGGCAAGACGGCCAACGCCGAGAAGATGAACGAGGCCGAGCCGAAGGAGTTCGACAAGGAAGCGTTCATCCGGGCGGTCGAGAAGGCGATCGCGGAGAAGGCGCCGAAGAACCTGGACGAGGCGGACAAGTTCGCCGACTCCGGCAAGGCCGAAGAGGTACGGGCGGAGGTGCAGGGCCAGGTCGGTCAGGGCAAGTCGGACTCGGCCGAGCAGATCTCCACGACGACCGCGGCGCCGCCGGACACCTCGGCGGCGGTGCCGAAGAAGGTCGTCCCGCTGGCCGCCGACCGGCCGCCGGGGACGCCGGGGACGCCGGATCCGGCGAACGCCGTGCCGGACACGCTGCCGCCATCGGCCACCGACATGTCCGCGGGGCCCGCGCAGGTCGACCAGCACATGGCGGACGCGCAGGTCACCGAGGCACAGCTGAAGAAGTCCAACGAACCTGCGTTCGGCAAGGCGCTGGGCGAGAAGAAGGCCGCCGAACGGCATTCCGCGGCGGCGCCGGGACGGTTGCGCAAGCACGAGGCGGGCGAGCTGCGTGCGTCCACCGCGCGGGCGAAGCGGCTCGGCGCCGCGGCCATGGGCGCGATGGGCGCCCAGCGGGTGCGCACCGGGCAGCAGGTCGGCGCGGGCAAGTCCGGCGCCAAGGGCCGGGACGAGGACAAGCGGGCCCAGGTCACGGCGGTCCTGCAAGGCGTCTTCGACACGATGAAGAAGGACGTCGAGTCCATTCTCGACGGCCTCGACAAGCTGGTCGACGACCAGTTCGGCAGGGGTGAGAAAGCGGCCCGGGACGACTTCACCGCCGAGCACAAGCGGAAGATGGAGGAGTACAAGGAGCGTCGGTACTCGGGCTGGTCAGGCAAAGCGCGCTGGCTCCGGGACCTGTTCGCCGGACTGCCCGCGGAAGCCGACAAGATCTTCGACGAGGCCCGCGCCAACTACGTCCGCCGGATGCGGCAGGTGATCTCCGATGTCGCGGACACCATCGGCGCGGAGCTGAACCGGGCGAAGCGGCGCATCGCCCAGGGCCGGACCGAAATGCAGACCGCGGTGCGCAAGCTCCCGGCCGATCTCCGGTCCATCGGGCAGCAGGCGGCCGCCGAGTTCACCGCCACGTTCGACGAACTCACCCAGTCCGTGGACGACAAGGGCACCCAGCTCGTCGACACCCTGGCCACCAAGTACACCGAGGCGCTGAAGTCGGTCGACGACGAGGTCGCGGCGGAGAAGGAGAAGAACAAGGGCCTCGTGGACAAGGCCGTGAGCGCGGTCAAGGCCGTCATCGACACCATCCTGGAGCTGAAGCGGCTGCTGCTGTCGGTGCTCGCCAAGGCCGCGCAGGCGGTCATGCTGATCCTCAAGGACCCGATCGGCTTCCTGCGCAACCTGGTCTCGGCGGTCGGCGCCGGGCTGCGGCAGTTCCTGGCGAACATCGGCCGCCATCTGCAACAGGGCATCATGTCCTGGCTGTTGGGCAAGACGGCCGAGGCGGGCATCGAGGTGCCGTCGAAGTTCGACATCCAGGGCGTCCTCAAGATGCTCGCCTCGGTGCTCGGGCTGACCTGGCAGTCGGTCCGCGCCCGCATCGTCCGCAAGGTCCCCACGATGGAACCGGCGGTCACGGCGGCCGAAACCGCGGTGCCGCTGGTCTCGGAGGTCCGCAAGCGGGGCGTCGCGGGGATGTGGGACGACCTCAAGACGCGCGTGGGGGACCTCAAGAAGGACCTGCTCGACAAGGTCATCGCGTATGTGACGCCCACGATTATCCAGGCCGGGATCATGTGGGTGCTCTCGCTGCTCAACCCCGCGTCCGCGTTCGTCCGGGCGGTGAAGCTGATCATCGACTTCGTGCGCTTCATCGTCACCCAGGCGCGCCAGATCTTCGAGTTCGTGAACGCCGTGCTCGACGCGATCATCGCCATCGCCAGGGGCGGCAGCGGTGGCGTACCAGGCCTGATCGAACGCGCCCTGGCCCGGTCCATCCCGGTCCTGCTGGGCGTGTTGGCGGCGGTCCTGGGCGTGGGCGGCATCGCCTCCCGGGTGAAGCAGATCGTCCAGGCGATGTCCAAGCCGGTGAACCGGGCGGTGGACTGGGTGATCGACAAGATCGTGGGCCTGGTGAAGAAGCTCTGGGCCAAGATCAGGTCGAAGTTCGACAAGAAGAAGCCCAAACCGAAGCCCAAGCCCAAGCCCGAAGCGAAGGACAGGAAGCGGCCGGGCAGGCCGCGTCGGCGGAAGCGTCCGGACCAGCGGCGCCGCCCCCGCAAGGACGACCGGCGCAGGCCCAAGCGCAGACGCGACCCGAAGAAGAAGCGGCCGGACAAGAAGCGGCGGGACAAGCGGACGGAGGCGGACAAGAAGCGCGCCCTCGACGCCGCCGTACGGGACGCGACGCGGCTGCTCAACGAGGAGTCGGCGACGGTCAAGTCCGTACGGCGCGGGCTCCCGGCCATCAAGCGGCGGCACCGCCTCACGCGGATCCGGCTCACCAAGGTGACCGGGGACAAGTACCGCATCAAGGTGGCCATCAACCCGAAGGCGGAGACCCCGGTCGAGGACCTGGGCGACAAGTTCCCCTACAAGATCGGCCCGGCCGAGGGCACTTTCGAGATCAGGAAGCATGGGAAGGTGGTCGACCAGCTCAACGCGATCACGAACATCCCCATGGCGGGGAGCGACCGGAGGACCGGCTTCGTCGTCAACATGGCGGCCGTCCCGGGCGAGGTGAAGAAGAACCCGGGCATGGCCGCCCGCTACCTCCACGACGCCTGGAAGAGCCCCGAGACCAAGCACTTCGGGCCGGTGAGCACCGCCGTCGTGATCGGTGTCAACACCTTCGAGCACCTCGACCAGAAGGACGACAGCAAGGTCCTCAACGAGGCCATCGACGTCGTCGAGCGGCCGCTCAAGCTCATCATGGCCGTGTTCGGCTTCATCTGGACGCCCAGGTGGCTCCACACAGACGGCCGTGAGGTCCCCATGGCGGAGGTCCGCACGAAGTACCGGGAGCTGACGAACGACGAGAAGCGGGTGGCCGAGAAGCAGGAAAAGGGCCTGCGCGACAAGGGCGCGCTGCCCTACGGCCTCTTCCGGGAAGAGGTGACGAACTCCTCGTACACCCGCAAGGCGACGGACATCCTGTCCGCGGCGAACGACCAGGTCCACATCCTGGGCCAGGACGCCGACACCGGGGTCGCGGTGTCCGAGACGACGGGGGTCCTCGCCGCGTACAAGCGGATCCTGGACGCGATGGCGAGCCATCCGCAGATCACCATCGGCGGCTACCGCTTCAAGGGCTTCAACTGGAGCCCGGAGGGCGACCAGCGGCCCAAGCAGCTCACGCTGCTCGCCAACGAACTGGACCGGGCGATCCGCGTGGTCATCGGCAAGAAGTTCCCGCAGATGCTCTACCCGACCGAGCCGAACATGCTGATCAAGGCGTGGGACCGGCACCGGCCGGACGGCCTGTTCCAGGACATCCGCCTGGCCGCCCTGCTCAAGATCCAGGGCGGGCTCTACGGAGTCGGCAGTGCGGAAGGGCGCACCCTGCGGATCCGGTACATGGAGGTCTTCGGCGAGGAGTTGCCCGTCGCCTACGTCCCCGAGGCCTCCACCACCACCAGCCCGGAGCCGGGCGACCGGGACCGCGGACTGACCGTGGAACCGTCGGACGTCCAGCTGGCCGCCCGGGGCAGGATGCGGGCCAAGGGCGGCGCGGAGGAGGCCATCCGCGTCGCGCACCGGATGTACGCGCTCATCATCCAGGCGCAGTCCTACACCAGCGCGCACACCCTCTCCCGGGAGTACTTCCACGCGAATCCCGGGATGTCCAAGAAGCTGCGGTTCACTCTGCGGGACACCGTCTTCGTCCATGTGGAGAACGTCGCGATGCTCATGGCCGACAACCCCAGGCTGACCGCCGAGAGCCCGGGCATCAAGGCGGAGCTTCAGCAGCTGGCGGAAGCCGTCGACCGGCTCGTCCGCGGCGCGGGCGGCGACGAGGGGCGCAAACGGGCCGTGCAGCGGGCCCGCGATCTGACCTCGGACATCATCAAGGCGATGACCGCGCCCGAGCTGCGCACCTACTGGGAGAGTGTCAGTACGGCCCTCGACGAGGCCATGAGGGACGCACCGGAGAGCGGAGGAGAGGCGCAGTGAACCCGGAGACCGTCGAACGGCTGCGGGAGGCGGCGTCGCGCGACGACTACGGCTCGATGGCGCGCCTGGCGCGGGCGCTGTACGACAGCGGGCTGGGGCCGCGCGAGGTGCTGCGCGAGGCGTACGGTGCCTCCTTCCCCGAGGAGGTCTTCGTCATCGTCGGCGCGGGGCTGTCCTCCCTGGACCTGCTGGCCTACTTCGCCAATCAGCCCTGGCAGCTGGCCGTCCCGCCCGAGCGGGGCGGCCCCGCCGACGTCCCCGGCCCGCTGGACGACACCGAACGGCTGGTCCTGGCCCTGGACCCCGGTCTGGTGCCGCTGGTGCAGATTCCCGCGGCCACGTCCGCCGGGGACGACCACATCGTGTGCTACCGGACCGAGGAACTGCGGGCGGGCCGGTCCACGGTCTTCTGTCTCCGCTCGGCGGCCTACCCCTACAGCGAGGTGCGCGACGCCGAGGCGGTGCGCTGCGGGGATTCCCTGCTGGACGTGTTGTACGAGGTGCACGCCGACGAAGCACGCCGACTTGACGAGGAATCGCGGCAGCCGTGGAACCGGGGCGCGGGGGCCGTGGACCGCGCGGAGGTGGAGCAGGCGCACGCCTCCCTCGAACTGGTCGAGGAGCTGCGGCGGAAGGCGGCCGGGCGTCAGGAGGGCTGAGCGGCCTTCGCCGCCTTCGGCGCCACCACCGCCACCACGACCGGCGGAGCCGGGACGGGGCTCGCCTGGGCCGCCGCGCCCGCCACGGCCGCGTTGCCCACCTGGTTCTGGCCCGCCGCCAGGAGCCGATCGAGAGGGGTCGGCGACTGCGGCACGGCGGGAGCGGGGGCCGGGGTCTGGCGGGTGGCCGTGGCCGCTTCCTGCGGCCGTGCCGGTGGGACGGGGGCCACCAGGCGGTGCAGGGAGAGCGGGGGTTCGGTGGGCAGCATCGGCGGTCACCCCTGGGTCGCGTCGTCGAGGAGGTGGGCGTGGGGCCCCAGTTCGGCCGGGCGCAGCAGGCGGGCCTCGCGCTGGAACTGGCGTGCCACGCCGCGGACGATGTGGCGCATGCCGATGGTAGCGCTGTCGCCGTCCGCTGCGGAGAGGGCGGCGGTGCGGGCCGCCGCGGTGATGCCCGCGCCGGTCATGTCGAGTCGGGCCAGGGCGTCCAGGTCCACGTCGGGGGCGAGCGGGGCTTCCCGGGGGAAGACGAGGCGCCATAGTCTGCGGCGTTCGGCGGCGGACGGGCGGGGGAAGTGGACGACGAAGTGGAAGCGGCGGGTGAACGCCGGGTCGATGTTGTCCTTCAGGTTGCTGGTCAGGATCACCAGGCCGTCGCTGGCCTCCAGGCGCTGGAGGAGGTAGCCGACTTCGAGGTTGGCGTACCGGTCGGTGCCGTGCTTCACCTCGCCGCGCTTGCCGAACAGGGCGTCGGCCTCGTCGAAGAGCAGCACCGCGTGGCTCTCCTCGGCCTGCCGGAACGCGGTCTCCATGTTCTTCTCCGTCTCCCCCACCCACTTGGAGACGACCTGGGCGAGGTCCACCTTGAGCAGTTCCAGGCCCAGCATGCCGGTGACGATCTCGGCGGACATGGTCTTGCCGGTTCCGGGCTCCCCGGTGAAGAGCGCCTTGACCCCGCCGTGTCCGGAGCGGCGGGCGAAGCCCCAGCTCTCGGCGATCCGGGGCCAGGCGCGGAACGCCGAGGCGATCTCCAGGATCTGGCGGAACTGGACGTCGGGCAGGACCAGGTCGTCGACGGTGCGGCGGGGCACGATGGAGTGGACGGCGCTGCCGCTGCGTCCGCGGGTGACGGTGGCGATGGCGGGCTCGACGTGGTCGGCGACCGGCTCCGGGCGCCCGTTGCCCGCCAGGCGCGCCCCGGCGTCCGCGACCGAGGCGACGGCGCGCAGTTCGCCGCCGCTCATCCGGTACCGGACGGCGAGGTCTTCCAGGAGCGGCCCGTCCAGGTCCGGGAGCGCGGCGGACCACATCGCCCGACGGTCGGTGAACCCCGGTGCGGGCACGGTGAGTTCGGCGTAGGCGCGCGCGGCCAGCAGACCCGGGGGACGCCAGGGCTTCAGCCCGGTCAGGCACACCGGCACGCGTGAACGCAGCAGTGCGGCGGAGATCGCGTCGGCGTGGGGCCGCCGCTGCTCGCCGTGGAGGTCGTCGGTGGGGATCCACAGGACCGCGCCCAGCGCCGCGGCCGTCCGCAGGTCGGCCTCGGGGTCGGCGGTCAGGGCGCGCAGCGGTGCCTCCGCGGCCCGGGTCAGGGCCTGGACGGCGTCGAGCTGGCCGTCGGGCGGGCAGCCCCACAGCCCGGCCAGGTCGAGGTCACCGGAGCCGAGCGCGCGGCCCAGCCGGGTGAGCTGGTCCGAGGACAGGTAGGGGGACAGGACGCGTGGTTCGGGTGGCGCGACCTCGCCGGGGTCGTGGCCGAGCAGTCCGACGTCGCCGCCCCAGCCGAGCAGGAAGTCCAGCACCCCGGGGCCGAGGATCAGTTCCTGGGCCAGCTCGACCGCGGCCTCGCCGTGCGCGCGCAGCAGACCGTAGCGGCGCAAAGGTGCGGACGGGCCGAGGGAGCGGCGCAGGGCGAGGCGGGCGGGTGCGCTGTCCGCGCCGACGGTCACCAGCAGTTCGACGCTGGGGAGGCGCCGGTTCAGGTTGTCCACGATGTAGGCGTAGATCCGCTCGTAGCCGCGGTCCAGTTCGGGCGCGGCGACCAGCAGCAGCGCGTCCTGTTCGGCGCGGGTCAGGCCGAACCGGGTGGCGAGGGCGTCCAGGGGCAGGGTGGTGCCCTCGGCGGACGCGCGCCGCCTCAGGTCGCGTTCGGCGTCCGGCTCGGGCCGCGGGGGTGCGTACGGCTCGGCCATGGTGTCGGTGAAGGTGTGCACTTCGCCGAGGAGGACGTCGACCTGTTCGTCGGTGACGCAGTACGGGGTGAGGTCCGGCCGGGTGAGCCGGGCCGCGAGCCGCGCCTGCCGTTCGACGGCGGCCCGCAGCGCGCGGTGTGCGTCGGCCAGCCGGATGCGCAGGTGCTCCACCGCTGGTTCGCCCATGTGTCTCACCCGGCCGAGAAGGTCAGGGTCCGGCCGCCCAGCCAGACCACGTCGGGCACGTCGGCGAGCAGGCCGCCGCGCAGGAGGTCCGCGTGGCGCCGTCCCATCGGTACGCGCACCCGGACGGCCGAGGGCTCGAACCGCACCGTGGCCTCCAGGTCGGCGAAGCGGCGCAGGGCCAGGAGCGGGTCCGGTGTCTCGCGGTCGCGCCAGAGCGTCCAGGCGATCGTGGACAGGCCGAGGGCAGCGGCCAGGGTGACGGTGCGTTCCAGGCCGCCGTCCGGCGCGAGCGGTACCGCCCGGCGCTCGGTGACCAGGGCGGTGAGCAGGTCCGCGAACCGGCCGGTGTGGGCGGGCAGTTCGGCGGCGCGGCGCAGGTCCGGTGCCGTGCCCGCGGCGGCCCACAGCGGGGTGCGCCAGGGCAGCCGGGTCACCGGATCGCCGCGCAGCGGGCGTACGCCGGTGAGGAACGGCACGCCGCCCGAGGCCAGTTCGCGCAGGGTGCCGGGCGGCAGGGGCCCGTCGCAGAGCAGTACGGTCGGCCGCCCGCACGCCTGCCAGTGCGGCAGCAGCCCGGCGGCGTCCGCGGCCCAGGCGATGGGGAACATGCCCTGGGCGTCGACGAGGAGCAGCGCGTCGTCGGCGGCGCCGATCAGGAGCGGGTCGGCGGGGTCGTGGCCGCGGCACACCGAGAGCGCGAGGACGCCGTCGAGAACCGGGAGCGCGGGGCGCACGTGGCGGGCGAAGGCGGTCAGATGCTCCTCGGGGACCGATGGGTGGAGGCCCGCGAAGGCGGCCGCGGCCTCGGTGTCCCGTTCGGCGCGGCGCCAGCCCCGTGCGGTCGCACCCAGCACCTTGTACGCGAGGGCCGTCGCGAACAGCGGTGCGTCCTCCACGAGTTCGAGCCCGGCCAGGGCGGGTCCGATCGCGTCGAGGTAGCCGATGCGTGCCAGCGGCCCGGCGAGGAGGAAGGGCAGCGCGGACCACACCCGTGCCTCGTCGGTGGTGCGCGGCGCCCTCGTGGTGGCGCCCGCCGCCGCGGGCTCCGCCGCGGTGGTGGCGGCCGATGGCGGCTCGTCGGTGCGGCCCGGGGTGGTGGGCGGCTCATGAGCGGTTCGGCCGGGCCGGGTGGGCGGGCCGGTCAGGGTGCGGGCCGCCCGTATCGCCTCCTCGGGGTCCACGGACGCCACGTATGCGGCGAGTGCCCGGGGCAGGTCGGTGGCGTCGGCGCCCGCGAGGACGGTGCGCAGCGGCTCGGGCAGCGCCTCGGCGGGCGCGGCGGCCAGCGCCCGCCCGACGAGTTCGGCGAGCAGCCGGGCGGCCGTGGTGGCGTCGGCTTCGAGGAGGGCGGGCAGATACGCCCGTACGGACTCCTCGGGCAGCAGGGCGAGCAGCGCGTCGAGTTCGCCGCGCTCGGCGAGTTCCGTGAAGAGCGCCGCGGGCGTCGGGGCGGTCCACGGGTCGGGCTCCGTCGCGAAGGACGCCTCGATGGACAGGGCGCCGGTGTCGGGGTCGGGCGTGTCAGCCGGGATTTCCACCACGGGCACGGGTGCGAAATGGACCTCGACGGGCGGCCCGCCACCGATGGCCCGGCCGGGGCCTCCCCACCGGCCCGGCCGGACGGTGACGGTCAGCGGTTCGGTGATCTCCACCTCCGGTCCGTCCGTCCCCAGCCGCTCGGCGAAGTGGTCCGCCAGCAGCTCCGGGAGGGAGTCCACCACCTGGCGGACCAGGCCGCGTGGGTCGGGTCCCCAGCTCCACCCACCGCGCCGGACCACCGTCACGGTGCAGCGGTGCACCGTGATGTCGGCGGGCTCGCCGGTCTCGCCGGTTCCGCCGGCGACCGGCGCGGTGGGCGCGCTCATGCCACCTTCTCCCTTCCCAGGTGGCCCGCCCAGCCCGCCGCGAGCACCAGCACGCCGTGCTCGCCGCCCGGGGTGAGGGTCACCGGTAGTTTCACCTGGGTCTGCTGGGCGGTGATCTCCCCGGTGAGCACATGGGTGTCCTGCTCGTCGGAGATCAGGGCGACCACGGGGGTGGTGCGGTTCGCCGGGACCTGCACCTTGATGGTGATCCCGTCCTTGGCCAGCACGACGTCGTCGTCCCACCCCGCCAGGCGCACCAGTTCAGGTTTGGGTTTGCCCTCGGGCGTCAGCTCGACGCCGAAGGCCAGCGGATCGGCGAGGGCTCCGGGTTCGTCGTCCACGGCCGCCACGCCGAGCTTTCCGGCGCTCAGCGGTAGGGTCGCGATGCGGCCGTCGCCCAGGGAGACGCGCAACGGCAGCGCGCGTCCGACGAGTGCGGCCGCGTCGGCCGGGGCGTCGGCGCCGGTCTGGGCCAGGGAGCCCACGACGTGGCCGGTGCCGACCGCGTACACCACGTGAAGAGCCATCGTCAGCCACCGCCGTTCGTTGCCGTGACCGTCGCCACCACCAGGAAGTCGGCCGCCCCGGGCTGTTCGGCGACCGCCGAGTCCGGGTCCGCCTTGGGGTTGTACAGACGCACCCGGCACCGCAGCCGCCGGTCGGCGTCCACGGTGGCCTCCACCGGGCTGTACAGCGCGGTGTTGGCCAACGGCGGTGTGCGCGGGGTCAGATGGACGTGGAGCACGACCCGTCCGTCGGCGACCTGTTCCGGGGTGACGCCGGACGGCAGCGGCAGCAGCATCCCGTCGGTGGCGGTCCCGGACACGACGAGCGTGCTGCCGGTCTGCGTCCCGCCGCTGAAGCTGCCCTCGATCGTGAGGTTGCCGTTGGCCGCCACGGTCATCAGCGGGGCGACCGTGCCGCCGCCCTGGTACAGGCCGAAGACCAGGTTCGGCGTTTCGCCGCCGGACAGGACGAGCGCAGGCTTGCCCTCCTGGGCCTCCGGGGCCGTGCGCAGGGTCAGTGCGCCGGACGCGGCCGAGACGGTGTCCGCGCGTACGCCCACGAACCGCGCCGCGACACCGCGCGCCTCGGTCACGACGCCGCTGAAGTGGCCGTCCGTCCACTGGACGTAGCCCAGCAGGATGAGCCAGCGGACGGGCGGATCGGCCGGCGGTGCGCCGATCGCGGGCGGCTGCTGCTCCGCGACCAGCCGTTCGTCGCCGAGGCGCCCGAAGAGGATCTGGTACGACTCCTCCACCCGGGTCTTCGTGGCGCTGCCGGAGCAGGAGACCGGAGCGGCGGACCGGTCCGGTTCGCGGTCGGCGGCGGTGAGGAAGACCGGGTAGGGCTCGACCGTGAGCTGGTCCGCGCCGTTGACCTCGTCGAAGTCGCTCTCGCGCAGCACCACCGGCTCGGTGACGACCACCTCGCGGCCGGTCCCGTCGACGGCGATCCCCGGCGACACGCTCACCTCGACGTAACGGGCGCCCGTGGCCGGGTCGGTACGGGGCTGGGTGACGAGGCCGAGCCCTTCGGCGATGCCCCATTCGTGCAGGTGCCGGGCGTGGCGGGCGGCCGGGCCGCGCGCGTACGCCACCGTGGCCGACAGGTCGGCGGCGGCCAGTACCTGGCCCTCGTGGAAGGCGGGGCGCTGGGGGCCCGTCATGGCGTCTCACCGGGCTTCTGGTGACGGGTGCGGGGCGACCGGGTGCGTTTGGCCGGGGGTTTGGGCGGCTCGTCCGTACCGTCCGGCGCCTGGTCGGCCGTCTGGTCCGCTCCCCCGCCCGGCGCCGGGTCCGGTGTGTCGTCCCGTTCTCCGAGCCGTTCTTCCAGCTGGGTCATCTGCGTCTCCGCGCTGCCCATGTGGGAGCGCAGGCCCTCCACGGCGGCGGTGAGGTCGGCGACCTGGGTCCTGAGCCGGGCGAGTTCCTGCATGCTGTCGGTGACTTCGCTGGGCGTCGTGTAGACCTGCTCGTGCAGGGCCTTGGGCGGTGTCTCGCCGGGGGCCGGGGTCAGCAGCAGGGACAGCATCTCCTCCAGGTCCCCGCCGCGCGGCCAGTCGCCGAGCAGTCCGTCGGCGTACGGGCGCGCCATCGGGCCCTCCGTCGGGAGCGGCAGCGTCCGGTGCACGGGCAGGGGCTGGCAGCACACGCGCTCGGCGAGTTCGCGCAGCCGGTAGAGCTTGGGCAGCCATTCGCCGTAGGCCGAGCCTCCGGGCAGCACCTGTTCCCGGGTGGCGGAGCAGACCCGTACGACGTCGCAGCCGTCCAGTTCCACGTGTGCGAGCAGGACGTCGGTGTCGGTGCAGTCGCCGCACGGCGGGTTCAGCGTGGCGCACGCCGCGTCGGTCAGGAACCGGGTCATCGCGGTGCCCAGCGCCGTGGCCGCTTCGGCGATCTGCTGCGCCTCGGCGATGGTGGCCTTCTCGGTGCTGTCCGTCGGCGGGGCGGGCAGCGGCGCGGGGACGTCGGCGGCGGCGACGTCCTGGCGCAGCGCGCAGTCGGCGAGGTCGGCCGTCTGGTCCAGGCGGCCCAGCAGCCACTCGCGGAGCAGGGCGAGGTCCGCGCGGAACTCCACGCGCAGCGCGTGGCCGAGCGGGGTGCCCTGGGCGAGCATGCGCACTTCCAGTGGCGCGTCCGGGTCACCCCGCTCCGGTACGACCCGGGCCGCGGTCTCGGTGACGACGGCGTGGGCGAGCGTACGGCGCAGCGGGTCGGGCCATGCCGCTTCCATGTCGGCGTCACGGAGCCGTTGGCATGCCGTGCCCAGGGCGCCGCGGGCCTCGCTCACGGTGGCGAGGTCCGGGTAGTCCTGCCTGAGCTGGCCCTGCCCGGCCGCGTCGTGGGTGTCGAACCGGGCGATGGCGGCGGCGAGTCCGCGTACGTGCTCGGTCATCTCGCGGGCCGTCGGCGGGGGCGGCGGGCCCTCGCCGCCCGCGTTGTCGCGCAGCCACGCGAAGGCGGTGGCGTACCGCTGGGCGTCGGCGGCGTCGAATCGGAAGGTGCGGCCGGTGCCGGTCGACGCGAGGGTCAGGGCGTCGGCGTAGTGGCCGAGCCGCCGGTCGCGGGTGCGGGCCCGGTCCGCCCGCGGGAGGTCGCCGATGGTCGCGAGGAGCCGGGTGCCGGGGTTGTGGCGGTGGTCCTCGGAGTCGTCGCACCTGACGACGAAGCGGAATCCCTCCTGGATCCTGGAGGGCACGCATCCGGGTGAGGGGCAGGGTTCCTCCGTGGCGTACGGGGCCACCGGTTCGACCGGATGCTCCTGGTACTGCACGTAGAGCCCGTAGCGGCGGCCGCCCTCGTCGGCGTCGTCGCCGCATTTTTCCCCGCAGTCCACGCCGAGGGCGCTGATGCGCCGCTCCCGCACCAGGGCGGTGACGTCGACGCGTTCGGTGCAGGACACGACGATGTCGTTTCCGGCGCAGTCGAGGGCGTGTCCGGGATGGACGGCCACGGTTCCGCCGCCGCACGGGTCGCAGGTGACGCCGAGGCCGCAGATGACGCCCGGCCCGTACAGGGACCGGTTGTGGAGTCTGCGCTTCGCCGTCGTGTACTCCACCAGCAGGCTGAGGTCGTCCTCGGTCAGCAGTTGCCCTGCGAAGAAGCGAGGACGTACGAAGGCGGAGGTCCGGGTGGCGTCGCCACCGCAGCCGCATCCGCAGTCTGTTCGCATGATCAGCGCTCCTTCACGAAGAACCAGCTCTCGAAGACGTCCCCGCCCGCACCGGTGCCGGACGTCCAGGGGCCGATGCCCGAGGGCGGGAGGTCGCAGCCGCCGTGCGCGGCCGACCGGGTGGTGTGGTCGTCGATGGTCGGTACGCGTCCGCCGACGTGGGTGCCGTCGACCGGGCGGCAGCAGCGGTCGAGGAGGAACGCGGCGCGGACGGTGATCAGTACGCGGTCGCCGTCCTGAAGCGTCTCGCGGGTGGTCTGGCGGTAGCGGAACTCCTGGGTGAACTCGCCGCAGCCGTCGCCCGTTCCGGAGTCGGTTTCGGAGTCGGTTTCGAGGTCCGGTTCGGCGAACCTGCCGCCCATGTACCAGGTGGAGGCGTTGCGCCCGCTGCCGCCCTCGATGACCTGGATCTCCACCACGCCGGGCCGCAGGGTGTCGGTCCGTACGCCGGAGGAGAACCGCACGACGAGGCCGCCGTCCTCGTCCTGGGTGCCGAGCAGGGCCTTGGCCTCGTCGATGGTGTAGGTGTGTCCGTGGATCCAGTTGATGCCGGTGATCACGGTGGGCACGTGGCGGCCGAAGGGGCGGCGCACGTTCATGTGGATCTGGTGGCGGCGCACCGGCTCGTACCAGTCGACGCAGTCGATCCTGGCCAGCCACAGCGTCTTGTGCTCGCAGGACGAGCAGCAGGTGTCGCAGCGTTCGTCCGCCGGTGGCTCGCACCCGGTGACCCGCACCGTGTAGCACTCCTCCGTCCAGCCGAACTCGCAGTCGGAGGTGTCCGCGCAGGCGTCGTTGTAGACGGCGCGGGTGGGCTCGACGGGCCGCTCGGCGTACTCGATGCCGACCCAGACGGTGTCGGTGTCCCGTTCGTGCGGGGGCAGCGCCTTCCACAGGTCGATCACGCAGCCGCCGCGCACCACGACCTCGTTGCCGTCGCAGTCCACGCCGAGGCCGGGGCTGATCGTCACCTTGGCCCTGCGCCGGGTGTGCCGCGGTGTTCCGGCGTCGCTCTGCTCGGCGGATGGTGTTTCCCCGCCGCCGTCCGGCGGGCAGTCGTCCTCCTCCCGCGGCGCCGGTTCCACGTACAGGCCGCACACCACGCCGTAGCCGAGCAGGGCACGCAGGCGCAGTTTCAGCTTCTCGCGGTGGTAGTCCTGTTCGCGCTGGAAGTCCCTGGCGCCCAGCATCTGGCCGTGGAAGTACCGCAGCCTGCGCAGCGGTGGCGCGTCGAACTCCTCCGCGCCCGGCCTCGTTGTCTCTGTCTCCGTCATCGCCCCGTCCTCTCACGACACCTGCGTATGCACACCGACGGCGGAGACGACCCCCACGCCCACCCCTCGGCGCAACCCTCTCGGTCCCGGTCTCAGCACCCCGTCGCGGCCCAGCCGCACGGGGTGCGCGCCGCCCAGCACGGGTGCGGGCAGCGGTACGAACGCGGTGTCCACGCCGACCGTGGACCGCGCCCCGACCACGAACCCCGCGCCACCGGTCCGTACCGACCCCACCGTGTGCGCGGGCGCCTGCCGCTCCACCAGCCGCGCGAGCGCCGTCCCGTCCGCCGACCCGGCGGGCAGGGCCAGCCGGAACCGGTGGGCGTGCGCGGTGAACGGGTCGCTGTCGGGCGTGCCGAACGCGCGCAGCGGCGCCGCGCCCAGCGCCGAGCCACCGACCCGGAACCGGCTCGCCGACCGGCCGAACAGCCGTATGGCGCCCAGCCCTTGGTCCTGTCCGGGCCCCGCGCGGGAGCCGTCGACGGCGTCGCGCAGATGGGCCCAGCGGCGGTCCGTGGCCAGCTCGTCGACGACCGGGGTCACCCCGAACACGATGCGTACCGCCTCCCGCAGCGCCCATGGTGTGCCGCGGCGCCGGTACAGCTCCGGGGCGGCGGCCAGCAGCGCGCGCCGGGTGCGGGCGTCCCAGCCCGCCTCGAACGACAGGCCCAGCAGCCCGGCCAGCCACGGCAGCACCCGGTCGGGGACCCCGGCCGGGTCCAGGAGTGCCGGGTACCGCTCGATGACCCGGTCCAGCTGGGCGAGGGTGGCGTCGAACAGCGACAGGAAGCGTTCGGTGAAGTCGTCGGCCGCGGGGTCCTCGCGGAAGGCGGGCGGCAGCAGGTCGGCGCTGGTGACCCGGGGGAAGTCCAGCCGGATCCGGCGTACGACCGGAGTGGCGGCGCCGTCGCCGGAGAGCCCCAGCCGCAGCCGCAGGAAGCGGCCGGGCGGCTGGTCCACGAGGAAGTCGGTGGCTCCCGGGGCCGACGCCTGCCAGTCGCTGTCGTCGTACCGGCCGTCCTCGCTCACCACGATCCGGACGGCGACGGCCGTCCCGTCGGGCACATCGGCGTCCACGCGGACGCGGTGCCAGCGGCACCGCGAGATGCCGCTGTCGATCAGGGCGGTGACGTACGACCCGCTGGTGGCGTACGCGTCGGTGGCGGGCGGCGCGGGGTCCCGGGGCAGGCCCTGCCAGGTGTGGCAGGTGGTGGCGGGGCCGTCCGGGCCCCGCTCGCTCAGGCAGAACCCGTCGTCGTCGGCCGAGGTGAGCGCGGACGGCGGGAGGGCAGCGGCCAGTTCGTCCACGGTGGCGGTGCGGAAGGGGCGGCGGTGGCCGCCCCGGTGGATCGTGAGCCGTCCGCCGTCGTCGGTGAGCAGCCACACGGACCGCTCCGGACCGGTGCGCAGGCCGATGACCTCGCCGCGGGCGCCGGTGCGGAGCACGCCGCGGAAGCGGCCCGCCGGGTCGTACCGTCGCAGGTCCGTGCTGCCCTGACAGGCCACCAGTATCTCGGCGCCGGGGGCCGGGGCGGCCCAGCGGGCGCGCTTCGCCCGGATCACCCCGGCGAGCTGTGCGCCCTCGCGGTGCCACACCAGGACGCGGCCGGAGTCCACCACGGTCAGCCGGTGTCCGCGCGCGGCGACCGAGACCGGCTCGCGCAGCAGGCCGGGGTCGCAGCCGGGCGGCCACACGGGAGTGAAGGCGCCGCAGGCGTCGCGGCGCAGCAGCCGCCGCTCGCCGGGGATCAGCAGGTACCAGGCGCACGGCCCGCACCCCGGTGCGAGGCGGGGGTCGGGGAACCAGGGCAGCAGCTGTGCCCGGGTGGGGCCTTCCGGCGCGGTGCCGCCGTAGGCGAGGCGGAGGCCGGACAGGTCGTCGAAGCCGACGATGGCCCGGGTCTCCTGCTGGTCCCAGCCGACGTAGGTGTCGAGGAGACGGAAGGTCGCGGGATGGGGTGTGCACGTCATGGCTGGTCTCCTACCGGGATCAGCAGCGGGCGCTCCGGCCAGACGAGGGTGTGGGGCGGGAGGGCGTGGTCGGTGCAGGGCGGCAGGCGCATGCCGTCGACGGTGAGCGAGAGCCGGGTGACGGCCAGCACCCCGTCGACCGCCAGGAGCGCCCGGACCAGCGCGGTGTGCCGCAGTGCGCCGCCGAACGGCCAGCCCGCGCCGTCCTCCCCGCCGCGCAGCGGGTCCAGGTAGGTGCGCACCGCGTCGCCCGCCCGGGCGAGGACCGCGGCCCGGTCGAGGTCCGGGTCGAGGGTGACCCAGGACTCCACGCCGACGCGGGCGTACGGGGCGGGGGCGGCGACCACGGTGACTCCGGCGGGGGCGGCTTCGCGCGACAGGTAGTCGGCGACGGCGCGCAGGGTGGCGGCGGTGGGCACGGGCGGTTCGGCGGTGTCGTCGCCGGGCGGTACGGGGGGTACGACGAGGACGCCGACGACACCGGGGATCGGCGCCCCGGCGTAGTCGGGGTGGAGGCCGGGCACGCCGCGGGCGCGGGCCACGGAGGCGCCGGGCGCGCGGACGGCGAGCTGCCCGTAGTCGGCCGGGGCCACGGCCCGGCCGCGGGCCCGGAGTTCGCCGACGCCGCGGCGCATGGCGTCGGCGTCGGGTTCGGCGTCCGCTCCTCCGGAGGCCGGGAAGGGGTTGGCCACGCCGGTGACGAACGGCAGCGCGGTCACCACTCCGCTCACGGCTCCGGCCCGTACGGCTCCTGCGCTGCCGCCGCCCACGCGGTAGCGCACGGCGCGGACGTTGCGGAAGCCGGGCGGGACGGCCGCGCCGTTGACGCCGTCCCCGAAGGTCACTTCGCCGGTGTCGTGGTTCACGGTGAACACCCGGTCGTCGGCGCCGTATCCGGCCAGGCTCTCCACCTCGCGCCAGCGGGAGGCGGTACCGGCGGTGGTGCCGAACACGTCGCCGCCCGCGTCGTCGTCGACCTCGATGACCACCGATCCGGCGAGGATGGGCACCTGGCTGAGCTTCATGCGCCGCCGCCCGGTCGCCGTACCGTCCCTGAAGGGCTGGAGCGGCTCGTCGCGGATGGTGCGGGCGGCGGTGGCGGTGACCACGTTGAGCCGCAGCCCGGACAGGACCGGCGCCGGGCCGGGGAACGCGCCGTGCGCGATGCGCAGCCGCAGCCAGCGCAGCAGGGGCCGGGGGCGGGTGCCGGGCGGGCTGCCCGGCTGCCATGAGCGCGGCACCCGCAACTCGACGGTGCCGCCCGCGCTGAGCCCGGCGGTGGAGTCCCGCATCACCTCGGCGGGGACGAGCCGGGTGCCGTCCAGCACGTCCCAGCGCAGCAGCGGCGCGGGCGGCAGCGGCAGGGGCGTCATGCCGCCGGAGTCCGCGGGCGCGGGCGGCGCGGCGACGACCACGAAGCCCAGCGACAGCCGCGGGTAGGGGCCGGCCGG
The DNA here is from genome assembly GCF_052851135.1 of Streptomyces sp. BRA346. Taxonomy (NCBI): domain Bacteria; kingdom Bacillati; phylum Actinomycetota; class Actinomycetes; order Kitasatosporales; family Streptomycetaceae; genus Streptomyces; species Streptomyces sp. BRA346. The sequence continues at coordinate 280,143 of NZ_JAIWIH010000003.1, read as the reverse complement.
TCCGGCGAGCCCGATCCACAGCCCGTTGCCGGGTTCCGGGTCGCGGCCGAAGGGCGCGAAGGGACGGCTGGGTCCTGACGGCCCGAGCGGCAGGGTCTCCAGCCGTCCGGCCTCCTGGACGGCGAGGGCGCCGAGGGTGGCCGGTGTGGCGTACAGGTCCTGGTCCGTCTCGTAGACGACCTGCCCGGTCGGGGTGGAGGCCGCGCTCTGGAACCCGGCGGGCACGAGCACGGAGGAGCCGTCGGGCGGGTTGACGGTGAATTCGAGGAGCGCGGCCGCCGCTCCGGCCGGGCGGCGCCGTACGCCCGCCGTCGCCAGGTGTTCGGCGAGCACCTTCTCCGGGAGCCGGTTGACGCGGCCGAGTACGGGTTCGGCGAGGGTGCCGAAGAGGCGGACGAGGGCGACTCCGGCGTCCTGGCGGTCGGGGTCGGTCCAGTCCGGGGTGTAGCCCGCGATGCGGCCGCGTACGGCGGCGCGGACCGCCTCGCGGGTGGCGTCGACGAGTTCGGGCGATACGCCGCTGGGGCCGGGGCCCGGCACGGTCCGCCCGTCGGTCCGCTCCTGCTCCCGGGCGTCCCGCTCCCACCACACGTCGCCGGTCATGCCAGCCCCTCCCCCGGTTCGACGGCGGGCACGATCCGGGTGCGGACCGTGCGCAGGACGGGAAGCTCCCCGGCGGCGAGCGGCACCTCGTCGCACGCTTCGTCGGCGTCGGTCCCGTCGAGGCCGATCGCGACGGCGGCGATGTCCGTCAGGTCCCCCAGCGCCCGCTGCGCTGCGCGCAGCAGGGCCGAGGGCCGCAGTGGTTGTCCGAAGGGCCAGCCGTCCTGGTCGTCGCCACCGACCAGAGGGTCGAGGAAGCGGCGCAGCGCCGCGGTGGCCGCGGTGGCCACGCGGGTGCGGTCGGCGGGGTCTCCGGACAGGTCGACGCGCAGGGCGACATCGCGGTAGCGGGGCCCGCGGACGAAGACCTCGGAGGTGAGCAGCCGCGCCTGTTCCAGGCGGGCGGCGACCGCGCACAGCATGCCCGGGTCGGGGAGCGGAGCGGCGACGAAGTCCTCGCGGTCGAGGTCGTCCCGGGGTGCGGCCGGGACGATGTGGACGGTCACCGCGCCGGGCACGGTGGTGCACGGGAAGCCGGGGTGCTCGCCGAGGGCCGGGTAGGCGCGGGCGACGGCGACGCCGGGGGTGGTGCGGGCCAGGGTGACGAAGTCGTCGGCGGTGACCGCGCGGGTCACCTCGCCCAGGGAGGCGGCGGCGCGGCGGCGCGCTTCGGTGACCGTCTCCGGGTCGGCGCCGCCTTCGGCCCGTACGAGGTTGGCGGCGGAGACCGCTTCCGCCGCCGGGATGTCGGCGGCCGGGAGCCAGTTGCCGGTCATGCCGCCGTTGCCGTCCCGGCCGCCGCCGATGACGTAGGCGACCTGCACGTCCGGGTCGGGGCGGGGAACGCGCCCGGTGAGTCCGTCGCCGAACACCAGCGCGCCCTCGGCCCGGTCGAGCACGAAGATGCGGTCGGGCGGTGCGCCGAAGGTGAAGTCCGGCACCGGCTGCCACTCCTTGTCCCCCAGGCGCAGCGTGGCCTCCAGGAGGCGGTCGGCGGCGTCCGGCAGGACGAGATGCTGTCCGGGCAGCCTGAGCCAGGCGCGGATCTGCTCCTGGAGGTCGCTGCCGTCCGCGGTGCGGTACGTGCGGTGGTGTGCGGCGGACACGTTGACGGCGAGCTGGAGGAGGCGGGGCGGGGCCGCGTAGGTGGCGGCCGGGGTCGATACGAGGATCCCGGTGTCCTGGGTGGTCCAGTCGGCCGGGGGATGCACTCTGACGACACCGGAGCGCCGGAGCCCGGCCGTGCCGTCCTCGACCTTCTCAAACGTGCCGGAGATGTCGGTGCCCGGCCGGAACCAGGACCAGGTCAGCTCGGCGGGCGGCGGTACGCCGTCGACCGCCCCGGGCAGCCACGACGGTACGCACGCGGCGGGCGCGTCCAGCTCGATCAGCAGGCTGATCGGGCCGGGCGCGGGGTGTTCTCCGGTGAGCGGGAGGGTGAACCGTGCCTCGGCCGGGGCGCCGTCGCTCGCGAGCAGGGCGATGCCGCGGCGGACGCGCAGGTCGGCCGTGCGGTCGCGGTCGGTCCACACGGTGACCTCGCCGCCCTCGGCGAGCGGGAAGGCGGCCACGTCGTGGTCGAGGGTGAACACGATGCGGCCCGTGGGGTCCCGGGTCAGCGCCGTCCCGGTGGGGACGACGGGGACCGCGGTGTCCTCCTGCCGGGCGGCGAGGTGCAGCACGGTGGCGGCGGGCCGGGCGGGGCGCGGCGGTTCGATGTCGAGGAGGCGCAGGATGGCGACCACGAGCGCGTCGGGTACCTGGTCGAGCCAGTACAGCCGCTGTTCGAGGAGGTAGGCGAAGAGTTCGAGGAGGGTGACGCCGGGGTCGACGGGCGCGTGCAGCGTCCAGGTGCCGTCCGACTCGGCGGGGATGCGGCGGCGGACGGCCGCCATCATGTCGGCCCAGGTGAGGTCGTCCAGCTTCGGCGCGGGCAGCGTCATGGCGTCCCCCCGGTGAGGCCCGTGAGTCCGGTGTAGAACGGGAACACCAGGTTGGCCTTGGTGTTGCTGCGCCGGATGCGGTAGACCACCGAGACGGTGATCCGCGACTCGTCGGCCGGATCGGCCTCGGCGCGGACCTCCTCCAGTTCCACCCGCGGCTCGTGGTCGCGGACGGCGGCGGCGATCGACTGCTCCAGGTCGCGCAGGTTCTGCACACTGCCCGGCGCGAACAGCAACTCGTGGGCGCGGGTGCCCAGTTCGGGCCGCATGACGCGTTCACCGGTGCCGGTGAGCAGCAGGGCCCGCAGACAGTGCTCGATGCTCTCCTCGCCGATGGCGTAGCCGAGCCGCCCGGACGCGTCGGGCAGGATCGGGAACCGCCAGCCGGTCCCCAGGAACTCCTCGCTCATGCCGTCCTCGCCTTCTTCGCCAGCACGGCGGGGGTGAGCGGCGGGGTCGGCGGGCCGGTCGGCCCGGCGGCGGAGGGGTGGGTGTGGGTGTTGAACGCCTGGAGCAGCGCGTTGCCGAGGACGAGGGGTTCGGTGGCGCCCCCGCCGAGGTCGATGGACGGCGAATCGAGCGTCACCTTCGGCGCCTTGAGGGTGATGTCGCCCTGGGCGGTCACGGTGACACTGCCGCCCTCGGCCGCGGTGATCTTGATCGTCTTGCCCTGGTCGTCCAGCTCCACCACGTGTCCGGCGGCGGAGGTGATCCGTACGGCGGCCTTGGACTCGGTGTCGTCGAGGAGCACTTCGTGGCCGTGCCGGGTACGGATGATCTTCTGGTCGCGGCCGGCGGTGCGGGCGGTCGGCGGCTTGTCCTCGCCGTTGTAGAGGCCGCCCAGGACGATCGGGTAGCGCATGTCGCCGTGGACGAAGGCGACGAGCACCTCGTCGCCCTTCTCGGGCACGAACACCGATCCGTAGCCGTTGCCCGCGTACAGCTGGCTGACCCGCACCCAGTCGGTGACGGTGGTGTCGTCGAACCAGGGGAACTTCAGCTTGACCTGGCCCTCGTCGTCGCCCTCGTTCTCCACGACGAGCGCTTCGACGACGCCGTAGTAGCGCTTGTCGGTGGAGCGTGCGCGTGGCGTGCCCCTCATGGTCACTGATCCCCCTGATGGATCCGCCGTGCGGTGAACTGGGTGAAGAAACCGCTGGTGTTGAGGGTGTGCTCGACCCGTTTGACGAAGTACGTGCCGGAGAAGCGGCGGCCGAGGCCGTAGATCTCCAGGTTGTCGCCGGGCCGCAGCTCGGGCAGGCCCGCCACCTTGCCGGTGGCGGTGATGAACTCGTACGCCCGCTCGCGCAGCAGGCTGATCGCCAGTTCGCGGGCCTCCTGGTCGCTGCCGACGGGCGCGTCGACCATGACCTCCTGGCGGCCCTGGAGGGTGGACTCGGCGACCTGCGGCCCGCTCTGCCCGTCGGCCGTGTTCTGCCCGGCGGGGAGGTTCTCGGCGGTCGCGGTGAACGCGATGGCCTGCTTGGTACGGGGGTCCCAGCCGCGCACGGTGACCTTGCTGACCTGCTGGGACACCGTCAGCGTCGGGGTGAACTCCATCAGGTTGGGAATCAGCCCGGTGGGCTGTCCGGTGGGGCCGGTGCTCAGCCCTGGTGCGTACGCCAGCCGGTACACCCGGATCGGGCGGCCGTCGCGGCCGTCGGTGGGCTTGATGAAGTACAGCGTGTCCTCGCCGGTCTTCGCGTCCGGCAGGATGTAGCAGTCGAAGTCCAGCCGCTTGGCCCGCTCCATCAGGAACGTGGCGTCGTCCTGGTTCTTCTGCACCACCAGGTCGTGGGTGGGCCCTTCCCTGGTGACCTCGATGCGCAGGTGGTTGCGCTGGGCGATCTGCTCGGCGATGCGCCAGTCGGGCAGATTGCGGTAGATCTTGGTCTCGTTCTCGGTGGGCTTGCGGTCCTTGAGCCGCAGCAGCCCGTCCACGCCGCTGACCTGGACGGTGGGCGAGGCTCCGTCGGTGAACTTCGGGCTGAGCGTGGAGATGGTCCCGGTGGCGACGGTGAGCAGCTTGTCGGCGTAGCCGAGCCGGACCGAGACCCGGCCGCCGAGCCGGAGGCTCGCCGAATCGCTGTGCTTGAACCGCAGGTTCGCGTCGTCCCAGTTGTTCAGGGTGAGATCGAAGCCGGACATCTCGTCGATGTCCCGGTTCACCTTGATGTCGATGATGTCGTTCTTGGTGGACGGGTCCATCTCCAGGCCCTCGATGCGCACGTCGAACTCGGGCGCGTACCGGTCGGGCGAGGCGACCTCGGGTGCCGGGGTGCTCATCGCGCCCTCCTCACGGCAGCCGGGGCACGGTCAGCACCCGGCCCGGCCGCAGGTCGCGCGGATCGCTGATGCCGTTGGCGCGCGCCAGCTCCCGCCAGGCGTCGGGCCGCCGGTACAGCGCGGCGGAGATGGAGCTGAGCGTGTCGCCGCGGCGCACCACATAGCTCTTCTCCACGGTGGGCGAGGAGCGCGGTGTCTCGGCGACCTGTACGGCGGCCGTACGGAACTCCTTGAGCGAGAGGTCCAGCATGGCCCGCAGCGGCACCCCGTCCGGCCGGAACATCTGGTAGTTGACGTCGAGCTTCTCCACGACGCCGGTGAAGACCTCCTCGTCCCAGACGAAGCGGACGACCGGTGGCGCGTGTTCGCGGCTGTCGGGACGCAGCAGGTTGCGCAGCGCGTTGACGTAGGCGGTCCGTACGTTCTCCAGGGTGTCGGAGGTGTCCACCAGCGCCTGGACGGTCAGGGTTTCGGTGCCGCCGCGGACGTACTGGAGGGGCGGGGTCTCCAGGCCGGGGATGGTGATCTCGGCGAACGTGTTGCTCTTGCTCAGCTTGTAGTCGGTGGGGTTGAACCGCAGCGGGATCCGCCGCTGCCGCTCGTCGGCGATCACCGGGCGGACGATCTCCAGACGGGCCCGGGCGGCGCCCTGGCGGGCGAAGGACACGGGAGTGACGCTCATTGCCGGGCCTCCCCGTCGCCGAAGCGGCGTTCGGCCCTGGTGTGCTCGGCGCGGGCGCACTGCTCCTCGTACAGCTTCGCCCAGGCCTGGATGTGCTTGTTGAACAGGCGGGTGAACACGGCACCGTCGTCGCCGTCCACCTGGAACCTGACCTCCAGCTGGTGAATGGTCACCTTCGGCATGCCGGTCACCTCCCTTGGCCCAGGCGCGACAGGGCGTTCGCCGCGGTGTCCTGGAGGACCTTCGTCAGCCCCTCGTGGGCGATCTCCAGCGACTCGACGGCGATCGCGTTCTGCTCAGCGTGCAGGTCCGGGCCGCTCCACTTGGCGGCGAGCCCGCCGTGGAAGGCCCAGGCCGCGCCGGGCACTCCGTCCGGGCCGAGCACGATGACGGCGCCGTCGCGGCGGGCGCCGAGGGAGTCGGCGAGCCCGGCCTGGTACCAGGACCACAGCCCCGGGTCGCGCACCACGCCGCGCTTGAGGGTGATGCGGTTCCAGGAGTGGCGCAGCGGCAGCTGGTGGACCGAGTCGTTGCGGCCGCCCTCCGGGTAGCTCGTCACCTCCAGCTGCGCGCCGAGCCCGGTGACCTCCTGGAACGCGCCGGACGCGGCCAGCGGCAGCAGCAGCGCCTGCGCGGGCGGCAGATAGGCGTCGCCGGGGTCGAGGGTGACCAGGAAGCGGTATTTGGGCAGGGGATCCAGGGTCATGCCTCGATTACCTCCAGGTCTCGGTCCTGGCCGAGTACGAGACGGAGCCGGATGAACTCCATGGGGACGGCCGGGGCGACCTCGATCTCGCAGACCAGCTGCCCCGGGTCCTGTTCGGGCGGGTTGTTGGTGTCGTCGCACACCACCCGGAACGCCTGCTCGGGCCGCGCCCCGGCGAGCGCCCCGGCGCGGAACGCCGACAGGAGGACGGAGGTCAGCGCCCGCACCAGGGTCAGCCGCAGTTCGGGCGAGTTGACGTCGAACACCAGCGGTCCGGCCGCCCGCCGGATGGCCCGTACCAGCAGGTGCACCAGCCTGCGGTGGGCGATGTAGCGGGTGCGCGGGTCGGTGGACAGGGTGCGCCCGCCCCACACCATCAGCCCCCGCCCGCGGGTGCACCGGATCAGGTCGAGACCCGCGTCGAACAGCCGGAGCTGCTGCGGTTCGGGGTACTCGGCGGCGAGGTCGACCGCCTCCAGGATCACGGCGTTGGCGGGCGTGTGGTGGGCGCCGCGCTCGCCGTCGAGGCGGGCGATGACGCCCAGGACGTGCCCGGACGCCGGGACGGTCCGCAGGTCGTGCCCGTCGGGGACGCTCAGCGGCGGGTGGTAGACGGCGGCGCAGCCGAGCAGCCCGCTGTCGCCGGTGGCCGCCAGGGACTGCGCCCAGGCGGCCGCCTCGTCCACGGAGGACAGCCGGGGCGGTACGTCCAGGACGGCGAGCCGGTCGTGCAACGGCTCGATGCCGCGGAGCAGTTCGAGCACCACGTCGGTGTGGGTGGTGTCGGACAGGTCGGTGCCGAGGTCCGGCAGCGCCACCAGCGCCGGTTCCGGCAGTTCGGACTGTACGGTCACGGCGTCCGCGTACGCGTCGCGGGTGGGCGCCGCGTCGGCGCCGCCGGCGAGGGTGAGGTCCCAGGACATCGTGATCGGGCCGTTCTGTTGTGGCGGTGGTGGTGGCCCGTCCGGGACCAGCCGGATGTAGCGGGACGCGGTCAGCCGGTCGGCCACGTCGGTGAGCGGCATCCCGGGGAAGGTCTCGGGCGGCTCGTCGGGCGGCATGACCCGGACGCCCACGGTGGGCGGTCCGGCGACCGTGCTGGCCTGGTAGCGGACGGCGACGCGCACGCCGTTGGCCCAGGCGCCGGGGCTGGTGGCGACCACCTGGTAGCCCGTGGCGGCCAATCCGCTCAGGGGACCGGCCGCCCACCGGGTCCGGGCCGTGGTGGCCGGCCCGGACACGCGGAGCACCCAGGCGGTGCGGCCGCCGTTCTCGAAGAAGCCGCGCAGGGCGTACGGGGTGGCGAAGGCGCCGTCCGGCGGTCCGAAGGCGGCCACGACGTCGTTCCAGCTCTCCACGCGCAGCGGAGTGCCGACCGGGCCCCGGCGGAGCCGGCCCAGGAAGGCCGCCACGTCCGTGCGCAGCGGCTCCGTGCCGGGGTCACGGGTCGCGGACGTCAGGGATACGCCGGGAAGCGCTTCGCCGGCCATGTCAGGCGTCGATCTCCAGCTTCTCGACCGCCAGGACGAGGGTCTCCATGGCGATCTCGTTCTTGGTGGCGCTGAGCGTCGGGCCGGTGTACTTGGTCGGCCAGCCGCGGTCGAAGTTCCAGCGCATCGCCTCCTGGCGGTTCTCGTCCAGCAGCACGATCGACCCGGAGGTGCGCCGCACCTTGCCGTTGAGCGCCTCGACCACCCAGTTCCAGAAGCCGACGTGGCCGGTGATGCCGCGCTTGAAGGTGAGGTTGGTGAACTTCTTCAGTCCGGGGATCTTGCGGACGGTGATGTCCTCGCTCCCGGTGCGGTACTCGATCGGCGGGACTTCCAGCTCCAGCCCGCTCACCTCGGTGAAGGACCCGCTCACCGCGACCCCGTCGTCGCTGACGTTGGTCACGATGATCTGGAAGTTATATGACGCGTAGGGATCGTCCCTGGTGACGGGCGGCATGATGGCCTCTCCTCGGTCCTCGGTCGGGCGCTCAGGCGAGCTGGTTCTCGCGGGTCTTCTGCTGGATCCGGAAGATCACGAACTCCGCCGGGAAGACCGGCGCGACGCCGATGACGCAGATGAGCCTGCCGTTGGCGAGGTCGTCCTCGGTCATCGTGGTGCGGTCGCAGGCGACGAAGAACGCCTCGTCGGCGGTGGTTCCGGCGAGCGCGCCGCTGCGCCACACGGTGGTGAGGAAGTTGGTGACGGTCTGCCGGACCAGGGCCCACAGCGCCTCGTCGTTCGGTTCGAACACCACCCACTGGGTGCCCTCGTCGATGGACTCCTCCAGGTAGAGGAAGAGCCGCCGGACGCTGACGTACTTCCACGAGCTGTCCGAGGAGAGCGTGCGCGCACCCCACACCCGGTGGCCCATTCCGGGGAAGAACCGCAGGGCGTTGATGCCCTTGGGGTTGAGCAGGTCCTGATGGCGCTTGGTGACGTCCTGGGCGATGCCGTCGGTGAGCCGGATGCCCCGGATGACGGCGTTCGCCGGTGCCTTGTGCACCCCGCGCTCGACGTCCGTGCGGGCGTAGATCCCGGCCATGTGGCCCGACGGCGGCACCTCGGTGTCGCGGCCCGTCGACGGGTCGCGGGTGACCAGCCACGGGTGGTAGAGCGCCGCGTACTTGGTGTCGAACGGCTCGCGGAACGCCTGGATGCCCTCGGTGTCCAGGCCGTCCTGCGGATCGAGGATCGCGAACCGGTCCCGGAGCAGCTCGCAGTGGGTGACCAGGGCCGATTCGACCGTCCCCGACCACACCCCGGGCACCGCGCAGACGGCCACCTCGTCGATGTCCTCCAGCGCGGCGATCCCGGTGCGCTTGCCGCTGCCGCCGTCCTCGCCGACGAAGTCGGCCACGCTCAGGCTTCCGTAGGCGTCGTCGCCGTCCGCCAGGGTCAGCCAGGAGCCGACCGCGGGCACGGGGAACTTCGCCGGGTCGGTGGACAGCCCGGACAGCGCGGTCGCGCGCACCAGCTGCGAGCGGGCCGCCAGGGTGGTGGCCAGGTTCGACGGCGCGTCGCCGGTGAGCCGCAGATTGCGGTACGTCTCCGACACCACGGTCCCGGACGGGTCGGTGAACCGCGCGTCGACCTGCGCCTCGACCAGGTGCAGCCGGTCGGTTTCGAACAGCGTGCCGGGCACGTTGCCGTCGAGGGTGACGACGTCCGCGGCGACCGACTGGACGGTGCGGATGGTCAGGTTGGTGCCGTCGTCGAGCTGGACGACGGCGCCCTGGTACAGCCTGCTCGCCCCGCCGACCCGCAGCGTCGGCCCGGCCGAGGTGTTGCCCCGGCGCACGCGGCGCACCAGCAGCCCCTTGCGCCACGCCTCATGCGAGGTGCCGGACGGCAGGGTCAGCGTCACCTTTCCGTCGGCGGGCTGACCGAGCTGGACCTTGAACCGGCCGGTGCCGATCTGCACCCAGACGTCGGCGGGCAGGTCGTCGGGGTCGAGTCCGGTCCTCGCCGCCACCTCGATCGTCTCGCTGTCCGCGGCGGCGTCCGCGGCCAGCTGCGTGATGAACAGCGTGCCCTCCTGCGGATCCGGCAGCACCGGCAGCGTGGCCCCGGACATGGGCTGGATCCGCACCTGGACGCCGCTGCCCCACCCGCCGGGGCTGACGGCGGTGAACTCCAGGGTCTCCTCCGTGCTGCGCGTCCCGATCTGCACATAGTCGCCGCGGGCCGTCCTGACCTCCGCGGGCAGCTCGGCGTCGAGTTCGATCCGGTGGGCGGTGGCGTCGTAGGCCGCGACCCCGGCGATGTGGATCGACTGCTGGTCGTCGCCGCGGAAGATCTCGATCTGCTGCCCCACGCCGGTGAACCCGATCAGGTGGCCGAGCTCCAGGCGGGTCGCTCCCTTGGCGGCGTCACCGGCGACCGGGCTCACCAGGCCGTGGCCCAGGACGCCCGAGGCCGGGGTGGCCTGCTTGCTGGCGACGCGCTTGACGTACAGGCGCTGGCCGCCGTTGTCGAAGAACCCCTTGACCGCCAGCGGGAACAGCCACCAGCGGCCGCCTTCGGCGGGGTCGCCCGCCCAGGTGTCCCGGATCAGGGCGTCCGGCTCGGGGACGAACCCGCCGAACGTGTTCTGGAACTCCAGGAAGTTGGTGACCAGCTTGGGCTTGCCGGTGTACGGACCGCGTACGGTGACCCCGGCCATTCCGGCCGTGCTGGTGCTCACCCCCGCGATCGGCCGTGGTCCCGCATCGACCTCCTCGATGTAGACCCCGGGGCTCAGATACTCCGCCATGGACGGCTCCTTAACTCTCGCGGATCTCTATGACGTGCCGGCGCTCGATGTCCTGCGGCAGCCGCACGACCAGCGATCCGGTCCTGCCCGGCCGCTCGGTGGCGCGCAGGCGGAAGGTCTCCTCGACGGCGTGCTCACCGGCCTTCTCGCCCTCCCACCGCAGGGCGAGCCGGAAGGCGCCCGTGGCGTCGGACAGGGTGCGCTCGTGCCATGGCGTCAGGTCCCGGCTGGTGTGCCCCTGGGCCTCCACCAGGGCGCCCGCGATCGGCTGGGCGGTGGCCGCGTCGACCACGGCGCCGTGCACCGTGCGCGCCCCCGGCGGATACGGGAAGGAGACGGCAGGCAGCAGCCGCACCAGCCGCGGTTCGGCCGCGACCGCGGGCGGGTGGGCGTCGTCGTACGGGTGCACCAGGAATTCGACGCCCACCAGACCGGACGAGAACGGCTGGTCGTCGGCCGGGTACAGCGGCTGGTAGCCGGCGGCCGCGAAGCGGGCCCGGTGGCGCCGCGGCGGGGCCGCCCACGGCTCCCCGCACCGGCCAAGACCCGGATAGGCGAAGGCGCCGCCGGGGGTGCGCACCGCCACGTCGTCCAGCGGCAGCCAGACGCCGTCGTCGTCATCGAATCGGTCCAGCTGGACCGTCACCCCTGCGGCGCGCACCCGCCGGGCGTAGTCGTCGAACGGGATGAACCAGGCGGGGCTGTGGAGCGTCGAGCGCTCCAGCGGTCGGAAACGGCTCATGGCGTCGCCGCCCCGCTGATGGTCCGGCTCTGCACGGGCCGGACCGCCAGGTCGACGGCGGAGTCCAGGTTGACGACGCGTACCTCGTAGTTCAGCGACAGCCGGTACGGCTTCTGGATCGCGTACCAGACCCAGGACTTCTGGTCCAGGGTGAGCGGGGTCAGGCTGAGGTGCAGCGAGTCGGTGCTCGCCGCCAGGCTGCCGGACAGCTGGGTGCCGTCGAGGATCGCGTCGTCGTAGAACGTCTGCATCGCCCGGCCGAGCATCCGGTGCTGGGTCTCCTGGTCGCCGCCCCAGGGGGTGACCAGATAGCGCAGCAGCAGGGCCATCGGCGGCTTGCGGGTGACCGGCGGGTCGGGCGGCTGGGAGCGCACCGGTGGCCGGTTGCGCGACGTCGGGTCCTCGGCGATCTCGTAAAGGAACACGGTGAGTTTCGGCGGCGGTGTCTGCACCGTCTCGGAGAGGTCATTGAGTTCCGCGATCGGCGGTTCCACCTGGCTGAGCCCGCGCAAGGACTGGGTCAAGGTCTCCACGATGACCGTCGAGACGTCGGCGATGACGCCGAAGTCACCCATGCGAATCCTCCCCGTGCTCCGCGCCCGAAAGCGTGCCTCGATGAGCATGCAGGGCCCGGCGTGGCGCAATCGCGATTCACCCATCACACGAGCGTCACCAGCCCGTTTCCGCCCCACGGCGATGACGTCGGCGGTCACGCGCCGACAACGCCGGGGTGACACGGATAAGGCATATTTTCCTTCCATGGAAATCCACTCAGAGCAGGCCGGCGTCCTGATCCTCCGAGTGTGGGTGGAAGAGGGGAGGCCGGACGGTTTCCGGGCGCGCATTGTGCTGACGGGCGGGCGGCACCAGGCGCCTCCGACCGCGGTGAGCGCGGTCGACGACGTACTCGAGGCCGTGCGTGCCTGGCTCGATCAGCTGCTCGAACCGACGCCGGACAGGTGACGTTTCCGCGACGTCCCGGTGATGCCGGGGCGTTTACCGTTCTGTACCCGAAGGGCAGGGCGCACGATCATGAATTGCTCGTAACATGGCTGGGGAACATCCCGATTACCGCTATGGGATCATTCACTGAAGCCAATATCGCCCGGGGGGCCGATGAGCGCAGAAGGCCACGTCATTACGTTGAGGCTGCTCAAAAGCTTCGCGTTATCGGTCGATCATAAGCGCGTTCCCCTTTCTTCCAGCGCCCAGCGCCTCCTCGCGTTCCTCGCCCTCCAGGACATGCCGCGAACGCGCACGTACGTGGCCGGAATGCTGTGGCCCGACGTTACGGCGTCCCGCGCCAACGCCAACCTCAGATCGTCCTTGTGGCGCGCGACCCGAACGGGACATCAGGTCATCGACGCGTCCACGCAGGAACTGGCGATCGCCAAACACATCGACGTGGACATCCACGCGGCGGCCACGCGGGCGCACCAGCTGCTGGACATGGCGCACCCCTGCGACGACATCCTCACCGCCCAGACGCGCGCGGACCTCTCCTCCGACCTGTTACCCGAGTGGTCGGAGAACGAGTGGGTGCTGGTCGAGCAGGAGCAGTACCACGAACTCCGGCTGTACGCCCTGGAGGCGATGACCGAGCGGCTGACGGCGGCGGGCCGCCACGGCGAGGCCGTCGCCTCCGGGCTGGCCGCCGTGCGCGCGGAACCCCTCCGGGAGAGCGCCCATCGCGTACTGATCACCGCACATCTCGCCGCCGGCAACAGGGGCGCGGCCCTACGGCAGTTCGAGCAGTGCCGCCGGGTGCTGCTCGACGAGCTGGGGCTCGAACCCTCCCAGGCGCTGCGGAGCCTGGTGCCGTCCCATCCCCCGCACCCGCCCGCGCCCGAGGGGGCGGCACCCCAGAAGGCGCCCCAGAAGCCGCGGCGCGTCATGGTCCGCCGCCCGGCGAGCGATGTACTGGTCGAGGGCGCGGGCGGGCGGTGAGCTCTGCCCGCCCCGCCGCTCAGCAGCCCAGCCCGTCCCGGTGGGACCAACGCGGCTCACCGGGGCTGTCGTACGGCTGCGGGAGCTCCCTCCTGGACTCCCCGTGGGCGGCACCGCGCGCGGCCCGCATGTGGTCGCAGGCCCGGGAATCCGGGCTGAAGTCGATGCCGGTGGCGGCCGCGAGCGCCGCGAAGAAGCTCTCGCCGAACTCCGACTGCTTGGTGGTCGTCCAGGTGTACGTCTCGCAGTCGCGCAAGGCCCGCATCATCATGCGGCTGCCGTAGCCCCGGCGCTGCCATCGTTCGGCGACCCGGATCTTGCGGACCAGGCCCCTCCGGCACACGCCGCACACCTGCCAGGTGAGCCGGGCGAAGTCCTCCCCGTCCGGCACCTGGCACACCCGCAGTTGCCGGCATCCGGCCGGGGCGCCGGGCGGGAAGTACGCCCAGACCTCCCCCTCTTCCGTGGGGCGTCCGGGCTCGTGCCCGGATAACGCGCCCAGCAGCCGGGCCCATAACCCGGACCGCTCGCCCGCCATCAGCGGCCGCATCCGTCGGCGGTGCCGATTCTGAGCACGTCCTCGGCGGCTTGCCGTCTCACGTTCCCACGCTCCTTCTTGCGTACCCGGCCAGTCCTCGAAAGGCCCGGCGGGGCCAGCCTGCCCCACCTCGCCCCCCACCCGACAGGTCGCAATTAACCGGCACATGGTTCCGGATGGTGGGTGGTGCGCGAGGTATTGACGCGCTTCGTGAGCCCTCTGCCGTCCGAGCCCGGCGGCCGTAGCACCGGCTCACCCGGCCATGCGCGGGACAGTACCCGGCACGCGGGAGGGCCATGGAGGCGTGCGCGCTCGCGCCGGTTATCGTGTCGAGGCACATCGAGCACGGCAGGTCAGAACGAAGAGGGATGCTGGTGGCGGACAAGGGGGCGCTGGTCGCACATCGGTACCGGCTGACCGAGCGGATCGGCAGCGGCGGCATGGGCACGGTGTGGCGGGCCGAGGACGATGTGCTGGGCCGCCAGGTGGCGCTCAAGCGGATACACGCTCCGCACCATCTCTCCGACGACGAACTCTCCACGCTGTACGAGCGCACCCGTCGCGAGGCGCGGAGCGCCGCCCGCATCACGCATCCGAACGTGGTCGTCGTCCATGACGTCGTGGACGACGACGAGGGGCTGCCGTGCATCGTCATGGAGTACGTGCCGTCCACCACCCTCGGCGCGCAGCTCAAGGAGCGCGGTACCGTCCCGCCGCAGGAGGCGGCGCGGATCGGGCTGGGCATGGTCGCCGCGCTCCGGGCCGCGCACGCGGCCGGAGTGCTGCACCGTGACGTCAAGCCCGGCAACGTGCTGCTCGGCGCCGACGGCCGGATCGTCCTCACCGACTTCGGCATCGCCGTGACCAGCGGAACGTCGACGCTGACCCGGACCGGCGAGATGATCGGCTCCATCGAGTACATGGCCCCCGAGCGGGTCAGGGGCCGCAAGCCCGGCCCCTTCTCGGACCTCTGGGCGCTGGGCGCGGCCCTCTACCAAGCAGTGGAAGGACAGCCCCCGTTCCGGCGGGACACGGCGATCGAGACGGCCTACGCCAACGCCGTCGACCCGCTGCCGCCGCTGCGCCACGCCGGGCCGCTGGCACCGCTGATCGAGGCGCTGCTGGCCAAGGAACCCGACGAGCGTCCGTCGGCGGAGGAGGCGGAGCGGGAGCTGAAGTCCGTGGTGGCGGAGGAGCCGACCCGGGCCCGGGCCCCGCGGCAGGACGCCCCGGACACGACCGCCGCCCCACCACCGTCCGGGACCGTGGCCACGCCCGGGCGAACCGGCGGCGGCCCCCGTAAGCGGCACCGCGTGGTGTGGAGCGCCGCCGCGCTGGCGCTCACGACGCTGGCCGTGGCCGGTGCCACCTCCATGTGGCCGGACGGCGGCGGGCAGCGGAGCGGCAACGAGGCGAAGCCCTCTGCCTCCGCTCCCCCGCCCGTGCCCCGCGGCTACCACTTGGTCGAGGAGAAGAGGCTCGGCGTCTCCTTCCCCGTACCGAACGGGTGGAAGCTGAGCGACCGCACGAGCGACGGAGTCAAGTACATCGATCCTTCCCGCCTGGTCGAGATCACGATCGGCACGGTGAACCCCGCCGGGCCGTCGCCCGTGGCGCACTTCCGGGACATCGAGGCGAACACGAAGAAGAACTACGACGTGTACCGGCGACTGCGCCTGGACCGCACCACCTTCCGGGGGCAGCCCGCGGCGATCTGGGAGTGCACGTTCGACGGCAAGGTACGCACGTTCCGCGCCATCGACCTCGGCTTCGGGCGGGAGGGTGGCAAGGAGTACGACGTGTACCTCTCCGCGCCCGACGAGAGATGGGACACCTACCGTCCCGTCTTCGACAAGGTGAAGGAAGGCCTGCGCATCCACTGACGAGCCGACGCGGGCTCATCACCACACGCGGGTGTACTGGTTCACGCCGTCGGCGAACGCCACCGTCACCTGCCCGCGGAGCACGAGGACGTCCAAGTGGGCGGCGGTCTCGTTGACCGCGAGCATCTGGTTGAAGGCGCTCAGGTTCCCGAACGGCACGGACCGGCGCGTCCAGGCGAGTCCCCGCGCCACCGCGTGGGCGTCGAGCGTGTCCTCGCCCAGCGCGGCCAGGCTTGCCGCCAGCCGGTCGTCGTGGTGGGTGAGCAGTTCGCCGACCCGGGTGTGGGCGCTGTCGGTGACCGGCCCGTGCGCGGGCAGCAGGCGGGCGTCGGCGTACCGGGTCATCAGCCGCAGCGAATCCAGGTAGTCGGCGAGCGGACGGCCGCCCGGCTCGGCCAGTTCGAAGCCGATGGACGGGGTGATGTGCGGCAGGACGTGGTCCCCGGAGAACAGCAGTCCGCGCTGTTCGTCCAGGAACACCACATGGCCCTTGGTGTGTCCGGGGGTGGGGACGACCCGCAGCGCGCGGTCGCCGAAGCTGAGGGTTTCCGCGCCGAGCCACCGGTCGGGGGCCTCCCAGACGCTCGGGTCGTAGCCGCCGTGGTCCATCGCCTCGATGTGGTCGGCGAGTTCCCCGGCTCCCGCGGCGCGCAGGGTGCGCAGTGAGCCGACGGGCTGGTCGCTGCGCAGCCGGTCGAGCATCTCCAGTCCGGGCCGCTCGCCCGCACCGAGGTAGACGCGCGAGCCCAGCAGGCGGCGCAGCTCCACGGCGTGGGTGTAGTGGTCGCGGTGGATATGGGTGACCAGGATGTGGCTGATGTCGCCGGGGTCGCGGTCGATGGCGGCGAGGGCCTCCTCGAGCGTCTTGCGCGCCTCGGGGATCGCCCAGCCGCCGTCGATCATGACGATGCCACCGTCGTCGTCCAGGTCCTCCAGGAGGTAGACGTTCACCGCGTGCAGGCCGTCGTTGGGCAGGGGCAGGGGCACGCGGTGCACCCCGGGCTGTACGGTCTGGACTCCGGCCGCCGCCCAGGGGCCCTGGTCGAACCGCGTTGTCATGTGTCTCCTCGTTGGTGCAGGCTGACGGCCAGGTCCCGGGCCCCGCCCCGGTCGAGCTTGCCAACCTTCGTCTGGGGCAACTCGTCGGTACCGTACACGTATTCGGGCCACTTGGTCTTGGACAGTCCGATGCTCTCCAAGTAGCCGGTCACCTCGGCCAGGTCGATGCGGCCGCCGTCCGTGGTGACGACGAGCAGCGCCACGCGTTCGCCGAGGACATCGTCGGGGACCGGCGCCACACACGCCCGGGCCACGCGCGGGTGGGCCGCGACCGCGCGCTCGATCTCCGTGATGTCGATGTTGCGGCCGCCCCGGATGATGATGTCCTTCTCGCGCCCCATGATGGTGAGGGTGCCGTCCTCATGGGTGACCAGCAGATCGCCGGTGGGCAGATAGCCGTCCTCCGTCAGCGCCGGGGGAACGGCCCTTCCGTCACCGGCGTATCCGAGGAAGAGGGACGGGCCGCGCACCTGCGCCCGGCCGGTCACTCCGGGGCCCGCCACGTGGCCGTCGGGCGTGAGCGCGCGCACGTCCGTGCCCGGGAAGGGGCGGCCGTCCCTGCCGAGCCGGATCTCCTCGGGGTCGTCGGGGCTCGGCGACGTGTGGCCGAGGCACTCGGACATGCCGAAGACCCGCAGGATCTTGGTCCCCAGGGACTGTTCGGCCCGGGCCAGGGCTGCGCGGTCCATGGGCCCGCCGCCGACGGTGATCGACCGGACGCCCCGGAGGATGCCGGACCCGGCCGCCGCGTCGCCCATCTGCAACACCATGGTCGGTACGCACATGGTCCAGCGGACCCCGGCCTCGGCCATGCGCCGCGGCGCGAGGGCCCGGTCCCACTTGCCCGTCATGACGAGCGGCCCGCGCAGCAGCAGGGAGAGATAGACGCCGAAGCAGTACGCGGCCGTCGACGACAGCGGGACGATCGCGGCGACGGCGTCGCCCGGCGACAGCCCGTTGACGGTGATGGTGGTCTCGGCCGCGTAGCGCAGGGCCTGTTCGGACTGGACGACGCCCTTGGGCCGCCCGGTCGATCCGGAGGTCAGGCCGATCAGGACGCCGCCCGACCAGCGGGACACCTCGCGTGGGCTCGGTGTGGACCGGCACGTCCAGCCGTCGAGCGCGGTCCGCTCCGGGCCCGGCAGCCGTGTCGACACCGCCCACTCGTCCATCGCCGAGGGTTCGGCGACGACGGCGTCCGGGCGGATGTCCTCCCAGGCGGCGGCGAATTCGGCCCGTGTGGTGTGCCGGTTGACCAGCGCGATGACCCCGCCGTCCCCGCCGCTGAGGCCCGCGGCGAGGGTGGCGGCGACCGTGCGCCATGAGTTGTCCGCCTGGATCATGACGGTGCCGACGGCTCCGTCGGCCGTGCCCGCGGACAGCGCCGCGGCCAGCCGCTCGGCCTCGTCGAGGAGCTGCCGGGCCGTATGGCTGCCCGTGTCGTCGATGACGGCGACGAAGTCGGACTCGGCGGCCCGCTGTTGGAACTCCCGCACTACCTGTCGCATCTCGTCCTTCCTCAGGCGGCGAACAGCTCCGCCTCGGTTCCCATGACCGCGATGCGGCGGCCCTTCATGTCGCCCACCTGGGCGACGGCGTCGGCCCATTCGGGGCTCGCGAGGGCCTTCTTCAGGTCCTCGGGGGAGTCGAAGCCGAGGACGGAGAGGCCGTCCCAGCCTTCGGAGCGCGGCTCCAGGGCGGCGTCGATCTCGGTGTGCCGCCAGCTGCGCAGTCCGGGGAGGCGGCAGGTCAGTTTCGCGTGGTCGCCGCGCCACCACGTGATGAACTGCTCGTGTGTCCATTCCGGGGGCCGGGCAGCCAGCAGGACGAGGTTGTACATGACGGTCCTTCGCAGGTCAGGTGGGCGGTCAGGGGTCGGGCTCAGGTGAAGCGGATCTCGGACGAGCGCCCGATCAGCAGGCGCTGGAGCCGCCCGTCGTCGTTCACCCGCCCGGCGGCGACGAAGCTCGCCTCGGGGACGCCCGCACGCCGTACCTCGCCGAGGAAGAATTCGTCCCGGCCGACCGTGGTCGCCGCCAGCCGGTGGTGGGTGCGGGTGCCCTTCTCGCGCTGTTCGAGGTAGCCGACGAGGGCGGCGCGGCCCCCGGCGAAGTCGGTGGCGTCGCCGCCGCCGGTGGAGAACAGGATGGAGAGGGCGAAGTCGTCGCTGATCAGGTCGAGGATACGGGACGGTTCGTCCCCGTCGAGGATCTCGAACCACGCGGTGAGGAAGGGGGCCGCCGCCGGGGTGCCCGTCATACCCGGCTCCTGTTCCCGGCCCAGTCGATCAGCTGGAAGGAAACGGTGAAGAAGGCCTGGTAACGGGCGATGAGTCCGCCGGGCGAGACCACCGCGGCCGAGTGGAAGGAGCCGGTGTACTCCCCACCCTCGGTCACCACTCCGTATACGGTCTCCAGGTCGCCGTCCCGGCTGTGGCGCAGGATCTCGTGTGTCCGGTCCACGGGGTTGCGGCCCGCGATGTACGCGGCGAAGTCATCCCTGGAGGTGCCGGTGACCTCTTTGCCCGGCAGGGCGATGAGGAACCGGAAGTCGGGTTCCAGCAGTTCGAGTGTCTGTTCCGGCCGGCGGCTGTCCATACCGGAGAAATACGCGCGCAACACCATGAGGGGGCCCTTTCGGTCCGCGGCCGCTCATTCAGGTCTGGTGGATGGTCGCCGGGCGGGAGAGCCGGGGCGGCCGGGAAGGGGCTGCGTCGCCGCCGCCCCAGATCAACTTGAGTCAAGTTCAATTCAGTTTGCATGGTAATCCCGACGAAATACGGCTGACAAGAGTCCGTACGAGACCATCCTGCGCCTTCGGCTCGGCTTCGGCGCGGGCACGGCAAAGCCCCCGGCGGAGATCCACCGGGGGCAGGGGGGAACAGGGGCGCTCAGCGCGTCACGTGGCGACCATCCGTACGCAGGCGCCCTCGATCAGCTCGCTGATCTCCGACAGCGGCGTGGGCCCCGACGGCCGGTACCAGCGCCACACGCTGACGATCAGGCCGAGCACGCCCGCGCCCAGCAGCTGGGCGTCCCGCAGCGGGAACGCGCCCTGGGACATGCCCCGGACCAGCAGGTTCGTCCAGTCCCGCTCGACGAGCTGGACCAGCTGACGGGCCTCGACGCGCTCGGCCTCCTCCCGCTTGGACTTGCGCGGGCCGGAGAGCAGATCCATGTGGTTGTGCAGGATCCGCATCTGGAGAACCTCGTGGTCGGAGACGTCGTACGCCGCGCGCACGGCCGCCCGGAGGGCCTCGACCGGGTCGGTGATGTCCGCGGTCGTCTCCGTGAACTTGTCGTGGGAGCGCTGGAGCTCCAGCCGCATGATGGTGAGCAGACAGTGGGTCTTGGACTCGAAGTAGTGGTAGAGCGCCGTCTGCCCGATGCCGACCCGCTCCGCCACGGTGGACCACTTGGTGGCCTCGAAGCCCGTCTCTCCGAAGCAGTCGACGGCGGCCGCCAGAATGGCGGCGCGCTTGGACCTCGGTCCCGCTTCCGGTTCAACCCTTGTCGCCATGACCCCGTCTCCTGGCC
Organism: Streptomyces sp. BRA346; assembly: GCF_052851135.1. Taxonomy (NCBI): domain Bacteria; kingdom Bacillati; phylum Actinomycetota; class Actinomycetes; order Kitasatosporales; family Streptomycetaceae; genus Streptomyces; species Streptomyces sp. BRA346. The sequence goes on along the minus strand of NZ_JAIWIH010000003.1, from coordinate 259,975 downwards.
GCCGTCCATCTCGTCGGTACCCGAGAGTAGCCCCAAGCTGAACTCAGTTGCCAATCGACTCGGCCCGACCCGGACCGACCGGGGCCGGCTCGGGGGTCGGCCCGGGTCGGCTCGGGTCACAGGCGCTCCAGCACGGTCGCGTTCGCCATGCCCCCGCCCTCGCACATGGTTTGCAGGCCATAGCGTCCTCCGGTCCTGCGCAGTTGGTGGACGAGCGTCGTCATGAGCCGGGCACCGGTGGCACCGAGCGGATGTCCGAGCGCGATCGCTCCGCCGAAGGCGTTGACCCGCTCCGGGGCGGCGCCGGTCTCCTTCTGCCAGGCGAGGACCACGGAAGCGAAGGCCTCATTGATCTCGACCAGATCGATCGCGCCGATCGGCAACCCGGCCTTGTCCAGGACCTTCTCGGTGGCGGGGATCGGACCGGTCAGCATGTGGATCGGGTCGGAGCCGACGACGGCCATGCTGTGCACACGGGCGAGCGGGGTCAGACCGTGGCGGCGCACCGCCTCCCCCGAGGCGATCAGCAGGGCGGCGGCGCCGTCGGAGATCTGGCTGGAAACGGCGGCGGTCAGCCTGCCGTCCTCGGTGAGGGTCTTCAGCCCGGCCATCTTCTCCAGGGTGGTGTCGGCGCGCGGGCCTTCGTCGGCGGTGAGGCCGAAGGCCGGGGTGATCTCGTCGTCGAAGGCCCCGTCGGCCTGGGCGGCGATGGCCCGCTGATGGCTGGCGAGCGCGAACTCCTCCATGTCCGCACGCGAGATGCCCCATTTCCCGGCGATCAGTTCGGCCCCGCGGAACTGGGAGACCTCCTGGTCGCCGAAGTGCTCGCGCCAGCCGTCCCCCGCGTACGGGCTGCCGAGGCCCGCCTGCTCTCCGACGTACATGGGGCTGGCGATGGGCACCAGGCTCATCACCTCCACCCCACCGGCGACCACCAGGTCGGCGGCGCCGGAGCCGACCGCCTGGGCCGCGAAGTGCACGGCCTGCTGGGAGGAGCCGCACTGGCGGTCGATGGTGGTGCCGGGCACGTGCTGCGGCAGCCCGGCGGACAGCCAGGCGGTGCGGGCGACGTTGCCGGTCTGGGCGCCGATCTGGCCGACGCACCCGAAGTACACGTCGTCGACGGCGTCCGGGTCGGCGCCGGTGCGTTCCAGCAGGGCGCGCAGCACATGGGCGCCGAGGTCGGCGGGGTGCACAGCGCTGAGCGCGCCCTTGCGGCGGCCGACGGGGGTGCGGACGGCTCCGACGATGAACGCTTCGGACATGGCGGGCTCCATGGTTCGGGTTGGGGTTTCAGGCAGTGGGGGCGCCGCGCGTGAAGTCGGGCGGACGCTTGCCCAGGAAGGCGGCGACGCCCTCCCGCCCGGCGTCGGAGGCGGCCGCGGCGGCGATCGCGCGGGCCTCCCGGTCCAGGTGCGGGCCGAGGTCGGCGGTCAGCCCGGCGGCGACGAGACGGCGGGTGGCGCCGAAGGCGGCCGTGGGGCCGCGGCGCAGCGCCTCGGCCGTGCGCGCGGCCTCGGCGGTCAGGCGGTCGGGTGCGACGACCCGGCTCACCAGCCCGATGTCCGCAGCTTCGGCCGCCGTGACGCGGCGGTTGGTCAGCAGCAGGTCCAGGGCCCGCTTGGGGCCGACGATGCGAGGCAGGAACCAGCTGACCCCGGCGTCCGGCGAGTAGCCGATGCCCGTGTACGCGGCGGTGAAGGAGGCGGTGTCGGCGGCGAGGGTCACATCGGCGGACGCGGCCAGGCCGAGCCCCGCGCCCGCGACGGCTCCCTGTACGGCGGCCACCATGGGCGCGTCGCTCGCCGCGAACGTGCGCAGCGCGTCGTGGAGCGCGTCGGTCACCGCGGTGAGGTGCTTCTCAAGCGCCGCGCCGGAGAGCCGGGAGAACTCCCCGAGGTCGCCGCCGACGCAGAAGGATTTCCCCTCGCCGGTCAGCAGGACGGCCCGTACGCGCTCCGTCGCGCAGGTCCGTGCCGCGTCCAGGAGTCCGTGTGCCATGTCCAGGTCGATGGCGTTGCCCGCCTCGCCACGGCGCAGGGTGAGGTGGGCCAGACCGTCGTCGATGTCGATGCCGACCCTCATCGCGCGGTCCATCCGCCGTCGACGGTGAGGATCTGCCCGGTGCAGTACGAGGAGGCGTCCGACGCGAGGAACAGCAGCGCGCCGTCGAGTTCATGGCCGTCGCCGCCGCGCCGCAGCAGGGTGTTGCGCTCGACCCAGCGGGCGGAGCGCTCGTCGTCGAAGAGGTCGGCGGTCATCTCGGTGCGGAACCAGCCGGGGGCGAGCGCGTTGACACGGGTGCCGTGCGGGCCCCACTGTCCGGCCAGCTCCCGGGTCAGCCCGATCAGCCCGGCCTTGGACGCGGAGTAGCTCGCGCCGCCGAGCGGGGCGGCGGTGACCAGGCCGAGGATGGAGGAGACGTTGATGACGCTCCGGGGCGGAGCGCCGTCCCCGGCGGGGGCCTCCGCCACCAGGCGTGCCAGGTGGAAGGGGGCGGTGAGGTTGACGCCGAGGACGTCGGCGAAGGCGTCCGGGGATTCGTCCTCGGCGCGGGTCTCGCCGGACGCGGCCGCGTTGTTGACGAGGATGTCGACGTGTCCGGTGGCGGCGCGCGCGGTCTCCACGAGCCGCGAACGGTCCTCGTCCCGTGAGACGTCGCAGGCGACGGGGTGGATGCGGGCGTCGGAATCGGCGAGTTCCTTCAGCCGGTCGAGGCGCCGGGCAGCGGCGTACACGGTGGCTCCGGCCTGCGCGAGGACGCTGGCGAAGCGTGCGCCGAGACCGGCGGAGGCGCCGGTGACCAGGGCCGTCCTGCCCTGGAGGGAGAACAGCTCGGCGGCGGGTCGCGGTGTGCTCATGCCTCCACCCCGATCGGCAGGGCGGTGGCGCCGCCGTCGAGCACCAGGGTCTGGCCGGTCATCCAGGACGAGGCGTCGGAGGCCAGGAACAGCGCCGCGTGGGCCACGTCCTCCACCGTGCCGAGGCGCCGCAGCGGCAGCTTGGCGGTGAGGATCGGCTCGCGTACCTCCCACACCGCCCGGGCCAGCTCGGTTTTGATCAGCCCGGGGGCGATGGCGTTGACGCGGGCGCGCGGCCCGAGTTCGTAGGCGAGCTGCCGGGTCATGTGCAGCATGGCGGCCTTGGTGGCGTTGTAGTAGCCGATGTGCGGATCGACGATGAGCCCGCCGACGGAGGCGATGTTGACCACCGCTCCCCCGTGCTCGGCCATCCAGGCCCGCCAGGCGTAACGGGTCCAGGCGATCATGCCGTACTGGTTGACGCGGACGGTCTTCTCCGCGCGCGGCAGGTCCAGGTCGAGCAGCTCGCCGTGGTACGGGTTGGTGGCCGCGTTGTTGACGAGGACGTCGAGGCGGCCGAAGCGGGACATCGTCTCCTCGACGCAGCCTTCCGCCTGGTCGGGTTCACCGGCGTTGGCCACCACGGTGTGGATGTCGCCGTCGCCCTTGGTGCGCAGCAGTTCCTCGCGTGCCTGGGCGAGCCCGGTCGCTTTGCGGGCCGCGATCACCACGTGTGCTCCGGCCGCCCGGTAGGCGGCGGCGATGCCGAGGCCGATGCCGCGGGATCCGCCGGTGATGACGGCCACCTTGCCGTCGAGGCTGTGGGCGCTCACGCTGCTCCCGTCGGTCGTGTCGTTGCGTACTTGTCCAGTTCCTGGCGGGCCACGGTCCGCAGGTGTACTTCGTCGGGGCCGTCGGCGATGCGCAGTGCCCGGGTGATGGCGTACAGCCGGGCGAGTACGGTGTCGTCGCTGACGCCCGCCGCTCCGTGGGCCTGCACCGCGCGGTCGACCACCTTGTGGGCGACGTCCAGCGCCGCGACCTTGATGGCGGCCACCTCCATGCGGGCGGCGGCGTTGCCGACGGTGTCCATCAGCCAGGCCGATTTGAGGACGAGGAGGCGCAGCTGCTCGATCTCGATGCGGCTGCGGGCGATCCACTCGCGGACCACGCCCCGGTCGGCGAGGGGTCCGCCGAAGGCGGTGCGTGCGGTGACGCGCTCGCACATCAGCTGAAGGGCGCGCTCGGCGAATCCCACGGCGCGCATCGCGTAGTGCATCCGGCCCGGGCCGAGCCGTCCCTGGGCGAGCGCGAAGCCCTCGCCCTCGCCGCCGAGGATGTTCGCGACGGGGACGCGGACGTCCTCGAAGAGCACGTCGCCGTGTCCGAGCCGGTCGGTGTAGCCGAACATCGGCAGGTCGCGCAGGATCGTGATGCCCGGCGTGTCCCGGGGGATGAGCAGCATGCTCTGCTGCCGGTAGGTGGGCGCCTGCGGATCCGTCTTGCCCATCAGGATGATGAGCTCGCAGTCGGGGTCGAGGATCCCGGAGGTGTACCACTTGCGGCCGTTGACGACGTAAGCGTCGCCGTCGCGGGTGATGCGGGTGCGGATGTTGCGGGCGTCGGAGCTGGCGACTTCCGGCTCGGTCATGGCGAAGCACGAGCGGATCTCGGCGTCGAGCAGGGGGCGCAGCCAGCGCTCCTGCTGCTCGGGGGTGCCGTACAGGGCGAGGAGTTCCATGTTGCCGGTGTCGGGCGCCGAGCAGTTGAACACTTCGGGGCCGATGATGGAGCGCCCGGCCAGTTCCATGAGCGGGGCGTATTCGAGGTTGGTGAGGCCCGCGCCCCAGTCGCCGTGTGCCATGAAGAGGTTCCACAGGCCCTCGGCGCGGGCCTTCTCCTTCAGTCCGGCCATGACCGGTGGCAGCGCGTGCGGGTCGTCCGCTTCGGCCAGCTGCCGGTCGTAGACCGCTTCCGCGGGCAGGACGTGCTGGTCCATGAACGACCGTATGCGGTCCTGGAGTTCGCTCGCGCGGGGCGAGAATCCGAAGTCCACGTGTGCTCCTGTTCGGTGGCCGGCCCGGATCAGCCGAGGATGTCGCGTGCCGTGCGGATCATCGCGGCGATGGTGGGCGGCAGGCGTTCCTGGTCCGGGTCGTGGTGCTTGCCCTCGCGGTGGCGGCGCAGATTGTGGCCCATGATCGCGGCCATCTTCATGCGGCCGAGTGCCCGGAACCAGTCCATGGCGGGCAGGGCGGGACGGCCGTCGCGGTAGGTGTCCATCAGTTCGGTCTCGCCGGGCAGGCCGGGTACGGGGTGTCCCAGCCGGGGGAAGTTGCGGTGGTCGGCGAAGAGCAGGAACCAGCCGAGGTCGATCCGCGGATCGCCGACGCTCCAGATCTCCCAGTCCACGACGGCCACGGCGCGCTCGTCCACGCACAGCACGTTGCCGAGCCGGAAGTCCCCGTGCAGCAGCACCGGCGGGAGGCTCTGCGGCACGTCGTCGGCGAGGCGGGCGAGCAACTCCTCTCCGCCGGGCCGCAGTTCGTCGGGGACGGCGTGCAGGGTGCGGCTCCACCGCTCCAGCTCACCGGCGGCGTCGAGGGGTTCGGGCGCGCCGAGCCCGGGCGTGTCGACATCGGTGGTGTGCAGCCGCCGCAGGACGCCAGTGATCTCCAGCATCCGGGCGCGGGCCGTCGCGGCGGGCACCTCGTGCTCGTCGAGTACCGGCTCGACGGCCTCCCCGGCGGCGAAGTCCATGGCGAACCAGGCGGGGTCGGTCTCGTCGACGGCCGCGACGCCCGGCACCGGCACCGTGGACCCGGCCAGCGCGCCCAGCACCCGGGCCTGGCGCAGGACGTCGTTGCGCCCGACGGGCCGCTGTCCGGGCGGCACCGCCTTGATGACGTACCGGGCGTCCCCCGCCGTGACCGAGTACGTCAGCCCGGAGTGGCCGCCCGGCAGTACGGTCAGCTCGCCGATCGGCGCGCCCGGGTGGTGGCGGGCGAGGCGCTCGCGGACCCGGGCGGCCAGCTGTGTCCCTTGGGTGGCCGTGCTCATCGGGTGGGCTCCTTGGGCAGGCCGAGGACGCGTTCGGCGAGGATGGTGCGCTGGATCTCGTCGGTGCCGCCCGCGATGCTGTAGCCGGGGGCGCCGAGCAGGTGTTCCGTCCAGGCGTAGGTGCCCCACTCCCCCGTGTCCGCCACGAGGGTCGGACCCAGCAGTTCGGACACCAGGTCGCTGGTGCGGCGCATGGTCTCGGTGGCGTACAGCTTGCCGACCGAGGCTTCCGCGCCGGGTTCGCGTCCGGCGACGAGTGCGGCGGTCACCCGTAGTCCGATGAGCCGCTGGATCAGGGTGCGGATGTGGAGGTCGGCGGCCCGCTGCTGTTCGGCGCCGGTGAGGGGGCGCGGCAGGTGCGCGGCGAGGTCCAGGGCCCGGTCGGCGTTGTCGAGGCCGAGGCTGCCGGAGTCGAGCCGTTCGGCGGCCAGCACGCTGAGCGTGACCCGCCAGCCCTCGCCGACCGGGCCGAGCCGGTCGGTGTCGGGCACGGTGACGCCGTCGAGGTAGACCTCGTTGAAGCTGGTGCCACCGGTCATCTGCCGGATGGGCCGTACGGTGACACCGGGCGCGTCCATGCGTACCAGGAAGACGGTGATGCCCGCGTGTTTGCGCACGTCCGGATCGGTGCGGCACACCGCGACGCCCCAGGTGGCGACGCGGGCTCCGGAGGTCCACACCTTGTGCCCGGTCAGCACCCAGGTGTCGCCGTCACGCACCGCCTTCGTCCGCACCGCGGCGAGGTCGGAACCGGCCTCGGTCTCCGAGAACAGCTGGCAGGCCAGTTCGTCGGTCCGCAGCATGGGCCGCAGCCAGCGCCGTTTCTGCTCCTCGGTGCCCCAGAGGGCGATCGCGGGGGCGACGAGCGCCTGTGTCACCGGGAAGATCTCGGGGCGGTGCGGCACGTCGAAGGCCGCTTCCTCGGCGCGGTAGAGCTGCTCGTAGTACGCGGGCAGGCCCCGGCCCCCGTAGGTCTCCTCCCAGTGGAGCGCGGACCACCCCTGGTCGTAGCGGGTGCGTTCCCACTCCTGGACGCGGGCGGTGTGCTCGCGCTCCTGCTCCTCGGTCCAGTTGTCGAACACGGCCACGGAGTCGGAGCCGCTGCCCCACTCCCCGTCTGCGGCGCGGGGCCGGGCGACGGTACCGAGCCACTGCCGGGCCCGGGCGCGGAATTCCTCGGGTTCGGGGATGCCGCTCATCTCTTCTGCCACTTCTGTGCCACCTCCGATCGGCGGGACGTGGGGACGTATCAGCGGGACAGCACCGTGCAGGCGCTCACGCCGGGGGCGCCGTACACATGGGTGAAGCCGACGCGGGGCCGGCCCGGGACCTGGCGTTCACCGGCCCGGCCGCGCAACTGCTGGACGACCTCGTAGACCTGGCGCAGCCCCGACGCTCCGATGGGTTCGCCGTTGGCGATGCAGCCGCCGTCGGTGTTGACCGGCAGCGTTCCGCCGATTCCGGTGGCGCCCGAGGCCACCAGCCGCTCCTGCTCGCCGTCCGCACAGAACCCGCACTCGGCCATGTGCATGACCTCCGCGCCGCTCTCGGTGTCCTGGAGCTGGCACACGTCGATGTCGCCGGGGCCGACCCCCGCCTCCTCGAAGGCGGCGGCCGAGGCGTCACGGCTGACGCTGGTCAGCTCACCCGCGGGGATCCACGGGCTGAAGACTTCGAACGAGCCGAAGCGCCGGGTGCGGACGGCGGCCGAGCGCAGGGTGACCGGCGTGCCGTCCATGGTGCGGGCGGCCTCCGGGGAGCAGAGCACCAGCGCGGCCGCGCCCGCTCCGGGGGAACAGAACATGTAGCGGGTCAGGGGATCGCTGACCATCCCGGAGCCGAGGATCTCCTCGGCGGACAGCGGTTTGCGGCGCCATGCGTCGGGGGTCAGGGCACCGTTGCGGTACGCCTTCTCGGCGACCAGGCCGAGCGTCCGCGGGGTGATCCCGTGGTCGTGCATATAGCGCTGGATCTTCATGCCGAAGAACTGGGTGGTCACCATCAGCCCGTCGCTGCCGTATTCCGCCCCCAGGCCCCAGTCCTCGGGCCTGGGGTCGAAGGCGCCGCGCGGATGTTTGTCGAAGCCGACGGCGAGGACGACGTCGGCCATGCCGGAGCGGATGGCGTTCACGGCGGAGATGAGCGCGCTGCCGCCGGTGGCGCAGCCGTTCTTGACATTGACGAACGGCAGCCCGGTCAGGCCGAGTTGGGCCACCAGCGTGTCGGCGAGCCCCGCACTGTCGCTGCCGCCGAACGCGGCCCGCACGCGCGACCACGCGATTCCGGCGTCCGCCAGCGCCGCGTTCACCGCGCCGACGGCGAGTCGGCGGCCCGTGGCCTCGGACCGGCCGAACGGTGTGCGCCCGGCGCCGCAGATCAGGACCTCGCTGCTCATGTTCCCTCCTTGCCGCGGCCGGTGGGCCTGGCCCGCGGGACACCGGGGCCCGCGGTCACGGTCAGGGGCATGCCGATGCGGATGTCGTCGAGGTTCTCGAGGTCGAGGACGGCGGCCACCCGCACGCCCTCCGCCAGCTCGACGTAGCCGAGCGCGAAGGGTACGAAGCCTCCGGGCGGGGCCTGATAGGGCGGCGACTTGGGGGCGTACCGCTGCACCGTCCAGGTCCACAGCGTGCCCGTGCCCTGGAGGGCCGCCGGATCGGCGGCCTCCCCGCAGCGCGGGCACGCGTCCTCCGCGGGGTAGACCGTCACCGCGCAGCCGGAGCAGCGCGAGCCCTGGAGCCCGGCGTCCGGACTCCGCGGATCCGTGGCCATCCGGGTCAGCGCCCCTGCCACTTGGGTTCACGCTTCTCCAGGAACGCCGACACGCCCTCGTTGGCGTCGTCGGAGTTGAGCGCCACGCCCACGGCGAGGTGCTCCATCACCATCAGCGACTGGGTGTCGGCGTCCAGGCTGCGGTCGATCGTCATCTTGGTGAGCCACATGGTGAAGGGGCTCTTGTCGGTGAGGTTGCCGATGAACTCCTCGACCGTCGCGTCCAGTTCCTCCGCCGGTGCGGACAGGTTGATGAGCCCGAACTCGGCGGCCTCGACGCCGGAGAGGAGCTTGCCGGTGAGCATCAGCTCCTTGGTCTTGCGGATGCCGATCATGCGCGGCACCCGGTAGATCGGGCCCGCTCCGCCGAACAGCGCGCGGCGGATGTGGAAGTCGCCGATCTTCGCGTCGTCGGCGGAGATGGCGAAGTCGCAGGAGATCATGATCTCGAAGCCACCGGCGGTGACGTGGCCCTCCAGGACCGCGACCGAGGGGGTCTTCATCGAGTAGAGGCGGTCGCACACCTTCGCGGACTTCACCGCCACGTCGATCGCGTTCGACTTGCCGACGTACTCGGCCTTCAGGCTGTCGAGGTCGAAGCCCGAGCAGAAGGTGCCGCCGCGGCCGCGGACCACCAGGACCCGCAGCTCGGGGTCCTCGTCGACCTCGGTGATGATCTCGTCGAGCCGGTCCAGGATCGGCACGGTGACGCAGTTCTTCTTCCACGGGCGGTTGAGCCACACCCGGGCCACGTGGCCGTCGCGCTCGAACTGGATCTCGTCTTCCACGGTCATACGCTCACCCCTCGAAACTGAACTGAATTCACTACAACTCTGCGAGCAGGAGACGGCGCTGTCAACCCCTTGATCGAGACAGAACCGGCGACGGTCAAACCGAACATGGTTCAAGAGTCAGCCCGGCGAGCACGGCCAGCCGCGCCCGGTGCCGGTCCGCCGTACCGAACAGCACCTCGGCGCCGCGGGCGCGGCGCACATACAGATGGGCCGGGTGCTCCCAGGTGAAGCCGATGCCACCGTGCAGCTGGACGTACTCGGCCGTGGCCAGGCGGAAGGTCTCGGAGCAGACCACGGCGGCGGCACCGGCAGCCACCGGCAGCTGCTCCCGGGCGACAGCGACGCAGGCCGTGGCGTACGCGGAGGCCGAACGCGCCGCCTCCAGCGCGACCAGCACATCGGCCAGCCGGTGCTTGACGGCCTGGAAGGAACCGATGGGACGCCCGAACTGGTGGCGCTGGGCGACGAATTCGACCGTGGCGTCCAGGGCGTGTCCGCTGCCGCCGACCTGTTCGGCCGCCAGCGCGGCCCGCCCGGTGTCCAGGGTCGCCGAGACCGTGTCCTCGGCGCCCTCCGCCGTACCGACAGGGGTCGCCGGTGCGCCCCGGAACTCCACCAGCGCCTGGCGCCGCGTCTCGTCCAGGACGCGGCGGGGCGTCCGCCGGCAGGTACCGGGATCCGGCTCGCAGGCGAGCAGCCGGGGTCCGGCGGGGGTCGCGGCCCGCACCATGATCAGATCCGCACCGGCCCCGTCGAGGACGAAGTCCGCCCGCCCGCGCAGCACCCACCCGGCGCTCCCCCGCTCGGCTGTGACACCGGGCTCGCCGTCGCCGAATCCGGCCACGGTCGCGGTGAGGGCGCCGTCGGCGATCCGGGGCAGATAGCGCTCGCATGCCGTGCGGTCACCGCTGTACAGCAGGGCGTGCGCGGCCAGCGCCACCGTGGGCAGCAGCGGCGCACAGCACAGGGCCCGCCCGGCCTCCTCCAGGGCGACCGCCAGCTCGGCGAAGGTGAAGCCCGACCCGCCGTACTCCTCCGGAACGGCCAGCCCGTGTACCCCGATCTCGCCCGCGAGCCGCACCCAGAGGGCTTCGTCGTATCCGCGCGGTGTGGCCAGATGTTTGCGGGCATCCTCCGGGCTGCTGGTCTCACGGAAGAGGTCCCGCAGGACGGTACGCAGCTGCCGTTGTTCGTCCGTCTCGGACAGCAGTCGGGGGGCGATCTCGGGGTGGCGCGGTCGCATGGGGTCTCCATCGTGCTCGTACGACGGTGCCGGATCCGATCGATCCGACAATTTGAACTCGGTTCATTTGACCGTAGGCAGGGAACGCCTGCCCGGCAAGCCCTCCGCACACCGCGCCCCACCTTTGCCTTCATCTATTGAACTTACTTCACCTCTGTTAACGTGGCGGCCGCAGTCCGACCAGACCTGGGACGGTGACGATGAGGGCATTGCGGCTGACGGCGTGGGGCGAGCCACCGGAGCCGGTCGACGTCGAGCGGCCCGTCCCCCAGCGCGCACAGGTCCTGGTACGGGTCGACGCCACCGGGCTGTGCCACTCCGATCTGCATGTCATCGACGCGGCCCCGGGGGCGCTCCCCTACCGGCTGCCGTTCACGCTCGGCCATGAGGTCGCCGGGCGGGTCGCGGCCCTGGGACCCGACACGGACGGGGTGGAGGTGGACGAGCGTGTGGTGCTCTACGGACCGTGGGGCTGCGGAAGCTGCGGCCGTTGCGCCGCGGGCTGGGACAACTACTGCGACCACCGCGACACCCTCCCGTGGCACGGCGTGGGACTGGGCCGGGACGGCGGCATGGCCGGGTACGTGCTCGTGCCGTCCGCCCGCCATCTGGTGCGGGCCGACGGTCTGGACGCCGAACAGGCGGCCCCGCTCTCCGACGCCGGCCTGACCTCGTACCACGCCGTGGCCGGGCTCCGGCACGCGCTCGGCGAGGGCGCCACCGCCGTCGTGATCGGCATCGGCGGGCTCGGCCACCTGGCGGTGCAGATCCTCCGCGCGACCACGGCGTGCCGTGTGCTGGCGGTCGATGTCCGGGACGACGCCCTGGCCCTCGCGGACCGCTCCGGCGCGGACTTCGGCACCCTGATGCGGGCGGACACCGCCCGTGTACTGAGGACGCGCGGCGGGGATGTGGGCGCGGACGCCGTGCTCGACTTCGTCGGCACCGCGGAGACGCTCGACCTCGCCGTCGGTGTTCTGCGGCCCGGTGGTGAACTCGCCGTCGTCGGCAGCGGAGGCGGCCGTCTGACGGTCTCCAAGCCGGGTGTTCTCCCGCCGGGCTTCAGGCTCTCGCTGCCCTTCTGGGGACCGCGCCACCAGCTCGCCGAGGTGGTCGCACTGGCCCGGTCGGGGGCGCTGCACGTCGAGACGGAGCGGTTCCCCATGTCGGCCGCGGCGGAGGCGATCGACCGCCTCCGCCACGGCCGGGTGCGGGGGCGGGCCGTGCTGGTGCCGGACTGACCACATTCAACGGAAGGGGAGCTCGGATGCGCTTCGAGGGAATGGTCGCGATCGTCACGGGCGGGGCCCGGGGCATGGGCGCCACCCATGTCCGCGGGCTGGCCGCGGAAGGCGCCCGGATCGCCGTCTGCGATGTCCTGGACGACGAGGGAGAGTCCCTGGCGGGCGAACTCGCCCACGCCCGGTACTGCCACCTCGACGTCACGGACGAGGCACAGTGGCGGTCCGTCGTGCGCACGGTCGAGGACACCTTGGGTCCCGTGGACGTCCTGGTCAACAACGCCGGGATCCTTCACTTCGGCGGCGTCGAGGAGCAGTCGCCCGAGCACTTCCGCCGCATCGTCGACGTCAATCTGGTGGGCGCCTTCCTCGGCATGCACACCGTCCTGCCCGGCATGCGCGCCCGCGGCCGCGGGGCGGTCGTCAACATCTCCTCGGCCGCGGGCCTCATGGGCTTCGCCGATGGCATCGGTTATGTGGCGAGCAAGTGGGGGGTGCGCGGGATGACCAAGGCCGCCGCGCTGGACATGGCGGGCACGGGGGTACGGATCAACTCCGTGCATCCGGGCGTCATCCGCACGCCCATGGGCGAGAAGGCCGCACCCGAGCGCTTCGCCCGGCAGCCCGTGGCCCGCATCGGGGAGCCCGACGAGGTCACCCGCATGGTGCTCTTCCTCGCGAGCGACGACGCCTCGTACACCACGGGCGGGGAGTTCGCCGTCGACGGCGGCCAGACCATCGGGCACGTCGGCCACGGCCACGCGCCGGACAAGTCCTGACCCGCGTCCGCCGCCGACGTGCCTGTTGCCGTCCGCGCCCTTACACGTCCTTACACGTACCTACACGTCCTTGCGGACGGTGGACAGGGCGCCGAGCCCGATCAGGCAGACCGCCATCACGAAGAACGCCGGGGAGAGCAGGTTCCCCGTCCGCTGCACCAGGAAGGCCGCGATGTACGGAGCCGTGCCGCCCGCGAGGACGGTGCCGATGTTGTACCCGATCGCCATCCCGGTGTAGCGGACCCGGCGTTCGAACAGACGCGGCCAGAGGCTGGCCGCCGGGACCTGCACGAACGCACTGCTCAGCATGAAAAGCAGATAGGCCAGACCCGCCACGGCCAGGCTGTGCCGCCCCATGAGCGTCATCGCGGGGTACGCCGTCACCAGGAAGCCCAGCAGTCCCGCCAGCAGGACGCGACGGCAGCCGAACCGGGCGGCGAGCCACCCGGCGGGCACCATGAGCAGCACGGTGACGAGGACGACGCCCGCGGTCAGCCAGAACACGTGCGTGGGGTCGTACCCCAGGTTCGTGGTCAGGTAGATGCCCATGTACGTCAGACCGAGGAAGATGGCGCCACCCTGGGCCATGGCCAGTCCGATGGACTGGAGCAGCGCGGTGCGGTGGGTGGACAGGACCTCCCGGATCGGGGCGGCCGGGATGTCGGCGCGCTTCGCGGCCTCCTCGAACTCCGGGGTGTCCTCGATTCGCATCCGGGCCCACAGACAGATGAGGGTGAGGGGTACGGCCATCAGGAAGGGCAGCCGCCACCCCCAGTCGGCCATCTGATCCTTGGTGATGAGGGCGGAGATCGCCCCGGCCGTGGCCGCCGCGAACATGAATCCGAGGTTGGAGCCAATGGGCGTGACGGCGCCGAGGAAAGCCCTGCGCCGGGGCGGCGCCGACTCGTAGATGTAGGTGTAGGCGCCGACCGACTCGCCGCCCGAGGAGATGCCCTGCACCAGCCGGGTGAGGAAGAGCAGCACCGCGGCGAGCACGCCGATCTGGCTGTAGGTCGGCAGCAGCCCCGTGATGCTGCTGGCCACCCCCATGCACAGCACGGAGGAGACCAGCGCCTTGCGACGACCCCATCGGTCGCCGAGCCACCCGAAGAAAACACCGCCGAGGGGCCGCACCACGAGGCCGGTGGCGAGCACCGCGAGTGCCGCCAGCGTCGAGGCCGTCGGGTCCTCGTTCGGGAAGAATTGCGGGGCGATGGCCACGGCGAGATAGCCATATATGCTGAAATCGTAGTATTCGATCAGTGTGCCGATGCTTCCGGCGAGCATCGCGCGGCGAACCGTGCGGGGTTCGTACGACGCTGACGCTGACCCCGGCGGGGCGGGCTGCTCAGTGGTGCTCATGATCCGGCTCTCCTTCCGAACGGCGCGGTCCCGTTCCTTGCCGACGCCCGGGACGCTACAGAACTGAACTCAGTACAGCTAGCCTGTGGGCCGGGATTTCTCGGATAGCCGGGAAGCAACAAGGGTGACCACGCGCGGCAACCTGAAGTGAATTCAGGGTGACGAATGCAGACGGTACCGGACGCCGTTGGCGAGCAGCACCGCGGCGTCACTGGCGAGGACAGGGCGCTGTCGGCGATCTCCTCGCGAGTCGCGTACGGGTGCACCCGCGGTTCAGCGAACCCCGTACGCACCTTGCCCTCGAACCGGCCCGCGTGGGCCCCTTCATGCGCCATGACGGCCTCCTGCGCCATCCAACTATTGAACTAACTTCATCTCTCTACCGTCCCGACCCGGCGTCGACAAGGCTCGGGGCAGGGTTGACGCACCTGTCTTGAGGTGTGAACTGGATTCGTTTTTACTGGGCACCGGTCCCCACCGAAGGAGATTTCGCGTGGACGCGGAAGTCGTCGATCTACTCATCGTCGGGGCGGGCATGGCGGGCCTGACCGCCGGCGCCCATGCCGTCCGCAGCGGCCTGTCCGTGGTGCTGGTGGATACCAGCACCGACGTCGGCGGCTCAGCGCGCTTCGCCGGGTACGCGTGGACCGCTCCGAGTCACGACATCATGGACCGGCACAATCCGGGAGGGGACCTCGCGCTGAAGCGCGCCCTCGTGGACCGGTTCGACGAGGGCGTTTCCTGGATCCGCTCCACCGGGGTGGAGGTGAAGGACGCACAGCGCATCCTGAGCTTCGGCCGCGGCCACCAGTTCGACACCGGTCACTACCTCGACACCTGCCGTCGGCTCATCCTCGACGGCGGTGGCCGGGTGCTGCTCGCCACCCACACCGAACACCTGCTGACCGAGCACGGTGCCGTCGTGGGAGCCCGGCTGAGGTCAGCCGACGGCACACACAGGAACGTCGGCGCCCGTGCCACGCTCCTCGCGACCGGCGGGTTCCAGGGCGACCTCGCGCTCCGCACCGCTCATGTGCACCCCCACGCCGACCGCATGGAGCTGCGCTCCAATCCCCACAGCCGCGGCGGTGGCTACCGCCTGGCGACCGAGGTGGGCGCGGCCACCGGCCACGCCGACGCGGGCTTCTACGGCCACCTCATTCCGAGCCGTACGCCCTTCACCGACCCGGTGGACTTCGTCGACCTGTCGCTGTACTACAGCGAACACGCGCTCCTGTTCAACCTGCGCAACGAGCGTTTCGTGGACGAGACGCTGGGCGACCACCTCACCTCCATGGCGCTGCTGGAACAGCCGGAGAGCCGGGGCCTCCTCATCGCCGACGCCCGGGTGTTCCGCGACTGGATCGTGGGCTCCTACGTCGAGGGCGCCGTCGCCGTCGACAAGTTCGCGCTGGCGAACAAGCGAGGCGGTCGTGTGGGGCTGGCCGAGGATCTCGACGAGCTGGCCTTCCTGCCCGAGGAATGGGGTTACCGGGGCGAGGCCATCCGCGACGGGGTCCGGCAGTTCAACGAGGGCGTCTCGGCAGGGATCGCCGCGGTACCCGGCCGGGAGCTGGACCCGCTGCCGCTGGACGAGCCCCCGTACTACGTCATCGAGACGGCACCGGCCATCACCTTCCCGTTCCACGGAGTGCGCATCGACGATCGGGCCCGGGTCCTGGCGGAGAACGGGGAGCCGCTGGCAGGGCTGCTGGCCGCCGGTTCGGACACCGGCGGCCTGTGGCACCGCGCCTACGCGGGCGGTATCGCCTCAGCCCTCGTCTTCGGGCTGACCGCGGCGGACACCGCCGCGGCGTCGGCCCGCCACCCCTGACCCCTGCTACGGAGGCGGGCCCGTCAGCGGGCCCGACCGGCCTCCGGGACCTCCTCACCGGGCGGCACCGGACCCGGAGGGGTGCCGTCGCCGAAGGGACGCCCACCCAGCTCCTCTCGTCCGTGCGGGGTCGACCAGCCGGAGAGGTCGGGGCCGAGGGGGACGATGCGCGTGGGATTGACCGCGGTGTGCACCTGGTAGTAGTGCCGCTTGATGTGGTCGAAGTCCACCGTGTCGCCGAATCCGGGCGTCTGGAAGAGGTCGCGTACGTACCCCCACAGCACCCGGTCCTCGCTCAGCTTGTTTCGGTTGCACTTGAAGTGGCCGTTGTAGACGGCGTCGAAGCGCACCAGCGTGGTGAACAGCCGGATGTCGGCCTCGGTGATGGTGTCGCCGACCAGATAGCGCCGCGTGGCCAGGCGCTCCGACAACCGGTCCAGACGGGCGAAGAGAGCCCGGTAGGCGTCCTCGTAGGTGTGCTGGTGCTTGGCGAAACCGGCCAGGTAGACGCCGTTGTTCACATCCTGGTAGATCCCCTCCATCACCTCGTCGATCTCATCCCGGTGCTCCTCGGGGTAAAGGTCCGGCGCCCCCTCCCGGTGCAGGGCGGTCCACTGGGTGGCGAAGTCGAGGGTGAGGCGCTGGAAGTCGTTGGTGACCAGCTTCCCGCTGGGGATGTCGACTATCGCGGGCACGCTCACCCCGCCCGGGTACTCCTTCTTGCGGGCGTCGTACGCCTCGCTGAGGAACGCGATGCCCAGCACCGGGTCCCGGTCCCCCTTGTCGAGGGTGAAGCGCCAGCTCCGCTCGTCCTGGATGGGGTCCGTGACCGCCAGCGACAGGGCCGGTTCCAGGCCGAGCAGCCGCCGCGAGATCAGCGCCCGGCTCGCCCAGGGACAGGCCCGGCTGACGACCAGCCGGTAGCGCCCGGCCTCGACCGGCCAGCCGTCCCGGCCGTCGGCCGTGATCCGGTCGGAGAAGTGCGGCCCGGATCGGGTGAATTCCTTCTCTTCACGGGGCGTCTCCTGGCCAGCGGTGTCCAATTCGGTTACCTCCCGAAGCATGCGGAGCGTCTGCATACGCCCGACATATGTACGACTCGGCTCACTACCTACCCTCCTCCACACCGGGGAGACACGCGACGCGACGCGATTGCCACCGGACAGCGGCTGCTCTTCGGCATGCCGCACCGGTCCAGTCCAAAAACGAGCATTATCCCGCAGGTGAAGGACTCGTGGACGCCACTTCGCGTTCTGAGCACAAAATCACCAAACGGGCAGCGCATATGCAAGGATCCGACTCCCCCGGGTCGGATCCGGCCCGGGACGTGGAGGGGAATCCATCGTGAAATCAATGACCTTCAGATCCGCTGTCGGGGCGGCACTGACGGTGGCGCTGTCGGCCGTGGCACTGCCCGCCTCTGCCGCGAGTGGGGCGCAGACGGGTGTGGTGGACGGGGCGACCGCCACGTCCTTCGGGCAGTTGGCCGACGCGGTGCTCACCGAGCGTACGGCGGCGCTGCTGGACGGGCAGAAGGCGCGGCGTGCGGCGGCACCGGCCACCAAGAAGGCGCGGCTGTCGACCGGTCTGACGCGGACCGAGAACACGGCGCTGTCCACGCTGCGGACCCGCAAGGCGCGGCTGGCCGCGCTGGGCGAGGCGTACACGGACGCCGACACCAAGGTCACCGTGGGCACGACCCGTGTCGTGGGCGGGCGTGCGACCGTCCAGGCCACGGAGACCACGACGCTGACGTACAAGAAGATCCGCGGGGACGAGCCCGCGACGACCAGCTTCCAGGCCCACCACGAGCTGAGCTTCACCGCCGGGACCGGCGGCACGTGGGAGCTGACCGGCATCAGGCCCACCGATGAGGGGCCCACCGCCATCAACGAGCCCGCCACGGTGTCGGTGAAGAGCGCGGCGGCCCTGCCCAGCGCGACCCCGGCGGCCACGTCGAAGCCGTCCCAGCAGGTGAGCAAGCCCGCGGGGGCGTACAACTACGCGGCGATGGCGACGTACGCGGAGAAGTACTGGAGCAACTACAACCCCGCCTACCGGAAGTTCAACGAAGCCGGCGGGGACTGCACCAACTTCATCAGCCAGGCCCTGAAGGCGGGCGGCTGGAAGCACGCGCCGGGCGACGCGCTGGACTACCGCACCTGGTGGTACGACACCTCCACCCAGGCGACGTCCTGGGTGGGCGCCAACGAGTGGTCGTGGTTCACGCTGGACGCCAAGCGCGCGACCAACCTGGCGAACGTGTACTACATGGGTGTCGGCGACGTCATGCAGATGGACTTCGACCGGGACGGGTCCAAGGACCACACCATGATGGTCACGTACCGCTCCTCCAGCGGTGTCCCGTACATGACCTACCACTCGGTCAACACCTACCGGAAGTCGGTGGCGAGCATCATCGCCACCAACTCGAACGCGCTGTACTACGCGTACCGCACCTGACGGAAGCACACCGCTGGCCGTGGCCCCCGCCCTTCGGGTGGGGGCCACGGCCCGTTTCAGGCGCGGTGCTCGGTGGGGGCGTTCTCCGCCGCGGTCGGTGTCTCGCGGCTGAAGGCGTGCTCCGGTTCCGGGCCGGGGAGGTGGTGGGTGGCGCCGGGGCGGAGGCCGTCGAGGTGGACGGCGATGTGGCGGCGGGCGGTGGTGTCGAGCCACTCGGGCGGGGTGTTGGGGAGCGGACGACTGATCATGGCCGCGGCCATCAGCAGATCGATGGAGTTGACGTCGTCGCGCACCGCGCCGCGTTCCCGGCCGCGGGCGAGCACCGCCTCCAGGGAGCCGGTGATGCGGTGGCGCAGGACGATGGCTTCCCGGTCGTGGAAGGCCGGGCCGCCGAACAGCGGGAGGACGAGGCGGGAGCGCTGGTCGACCATGCCGGTCAGGAAGCGTTCGACGGCCCGCAGCGGGGCGTCCGGACCGCCCTCTTCGGCCACCTCCTGTGCGGCCCGCGCCTCGGCCAGCACGGTTTCGTACCCCTCGATGGCCACCTGCCGGCAGAGCGCGGCGCGGTCGGGGAAGCGGCGGTAGAGCGTCGCGATGCTGACGTGGGCGCGGCGGGCGATGTCGTCCAGGGGCGCGGCGGTGCCGTGCTCGCTGAACATCGCACGGGCCGCGTCCAGAATGCGCTGCTGGTTGCGGCGGGCGTCGGCGCGCATCGGGGGCTTCGAGCGTATGGAATCCTGACCGTCCCTCACGTCCTCCGCGCCTTCCCCTTGTGACGTACACCATGCCGTGGATCACACCGCACGACCGAGCCTAACCGGGCGGCGGTCCGGATCCGACCGTTGTGTACGGGGCGTCGGCGGCCGAGCGGTTCGGTAGCCTCGGTCGTCGTCACGGTGGCCGGGTGCGGAGCGGGGGATGTTCGGTGGTTGAGGCGAGGGCGGACGTCGAGGAGCGGGTCCGGCGCGACTGGGGACTCACGCTGCCGGAGTCATTCTTCCGGCTGATGGGATTCCTGGCACGCCTGGGGCCCGTGGAACGCCGGGCGCTGGCGGACATGGGGGTGTCCCCGTGCGGTGTCGCGGATGTGTACGACGACCCTGCCGCGCGGCCCCGTGAGGGCGTCGACGTGCGGGTCCATGGGCGCTACTACCGGGATCCGCCGGAGTTCCTGACGTTTCTGCACGGCGGGTCCGACGGGCTGCACCACGGGCTGTGGTTCGACGACGGCCGTACGTGCGAGGGGGTCGCCTCGTACTGCACCAACGACGGTGGCGGGATCGAACGGCGCGCGGGGACACCGCTGGAGGCCGTGCGGGCTCTCCTGGAACGTCACTGGCAGGATCTCGCGGACGACGACGGGGACGAGGACTACACCGCCGGGCGACGGTCGGACCTCGAGGCGCTGCGGCTGGCGCTGACCGGCGTCGAGACCGGGGACCGGGCGGAGGTGGGGATCGCCTATTCCAGGATCCACGACTTCGGCGCCCCGCCCGTCGAGCCGGGGCGGATCACCACCCTGGACGGTGCGGGCGCGCTCACCGCGGGCCACACCGCGCTGGACCGGCCCCCGCACAACGGGGCCGACGAGTACGCGTTCGCGCAGTTCATGTACGAGTTCTTCGAGGACCGCGCGGCCGTGGAGCGGAGCGTGGAGGAGGCGCGTCGGCGGTGTGCGGCGGGGGATCCGGCGGAGGCGCTGGTGCTGGGGCGCGACCTGCACTGGGCGTCAGGGGGCGAGCCGCTGCTGGAGGAGTTCGCGCGGGAACTCCTGGCGGCGGCGTACGGCGCGCTGGGCCGCCCCGCGCTCGCGGAGATCGCCGCCGCCCATCACCGCCACCGTGAGCTTCCCCGGGTCGATGTGCTGCTCCCGACAGGCTGAACCCCAGGAGCGCTGACGCGCCGCTACGCGCCATCGGCCCAGCCGGTGGCGGCCACCAGCTCTCGTGCGATGTCCACCACCAGCCGGCCGTCGGTGGCCACGCGCAGGGTGTCCGCGGGGGCCTGCTCGTCCAGGAGACGGGCCTTGCGGGCGCTGCCGCGCAGTTCACGCTCCAGTTCCGAGCCGAGCTCCCGGCCCGTCAGCCGTTCCTCCGTCGTGGCGTCCGAGGCGGTGAGCAGGACGCGGACGATCCGGGCGCACGGCTTGGTGGCGCGCTCGATCATGTCCGTGGTGGCGGGCAGCACGCTCACGGTGTTCGTGTAGACGAGGCGCCGGTGGCCGAGTGCGGCGTAGTTGGCCCAGAGGGCGGTCAGGTTGCGTTCGGCGATCTTCCTGCGGTGCGGGTCGTCCTGGGGGGCCGGATGCACCTGGGCCATGAAGTCCCCCTCGACGATCGCGTGGGGCACCGACGCGGCGCGCAGCTGTGCCGACACCTCCCAGCCGACCGTGGTCTTGCCGACGCCCGCGCGTCCTCCGATGACGAGTACCTCGGTGTGTTCCATGGAGGGAGGGTGTCAGCTGCGGGCCGCCGGGCGCGATGCGTTATCCGGGGCGTCGGCGGGGGTGTTCACGTCATGAGCTGCGGGAATACGGCCCGCTAACGGCCTTACGACGACAGGAACTCCGACAGGCCCTCCAGCAGCCGGTCCACGTCCTCGGTGCTGGTGTAGGGGGCCAGTCCGACGCGGAGTCCGCCGGTGTCGCCGAGGCCGAGCCGGCGGGAGGTCTCGATCGCGTAGAAGGATCCGGACGGTGCGTCCACGCCGCGGCGGGCCAGATGGCGGTAGGCGTCGGTGGTGTCGCGGCCGTCGATGGTCAGCAGGAGGGTGGGGGTGCGGTCCGCCGCGCGGGAGTGGACCGTGATCGGGTCGAGGGCGGCCAGCCCCTTGTCGATGCGCAGCCGCAGCGCGTCCTCGTGTTCTTCGAGGGCCGCGTACGCCGCCGCCAGGCGTTCGCGGCGGCTGCCTTGCGCCCGCGGGTCCAGACCGGCGAGGAAGTCGACGGCGGCGCGGGTCCCGGCGAGGAGTTCGTACGGCAGGGTGCCCAGCTCGAACCGCTCGGGGATGGCGTTCGTGGAGGGGAGCAGCTTGTCGGGGTGCAGGGTCTCCAGGAGTTCGGGGCGGCCGGCCAGGACGCCGAGGTGGGGGCCGAGGAACTTGTACGGGGAGCAGGTGTAGAAGTCCGCTCCGAGCTGGTCGAGGTCGACGAGGGAGTGGGCGGTGTAGTGCACGCCGTCGACGTACAGCAGCGCCCCGGCCTGGTGGGTGCGCCGGGCGATCTCCGCTGTCGCCGGGCGCGTGCCGATGAGGTTCGAGGCGGCGGTGACGGCGACCAGGCGGGTGCGTTCGCTCAGGACGGCGCTGATGTCATCGGGGGTCAGCTCGCCCGTCGCCGGGTCGAAGTCGGCCCAGCGCACGGCGGCCCCGGCCCGGTCGGCGGCCTGGATCCAGGGGCGGATGTTGGAGTCGTGGTCCAGGCGGGTGACCACGATCTCGTCGCCCGGTGACCATGTCGTGGCGAGCGTACGGGAGAAGTCGTAGGCCAGTTGGGTGGCGCTGCGGCCGAAGACGACCGCGGTGGGGTCGGCGCCGAGCAGGTCGGCCATGGCCTGCCGGGCGGCCACGACGATCGCCTCGGCGTTGCGCTCCCCCGCGGTGGTGCGGCCCCGGTTGGCCAGCGGGTGCGCGAGTGCGTCGGTGATGGCCTCGATGACGGGGACGGGGGTCTGCGTACCGCCGGGGCCGTCGAAGTGGGCCGAACCGTCCGTCAGGGCGGGAAAATGCGCGCGGATGGCGGTGATGTCGTACGTCACGGCAACTCCTTGCTGCGGTGCGGAGGGCGGTCGGCGGATGAGGCACCGTGGTGATCGATTATGGAGTTCGCCGGGGCTGTGGGGAACAGCGCCACAGCCCGGCGACGGCGGGCAGCGAGGCGTGACGGGAGGGGCGGAGGCAAGATCAGGCGCGCGCCCGGCCACCCTGATTGAATCTTCCCATCAGGTATATAGCGGGAAGAACGGTCACCGGCCCTGCGGCCCGGGACCGGGGCGCGGAGGGCGGTGGCACCGGCGTGAGCAGCGAGTCTCCTCCTCCGCCGGAGCGGGCGCCGAGGCGGGAGAGCGGACGGCGTCCGGGCGCCCGGCGCGGTCGGCGACCGCGGTACGCGACGCCCGGCGGCCGTCCGCGCCGGGGCCCGGGGACCGTGGCGCGGGGGGCGGGCGGTGCGTACGGGGCGGGCGACCGGGTGCATCCCGGGCTGCGGCTGGCCGCAGCGTACGCATGGCGGCTGCTGGCCGTCGGGGTGGCGGTCTATCTGGCGTTCACCGTTCTGGGGCGCTTTCAGCTGGTGGCGGTCGCGGTGTTCCTGGCCCTGGTGGGCACCGCGCTGCTGCGGCCGTTGGCCGATGTGCTGGCGCGGTGGCTGCCCCGGCCGCTCGCGGTGGCGCTGGCGGTGTTCGGGAGCGTGTTGGTGGTGCTGGGGTTGCTGGCGCTGGTGGGCAATGCGGCGGCGGGCGAGGCGGGCAGGCTCGTGGGCGAGTTCCGCGGCGGGATCGGCCGGATCACGCGCTGGCTGGAGGGGCCGCCGTTCCGTGTCCCGCACCGCACGCTGACCGAGCTGCACGACAGGATCAGCTCGTTCGTCTCCGCCCATCGCGCCACGCTCATCAGCAGGGCGCTCAGCAGTGCGGGCCGGGTCGTGGAGGCGCTGACGGCGGCGGTGCTGGCGCTGTTCTGCTCGCTGTTCTTCGTACATTCAGGGGACGGGATGTGGCGGTGGTTCCGCGAGCAGCTTCCGGAGGCGGCCCGGTCGCCGTGGGACCGGGCGGGCCGGGCGGCCTGGAGCACCTTCGCGGGGTACACCCGGGGGATCATCCTGGTGGCGGCCGCCAACGCGGCGCTGGTCGGCCTGGCCCTGTTGCTGCTGCGGGTCCCGCTGGCGCTGCCGCTGACCCTGCTCGTCTTCTTCGCCACCTTCATCCCGCTGATCGGCTCGCCGATCGCGCTGGCCGTGGCCACGGTGGTGGCCCTGGCGGGGCGGGGGCCGGTCATCGCGGCGGCGGTGCTCGTGCTCATCGTGGTGGTCGGGCAGATCGAGGGGCATGTGCTGCACCCGCTGGTGATGAGCTGGGCGGTGCGGCTGCATCCGGTGGTGGTGGCGATCTCGGTGATCGCCGGAGGCATCGTGGCGGGGGTGGTCGGCGCGATCGTGGCCGTGCCCATGGTGTCGGTGGCCTGGTCCGTGACCCGTGCGCTGCGGACCCCGCCCCGGTAAATTGCATCCCAGATTCGCATTATCTAATCTGGCGTCATGCGGCTGACGAAATCAACCGACCTGGCCCTTCGCGCCATCATGCGACTGGCGGTCGCCGGAGCCGAGCCGTGCACCGCACGGCAGATCGCCGGGGAGATGCAGGTGCAGTACAGCCACTTGGCGAAGGTGGCCGCACGGCTCCAGCATCTCGGCCTCATCGAGACGCGACGGGGACGCGGCGGCGGGCTGGTGCTCACGGAGACCGGCCGCACCGCGTCGGTCGGCCAACTGGTCCGGCAACTCGAAGGAGCTGACGAGGTGGTCGACTGCGAGGGCGACACCCCGTGCCCGCTCCGCCAGGGCTGTCGGCTGCGGATGGCGCTGCGGCGGGCGCAGGAGGCGTTCTTCTCCTCGCTCGACCCGCTGACGGTCACCGATCTGGTCGGCTCCCCCACCGGGCCCGTCCTGCTCGGGCTGGTGGGGCGACCGCCGGGGTCGGACCGGTGAACCCGCGGGGGACACCGACCCGGCCCGCCCGCGCCCGTACGCCGGTGCTCGTCGTGCCGGTGCCCGCCGCACCGGGTTTTTTCGCGCCGTTGAATACGAATCTCACATACCATTTAGGAGCCGGTGATGCTCTCCCAAAAGTCCGCTGACACCGTCCGCGCCACCCTCCCCGCCGTCGGTGCGGCCATCGGGTCCATCACCGACCTGTTCTACCGGAAGCTCTTCGAGGCCCACCCGGAGCTGCTGCGGCACATGTTCAACCGCGGGAACCAGGCGGCCGGAATCCAGCGGCAGGCGCTCGCCGGTGCCGTGGCCGCGTTCGCCACCGCCCTGGTGGAGCACCCCGAGGTCCGTCCCGACGCGATGCTGACCCGGATCGCCCACAAGCACGCCTCGCTCGGGGTGAGCCCCGCTCAGTACCCGCTCGTGCACCGTCATCTGTCGGCCGCGATCGCGGAGGTGCTCGGCGACGCGGCCACCGAGGAGGTCGCAGCCGCCTGGGACGAGGTCTACTGGCTGATGGCAGGCGCCCTCATCGAGATCGAGCGGCGGCTGTACGCCGAGCAGGGGGTGCTGGCGGGCGGGACGTGGCGGCCGTGGGAGGTGACGGAGCGGATCCAGGAGACCGCGGACGTCGTCACCTTCCGGCTGCGCCCCGCGGACGGCCGCCCGGCACCGGCCTTCAAGGCGGGCCAGTACGTCTCGGTTCAGGTCGAGCTGGCCGACGGGGCGCGCCAGATCCGCCAGTACAGCCTGACCAACCCGCCCGGCGCCACGGTGCGCTCCATCACCGTCAAGCACGTGCGCGGCGGCACGGGTCCGGACGGCGAGGTCTCGGGGCATCTGCACGAGCACCTCCGGCAGGGCGACGTGATCAGCGTGTCCGCCCCGTACGGCGACCTCGTGCTCGACGCCACGGACGCACCGCTGCTGCTGGCGTCGGCCGGTATCGGCTGCACACCGATCGTCGCCATGCTGGAGGACCTGGTCGACCGGGGGCACCAGGCCCCGGTCATCGCGGTCCACGCCGACCGCTCCCCCGCCGACCACGCGCTGCGCGCCGACCAGGATCGGCTGGTCACCAAGCTCGCCCAGGGCTCCGCACACGTCTGGTACGAGCAGCCGGGCGACGGCTGGCCGGCCGAGCGCACCGGCCGGGTGGACCTGTCCGGCGTCGAGATCCCCGACGGCGTCCACGCCTATCTCTGCGGGCCGCTGGGGTTCATGCGGTCGGTGCGCGCCCAGTTGCTGGAGCGCGGCGTGCGGCCGTCGGCGATCCGCTACGAGGTCTTCGGCCCCGATCTGTGGCTCGCGCAGGACTGATCCCGGCCTGCCCGACGGCCGTTTTCGGTCGTCGTCGGCAGCCGGCGGGCCCGGATTCCGGCGTGAAGGACACGAATGGCCCAGGGCGCGGTCGCCTTCGTCCGGGTACTCGTGGGACGGTACGCATCACGGATTCCACCCATCCCGGATGAATCGCCGGAAATGGCCGTCGGTACCCCCGCACTCGACCGAGGAACCATGGATCGCGAAAAGATCACTCTCACCGGTACGCAGGAGACGATGCTCGCCACGCTGTACGGCAGGGCGGTGGACAGCCGCTCGCCGCACTCCGTCCTGGGCGACCACACGGCCCAGGAGGCGGTGGAGCGCGTCGCCTACGACTTCAGCAAGACGGGCATGACGGAGACCACCGCGGTCGGCATCGCGCTCCGGGCCAAACAGCTCGACGACTGGACCACCGCGTTCCTGGCCGAGCACCAGAAGGCGACCGTGCTGCACCTGGCGTGCGGGCTGGACACCCGGGTCCACCGGCTCGCCCCGTCGTCGTCGGTGCGCTGGCTGGACGTCGACTACCCCGACGTCATCGAGCTGCGCAGGCAGCTGCTCCCGCAGCCGTCGGGGACCTACGAGATGGTCGCCTCCTCGGTGACCGAGGAGGCGTGGCTCCGCGAGGTGCCCGACGACCGGCCGACCGTGGCCGTCATGGAGGGCCTGACGATGTATCTGCACAAGGAGGAGGGCAAGCGCCTCATCCAGCGGATCACCGACCGGTTCCCCGGCGGACAGCTGCTCTTCGACGTCTACGGATCGCTGGGCATCCGGCTCCAGAAAATGGTTCCGGCGGTGCGCAACGCGGGCGCGACGCTCCACTGGGGTCTCGACGATCCGCGGGAGATCGAGGGCTGGCACGACGGACTGACCCTGATGGACGCGGTGCGCAGCGTCGACATGCCGGGGATGGAGGCGATGCCCACCACCGGGCGGATGAGCATGAGGGTGATGGCACACCTGCCCGGTTTCAAGGACGTGGGCCGCATTCTGCGCTATCGGTTTTAGCTCCGGGGGCGGTCCTTGATGCCGACCAGCAGGGAATAGCCGCCCATCAGGGGTTCGACCCGGGTGCTGCCGAATCCTGCCTCCGCCATCCAGGACCGCCCGTCGGCCGCGGTGTATTCGAATCCGGCAGCGGACTCGATCAGCATGTTCAGGCTGGCCAGCAGGCCGAACGTGTTGTGCCGCCGCTCGTCGTCGATGATCGCGTCGTAGACGAGCACCGCTCCCCCGTCTGGCAGGGCGTCGTACGCCTTCTTCAGCAGCGTCCGCTTCTCCTCCGGGCCCCAGCCGTGCAGGATCTGGCCCAGCACGATGACGTCGGCGGTGGGCAGGTCGTCCGTGAAGAAGTCGCCTCCGTGGAAGGCGATGCGGTCGGTGAGGCCGAACGACGCCACGTATGTGTCGAAGACCGGCCGCACCCGGGGCAGTTCGAAGACGCCGCCGCTGATGTGGGGGTGGCGCTGGGCCACCGCCACCGGGACACAGCCCAGGGCGCCGCCGACGTCGAGCACCGTCCGGTAGTCGGCCCAGGGGAATTTCTCGGCTATCACCCGCGCCATTCCCATGCTGAGCCCGGTCATTCCGTTCAGGAATCGTTCGAGGCCGGCCTGATCGTGGTAGATGGCGTCGTACACGTCTCCGCCGTGCTTCTGCTCGTTCTGCGGCTTTCCGGTGCGCAAGGCCTCGGTGAGCGACCCCCAGAACGGATAGAGACGGCTGTTCGCCATCTCCAGGACTCCGCCGATGTACGTGTCCTTCTCCCGGTCGAGAAACGCGTCGGCGCTCGGGCTGTTGCGGTACTCGGTCCCCGTTCTCTCCAGGAATCCCAGAGCGACCAGTGCGTCCAGGAAGTCCGCCGCGCCCCGCGGATGCAGACCCAGCGCCCCGGCCAGGACGCCGCGCTCGCACGGGCCTTGGGCGAGCCGGGTGAAGACTTCGAGTTCCACGGCGGTGAGCAGGGTTTTCGACGCCATGAAGCCGAGCCCCACCTGCAAAATGGGCTCCGGGCTGATCTCGTGTGACATGAAATCTCTCGCCGTTCTTCCGGAATGAGCACACACGGCACTTCGCCATGTCATGGGGAACTTTCTTACGTTACCGCTCGGTTGGGGAGCCGGGCGATCCACAGACTGAGCCCGGCCAGGGGGATCATGGTCAGCAGTGTGACGCCCACCATGCCGAGACCGTCGTTCCCGCCGGCGAGCAGCTGGCCGGTGAGCAGGAAGAGGACCATGTTGTTTCCCGCATGGGCCAGGCTGGCAGTCCATATGGTGCCGCTGCGCATGAACAGCCAGGCGAGGATGACCTCCTGGAACTGAAAGCTAAGGGTCCACACCAGCAGCCCGAGGACGAGCCGGGGGAATTCGACATAGCCGATGAAGGCGAGCGGATAGTGCCAGGACGCCCAGATGAGCCCGGTGACGATCACCGATGGCGCCATTCTGCCGCCGAAGAGCCGCGGTCGGAGATAGCTGGTCCAGCCGAACTCCTCACCCCAATAGAGTGGGGTGAGAAGGGGAAGGGCGAGCATCAGGACGAGCACCGCCGCCCAGCCCGGGACGCCGCCCAGGATCTCGTCCAGCGGGGCGAGGTCCGGGCGCCACAGGCCCAGTGCGGCCGCGAGGGCGAGGGTTACGGCGGCGATCGCCAACGGGCCGAACCAGGCCAGGAGATAGTAGGGCCAGGCCGACTTCAGCCGGAGCCGGAGCCCCGCGTCGGCGAATCCCTCCCGGGTGACCCAGCGCCGTACGACGAACGCCGCGGCGCCCGGGACGCAGGAGGCCGGAAGCTGCAACAGCGGATTCAACGCGGACAGGCCCAGGACCTTGTACGCCACGAACAGCCACAGCCAGGTTCCGCCGAAGGACAGGGCGAGGAACACCACCACCCCTCTGGTATTCGATGACATCAACGCGCATTCCTTTCCTGAGGACTGACCACGGATCAAGCTGCGGATAAAAACTGCCTTCCGGGAGCGGGTGGACGCATCGCTGGCGCGAGCGAAATCCGTCTCCCCCGGTGTCGCGGGCGCCGGTTGGCTCTTTCGGGGGAGGCAGTCCGCACCGGGGCGCCGGTACCGTTCCGGCCATGCGCACACTCATGCGCCCGCTTTTCGATGGCGCCACGTATCGAAGCTGGGCTTACGCGTTTCTCGGAGCGGCACTGAGTGTGCCGCCGCTGGTGGTGGCGGTGGTTTCGGCACCGCCCACGTGGCCGCTTCCCGGCCGTATCGCGGGCTTCACGCTCGCGCTCGTCGTGGTGCTCGCCGTCATGGGAAGTCCGCGCGCGGCGCGCCGCGGATGCCTCACGCTGGCCAATCGGCTGCTGGGCACCGACCTGCCAGCCCCGGCGCCCGCATCGGTCCGGTCCCGGTGGGCCGACCGGGTGCGTACGGCGGCCTGGCTGGTGCCTCATGCGGCGGTGGGGGTGGCGGCGACGGCGGCGACCGGGGTGCTGGCCTTCGCCGCGGTCACGTTTCCGGCCGTATGGCTGAACGGCGGAGGGCGGGTCACCGTCCTCGGGAGCCATGTCACCGTGACGGCGGGTGTGGCCGGAGCATGGAGTCCGGTCGTCGCCGCGCTGTGTCTGCTGCTGGCCGCCTACGTGACCACGGCCGCCGCCACGGGGCTCCGGCTGCTGGCTCCCGTCCTGCTCGACCACCGGCCCGCCGAGCGGGCGGCCGCCGCCGAGGAGCGGGCGCGGGTGCTGGCCGGGCGCAACCGGCTGGCGCAGGAGCTGCACGACTCCATCGGACACACGCTGACGGCCTCTCCATGACGTGATGGCCTCTGGACGACGCTCCGTCAGACCCGGCCCGCGGCCGCTCGGCCTGCTCACGGCCGCCGCCCTCGGCGTCGCCGCCACGCTCACGGCGCTCCTCGCTCCCGCCCAGGCCACGGTGGCAGCTTCGGGCACCACGTACTACGTCGACTCCCGCTCCGGGCACGACGACGCGTCCGGCACCAGCGCCCGCGCGGCATGGCGCAGCCTGGAGCGGATCGGCCGGACGACGTTCCGGCCCGGTGACCGCATCCTGCTGAAGGGCGGCGGCTCCTGGAAGGGCCGGCTGTGGCCGAAGGGCTCGGGCGAGCAGAACCGGCCCATCACGATGGGGCGTT
The DNA here is from genome assembly GCF_052851135.1 of Streptomyces sp. BRA346. Lineage (NCBI taxonomy): Bacteria > Bacillati > Actinomycetota > Actinomycetes > Kitasatosporales > Streptomycetaceae > Streptomyces > Streptomyces sp. BRA346. The sequence continues at coordinate 230,469 of NZ_JAIWIH010000003.1, read as the reverse complement.
ACGGCCCGGGCCCCAAGCCACGGATCCGCGGCGAGGGCCGGGTCGACGACGCGGTGCGGCTGTTCAACCAGGAGTACTGGGAGATCCGCGACCTCGACGTCAGCAACGCGCTGCCCGCCACGGGGACTCCGGGCGAGAACCTGCGCGATCTGCGCGGCATCCATGTGTCGGGGGACGACTCGCGGCAGCTGGACCACTTCGTGATCGACGGGGTCGACGTCCACGATGTCACCGGCGAGGTGAACTGGATCGGCGGTGACACCGCGGGCAACGCCCCGGGCGTGCGCTTCAAGACCGGTTGGGACCGGTCGAAGAAGACCGGCGGCATTGTCTTCGACACCACGGTGCCCGGCATCACGGCGCCGCCCGCCGCCCCGACCGTTCTGCACGATGTGCGGGTGCAGAACTCCACGGTGCGCAACACCTCGTTCGCGGGGATCGTCGTGAAGCAGTACACCGGCGACCTGAAGGGCGCGGACGGCAACCCGGTCGCCAAGCCGACCGGCTGGGGCACCCGGACCTCGGCCGCCGACGCCACGTTCACCCCACATACGAACATCACGATCCGGAACAACTACGTCTCGCAGGGCGGCACCGCGTACGGCTGCAACGCGATGTATCTGACCAACGTCCGCGGCGCGGTGGTCGACCGCAATGTGGTCGACCAGGCGGGGACATCGGGCATCGAGGCGTACTACGCGGACGACGTGGTGATCCAGCGCAACGAGGTGTACCGGACGGAGCGGAAGGCCGGTGGCGCGGACTCCAACGCCATCGACGCGGACAAGGGCACCACGCGGGTGGTCATCCAGGACAACTTCGTCCATGACAACGGCGATGGCATCCTGCTCTGCCAGTTCGCCTTCGGCGACGTGGTGGTGCGGTACAACGTCCTGAACGGGAACTCGCGGTATCCGCTGATCTGCACTCGGCCCCCACCAGCGGCCCGCAACTGCGCACCGGCCTGGCCTTCGCCCCTCGCCCGGGCTCCCCCCTGATCGACACCGGCACCCCCACCCCCGACAACGGCGGCCGCGACTACCGAGGCATCCCCCTTTACCGCGGCGCGCCCGAGCTCGGCGCGATCGAGAGCCCGCGTTGATCGCTGCCGGTTGTCAGTGGTGCCTTCTACTGTGAGGGCATGACGGAGATGGACACCGGGACACTCGATCCGCTGGAGCGGCTGCTCGCCGAGCGGGCCTGTGAGCGGCTGCTCGTGGAGTTCCTGCGGCGGCTCGATCTGGGGGAACCGGGCACGGTGGCGGAGTTGTTCACCGCCGACGGGATATGGGAGTGGCCCGCCGGGGATCGTCTGGTGCGGGGGCGGGAGGCGCTGCGGGAGTATTTCGACGCGCGGCCCGTGGACCGGCTGTCGCGTCGGGTGTGTTCGAACGTCCTGGTGACGGTGGACTCCGCGGCGACGGCCCGCGCGACGTCGTATTTCGCGACGTACCGGGTCGACGGCTATCGCGGGGGCATCGTTCCGGCGCGGCCGCCGGTCAATGTGGGGCACTACGAGGACGTGTTCCGCCGGGTGGAGGGGCGGTGGCTGCTGGCCTCGCGGACCACACATCTGGCCTTCGGCGGGGAGACCGAGCGGCTCGGGGGCGCGGAGCGGGGCTGAGTCAGTGGTCCTCCGCGTCCGCGCCGCAGCGCTGGCAGCGGTCGAAGGGGGCGGTGTCCTGGATGGCGCCGCAGGCGGCGCAGACGCGGTCCAGCCAGCAGGCGGCGTCCCCGCCTTCGGGCTCGGCGGGGGCGCGGTCCGAGGGCTGCCGGGGGTCCGTGTCGCTCATCGCCGGTGTCCCTCTCTCCAGGTCGTTTGGTGGGGGTTATCAGGGTGCCATGGGATAGATAGATCGGATCTATGGAGCGGATCTACGGCTTGATGAGGCGTCAACACGTCATACCCCTCCCAAGTTATCGGATGAATCGGTAACGTGTCCGCCTCGGGAGGCAAACATGGAGAGATCTGTCAGACGCTCCACCCTGGTCCTTCTCCTCTGCGCCGCGCTGGGCATGACGCTGTTCGTCACGGGCCCGGCGCGCGCCAAGGGGCAGGGGCAGGAATCCGCGTGGACGGTGAGCGGGCCGTCGTCACGCGCTTCCGGCTCCGGTCCGCTCGCCCGGCTACGGCTCGACCGGGCCTCGGGCGCGCTGACGCTCCAGGTGTCGCGAGCCGGTCGTACGGTGGTCGAGCCCTCGCCCGTGGGCATCGTCACCGAGCGGGCGGACCTGTCGCGCGGGCTGCGGTTCGTGGGCCGCAGCGACCGTACGGTGGCCGGGCAGTACCGGTCCACGGTGGGCAAGGAGCGCTCGCGCGCATTCCGCATGACCGAGGCGCGCTTCCGGTTCCGGGGCGACGGCGGCGCCCGGCTGGACGTGCTGGTGCGGGTGTCCGGCGACGGGGTCGCCTACCGCTACGTCCTGCCGTCCGGCAGCGGTGATGTGCTGGGCGAGACCTCGGCGTTCACGCTGCCCGCTGACGCGGACGCGTGGCTCGGCACGTACCGCAAGGACAACGAGAACCTGTTCAAGCAGTACACCGCGGCGACGGCGCCCGCCGGTGAGTACATGGCGCAGGCCCTGTTCGGGACGGGCGGCACCTACGCCCTGATCGCCGAGTCGGACCTCACCGGCCGCTACTCCGCCGCCCGCCTGGTCCACGAGGAGGGCCGCCCGACGTATCGCATCGGGCTGTGGGACCAGCGGGTCGAGTCCGACGGTCCGCTCAGCACCCCGTGGCGCGCGATGGTCGTGGGCGATCTGGCGACCGTCACCGAGTCCACCTTCACCGACGATCTGGCTCCCGCCTCGAAGGTGGCCGACACCTCGTGGATCCGGCCGGGGCCCGCGCTGTGGACCTGGCTCGCGGGCGGGCGTCCGGCCGGGCAGAGCCTGTCGATGCAGAAGGGGTACGTGGACTACGCGGCGCGCCGCGGCTGGCCGTATGTGGTGGTGGACGCGGGCTGGTACTTCGACCCGGACCAGTGGGACGTCACCGACCCCGACTGGCAGCACAACAGCTGGATCCCGGAGCTGGTCCGGTACGCCGAAGAACGCAAGGTCGGCATCCAGGTCTGGATCCACCAGCGCGACCTGGACACCGCGGAGGAGCGCGAGCAGTGGCTGCCGACCCTGGAGAAGTGGGGCGTGAAGGGGGTGAAGATCGACTTCATGGACTCCGAGGCCCAGCAGACGCTGCGCTGGTACGACGAGATCCTTCCGGCCACCGCGGCTCACCATCTGCTCGTCAACTTCCACGGCTCGACCATCCCCAAGGGCATCCAGCGCACCTGGCCGCAGGTGATGACGATGGAGGGCGTCAACGGCGAGGAGAAGCGGGTGAACACCCCGGAGCACCTGGCGACGCTTCCCTTCACCCGCAATGTCATCGGCTCGATGGACTTCACCCCGGGCGCCTTCCAGCGCGCCGAGCGCCCCAACGCGGCCTCGGACGCGGGCGAGCTGGGCCTGTCGGTGCTGTACGAGTCGGGGATCCAGAACCTGGCGGGCACCCCGGAGTCGTACGACGCCCGTCCGCAGGCCCGGCGCTTCCTGGAGCAGATACCCGCCTCCTGGGACCGCACCCGGCTGCTGACGGGGCGCCCCGGTGAGAGCGCGGTGCTCGCGCGCGCCAGGGGCGGGCGCTGGTTCATCGGCGGCATCTTCACCGGCGACGCGCACACCGCCGCCGTGCCGCTGCGGCTGGGCCAGGGGAAGTGGCTGGTCGACCTCGTCCGCGACGGAGCGGACGGCCTGGTGCGCGAGCCACGGGTGGTGCGCGGCGGGGACACCGTCTCCGTCCCGGTGGTGAAGGACGGCGGCTTCGCCGCCATCGCCTGCCGCTGGCGTCCGGGCGTCACCAGCTGCGACCGGTCGTCCTGACGCGCGCGGCGGCGGCATGGACACCGCGGTGACCGTGCCGCCGCCGGAGCGGCGGATTCCACGCTTCTGGCGCATGATCGTTCCGGGGCGACCGAGCGGATCAGACGTCAGGATGCGGATATGGCGATCACGAGATGGTTCTTCGAGCCCGGCCACACGGCCGCCGAATTCAGGGCCAGGCACATGATGGTCACGTACGTGCGCGGGCAGTTCAAGAACGTTCAGGGCTCGATCGAGGTGGATCCGGACCGGCCGGAGGACGCCCGGATCGAGGCGACCATCGACGCCACACAGGTGTACACGGGACAGCCCCAGCGGGACGCCCATCTGCGCAGCGCGGACTTCTTCGACGTCGAGCACCATCCGACGTGGACGTTCACCGGCACGGGCGTCACCCAGCTGAGCGAAACCGAGTTCGAGGTCGCGGGCGATCTCACGGTGCGCGGTGTCACCCGCCGGGTGCCGCTGCACGTGACATATCTGGGGCAGTGGGGCACGCCCTGGTGGGAGGGTGACCGGGACCTGGGGCCGCGGCGGCGGGCGGGCTTCCTCGCGACGGGCCGGGTCAACCGGCAGGACTTCGGGGTGTCCTGGAACGACACGGTGGACCGGGGCGGGGTCGTGGTGAGCGACATGGTCGACATCACCATCGACGTCGAGGCCGTTCTCGATCCCGCGGGCGGGCGTGCCTGAGCAGCTGGATCACTGACGGCCCGGGGGCGTGCGGGTGCGGGTCCACTCCCCCAGCTGCCGGGCCGTCCACGTGTTGATGATCCGTTCCTTCGGCACGCTGCATTCCACCGCCCGGGCGCATCCGTTGATCTGCCAGTCGAGCTGCCCGGGCGCATGGGCGTCGGTGTCGACCGAGAAGAACGTCCCCGCCTGGACGGCCTCCCGGAGCAGCCGACGCGGCGGGTCCAGCCGCTCCGGCCGGCAGTTGATCTCCACGGCGGTGCCCGACTCCGCGCAGGCCGCGAAGACCTCGGCGGCGTCGAACGCCGACTCGGGCCGCTTGCCGCCCAGCAGCCGCCCGGTGCAGTGCCCCAGCACGTCGACGCGCGGATCGCTGACCGCGGTCACCATCCGGCGGGTCATCGGGCGCGCGTCCATCCTCAGCTTGGAGTGGACGGAGGCCACCACCAGGTCCAGCCGGTCGAGCAGCTCGGGCTCCTGGTCCAGCGAGCCGTCGGTCAGGATGTCGACCTCGATCCCGGTCAGCAGCCGGAAGGGGGCCAGCGTCTCGTTGAGCTCCTCCACCACGTCCAGCTGCTCGCGCAGCCGGTCCGCCGAGAGCCCCCGGGCGACGGTCAGCCGCGGGGAATGGTCCGTCAGCACGGCCCAGTCATGGCCCAGCCGGGCGGCGGTACGGGCCATCAGCTCGATCGGGGAACCGCCGTCGGACCAGTCCGAATGCAGATGGCAGTCGCCGCGCAGCGCGGCCCGCAGCTCGTCCGCGGCGGCGTCCGGCCGGTCGGCGCCGTCCCCGCCACCGGGTTCCAGTTTCCGGAGATAGGCGGGCACCTCGCCCCTGAGCGCTTCCTTGACCACCTGTGAGGTCTTGGGGCCGAGGCCCTTGAGCGAGGCGAGGGTGCCCGCCGCCACCCGTCGCTCCACCTCGTCCGGGGACAGCTCGGCGAGCGCCGCCTGGGCGTTGCGGAAGGCGCGCACGCGGTACGTCGGGGCCTGCTCGCGTTCCAGCAGGAACGCGATCCGGTCCAGCGCCGTGAGCGGGTCCACCACCCTCTCCCTTGTCCTTGCGGCGGCTCAGGCGCGCCGGTCCGGGCGGCGGCCCGGGGGCTGCCGGGGCTCGGCGCGGGCGGTCTGTTCGGGCACGTCGCAGGTCTGCGGCGATTTGTCGGAGACGGTGATGGGCCGGCCGTAGTGCTGGATCTCCAGCGGGGCACCCTCGACCAGCGTGTACGTGGCGGTGAGGTCGGTGATCTCCACCCGCAGCCGCCGTCGCAACACCTGCACGCTGAAGGCCAGCCGGGCCAGCTTCTCCGGCAGCTTGGGCGAGAAGCACAGGCTGCCCTCGCGGTACCGCATCCCGCCGAACCCGGCGACCAGCGCCATCCAGGTGCCCGCCAGCGAGGCGATGTGCAGGCCGTCTCGGGTGTTGTGCTCCAGGTCCCGCAGGTCCATCAGGGCCGCCTCGCCCAGGTAGTCGTAGGCGAGGCGCAGATGGCCGACCTCGGCGGCCATGACGGCCTGGGCGCAGGCGGACAGGGAGGAGTCGCGGACGGTCAGGTGCTCGTAGTAGGCGAAGTTGCGGGCCTTCTCCTCGGGGGTGAAGCACTCGCCGCGCAGATACATGGCCAGCGCCAGGTCGGCCTGTTTGACCACCTGCTTGCGGTACAGGTCGAAGTAGGGGAAGTGGAGCATCAGCGGGTACTGGCTGGGGTGGGTGTTCTGGAAGTCCCACTCCTGGTGGCCGGTGAAGTCGGCGGACTGTTCGTGGACGCCCAGCGTCTTGTTGTACGGGACCGTCATGGCCTCGGCCGCGTCCCGCCAGGTCGCGGCCTCCTCGTCGTCGGCGCCCAGCAGTGACCCCTTGTCGGGGTGGCGCTCCACGACGTCCGCGGCGGCGCGCAGGTTCGACTGGGCCATGAGGTTGGTGTAGACGTTGTCGTCCGCGATGGCGCTGTACTCGTCCGGGCCGGTCACCCCGTCGATGTGGAAGCGGCCGTGGTGGTCGTGGTGGCCCAGGGAGCGCCACAGCCGGGCGGTCTCCACCAGTATCTCCACTCCGGTTTCGCGTTCGAACTCCTCGTCGCCGGTGGCGGCGACGTAGCGCACCACCGCGTCGGCCACATCCGCGTTGATGTGGAAGGCGGCGGTGCCGGCGGGCCAGTAGGCGGAGCATTCGGAGCCGTCGATGGTGCGCCAGGGGAAGGCGGCGCCCTCGTGGCCCAGCTGGCGCGCCCGCTCCCGGGCGGCGGGCAGGGTGGACTGCCGCCAGCGCAGCGCCTGGGCGACCGCCTCGGGGAAGGTGTAGGTCAGCAGTTGCAGGACGAAGGTGTCGGCGTCCCAGAAGGAGTGGCCGTCGTAGCCGGAGCCGGTGAGGCCCTTGGCGGGGATGGCGCGTTCCTCGGCGCGGGCACCGGCCTGGAGGACGTGGAAGATGCCGAACCGCACGGCCTGCTGGATCTCGGCGTCGCCCTCGACCTCGACATCGGCGCGGGCCCAGAAGTCCTCCAGCCAGGCGCGCTGCTGTTCGACCAGGCCCTCCCAGCCGGTGGAGGCGGCTCCGGCGAGCGCCGCCTCGACCTGGTCGCGTACGGCGGGCAGCGAGCGCGCGCCGGACCAGCCGTAGGCGACCAGCTTCTCGAGCCGCAGCTTCTCGCCCGGCTTGAGGACGGAGGTGACGGTGAGACGGGCGACGTCCTCGGCGCTCTCACTGGCATGACGGGTGGGCGGCGGCCCGGAGATCAGGTGGTCGGCGGCGGCTCCGATCCGCAGCCGGCTGGCCTTGGTGCAGTGGATCAGCCGCAGCCGCTTGTCGACGGCGGCGTTCTCCTCGGACTCGAGCGGACTCTCCAGCGCAGAGGCGACCCGGGGGTCCCCGCCACGCTCCGGCAGCTGCTCGTTGGCGACCAGCTCGGACTGGACGACGACGCGGATCTCGGCGTCCACCGCCTCCACCTCGTAGGCGATCGCGGCAACGGCCCGCTGGGTGAGGGAGACCAGCCGGGTCGAGCGGACGCGCACGCTGGTTCCCGAGGGAGAGGTCCATTCGCAGGTGCGGTGCAGTACCCCGGCCCGCAGGTCGAGCACGCGCTCGTGGGAGCGCAGCCGCCCGTAGCGCAGGTCGAAGGGCTCGTCGTCCACCAGCAAACGGATGATCTTGCCGTTGGTGATGTTGATCATGGTCTGGCCGGCTTCGGGATAGCCGTAACCGGCCTCGGCGTACGGCAGCGGGCGCAGCTCGTGCACCCCGTTGAGGTAGGTGCCGGGCAGCCCGTGCGGCTCGCCCTCGTCGAGGTTGGCGCGCCAGCCGACATGGCCGTTGGAGAGCGCGAAGACGGACTCGCTCTGCGGCAGCAGATCGAGGCGGAGCGCGGTCTCGCGCAGCTGCCAGGGATCGACGGCGTACGAGGCATCGGTGATCACGAGGCGTCCTCCAGCAGCTCGGCGAGATCCTTGACGACGATGTCGGCGCCGTGTTTGCGCAGGGCGTCGGCCTGGCCGACCCGGTCCACGCCGACGACGCAGCCGAAGTCACCGGCCCGGCCCGCCTCCATGCCCGCCAGGGCGTCCTCGAAGACGACGACCTCGGCGGGGGCGGCGTCCAGTTCCCGTGCGGCCTCCAGGAAGGTGTCCGGACGCGGTTTGCCCGGCAGCCTCCGCTCGGCGGCGACCACGCCGTCGATCCGCACCTCGAAGAGGCGCTCGATACCGGCGGAGATCAGCACGTCGCGGCAGTTGGCGCTGGAGGAGACGACCGCGGTGCGCAGCCCGGCGGCGCGCGCGGCCTCGGCGAAACGCACCGATCCGGGGTACGCCTGGACGCCTTCCTCCCGGATCTTCTCCAGGACGAGGGCGTTCTTCCGGTTGCCGAGCCCCCGGACGGTGTCCTTGTCGGGCGGGTCGTCCGCGCTGCCCTCGGGGAGGTCGATGTCCCGGGAGGCCAGGAAGGTGCGTACGCCGTCGGCGCGCGGGCGGCCGTCGACGTACTCGTCGTAGTCGGTGGTCTTGTCGAAGGGGCGGAAGGAGGGGCCGTCGCGGCGTTGCAGGAACTCGTCGAACATCTGCTTCCACGCCGCCGCGTGTACCACCGCGGTCCTGGTCAGCACGCCGTCGAGGTCGAACAGGCAGGCCCGGATGCCCGCCGGTAGGCAGAGCTTGGTCATGGCCCCCGGTTCCCCCGCGCACGCCGGAATATGCGGGGGATTCTCCGGTGGGGCCCGGGTCTCACCCCGGTACGGCCGTGCGGCCCTCGCGGCGGGAGCGGTCGGCGGCCTCCAGAACGGCGACCACCTCGCGGCCGAACCGCACGTCACAGGGGTCGGGCACGCCGTCCCGGGCGCTCAGCAGCAGCCGGTCGACGGCCGCGCCGAACGCCTCCACCGCCGTGGTTCCGGGATCGGGCACCTCCGCCGTGCCCTGTTCCCCGTAGAAGTCGCATCCGAATCCGGCGGCGGCGGGCGGGGCGTCCAGGGTGAGCGCGAGGGTGCCGACCGCGCCCGAGTCGTGCCGCAGCAGCACGTGCGCGGCGCCACGCGGTCCGTCGAGGGCGGTGACCTCGGCCACCGGGCCCAGCACCGGCAGCAGCAGGGACAGGGCGTGCGGCCCGACGTCCCACAGCCCGCCGCGTTCGCGGCGCCAGGGAGAGGCGCCGTAGGGGCTGCCGGTCCGGAATATGGAACCGAAGCCGGTGGCCCGGCCGCCGTCCCAGCCCCCGGCCGCCGCGGCCCGGTCCAGGAACGCTGCGATGGGCGCGGCGAAGCGCCGGGTGAAGAAGACCACCGAGGCAGACGAGCGCTCCTCGGCGGCGGCCACGATCCGGTCGGCGGCAGCGGTGGTGAAGGCCACCGGCTTGTCGAGCAGCAGATGGCGCCCGGCCAGCGCGGCACGCTCGGCGAGGTCGCTCTGGACGTCCGGCGGGAGGGCGACGGCGACCGCGTCGACGTCGGCGATCAGCGCGTCGGCGTCGGGGTAGGCGCGGGTGCCGTAGCGGTCGGCGAGCGCCTCCGCCTTGGCCGGGTCGCGGCCCCAGATCCCGGCCAGTTCCGCGCCGGGGTGCGCGGCGAGCGCCGCGCCGTGGGTCTCGGCCGCCCAGTGTCCGGTGCCCAGCAGTCCGAAGCGCATCCTGCCCGCCCTTTCGCCCGGTTCGCCGCGGGGCGCTCCCCGCGGCCGGACGCGATCCTACGCCGCGGGCGTTACGCCGCTCACCTGCTTGGACGTGGGCGGGTGCCGGGGTGCGGGGGCGGTGACAATCTTGGGCCACGGCCCCGCCACAGCCCGGGCAAGGCCGCGCTCCCCTCACCGCTGGAGGACGTCCGTGGCCAGCCCGACCCCCACCACTTCGGGCCGTACGACGCGGCCTGCCCCGGGGCGCCGCCGCAGCGCGACGCGCGCGGCCGCGGCGCTGCTGCTGTGCTGTGCGGCGGTGCCCGCCTGTGCCTCCTCCCCGGACCACGGCTCCCACCCGCGGAAGTCCGCGGCGCCGCACCACTCGGGCCGGGCGCAGGCCGCGGCCGAGAAGGCCCAGAGGGCGGAGAAGGCCGCCCGGGCCCGTCTGCTGCCGGGCATGCCCGCGCCGCTCGATCCTCAGGACCTGTACGCGGCGGACCGGCCGAACAAGCTGTCGCGCACGGTGAAGGGCTTCCCGTCGCGGGTGTACGTGCCCAACACGCTGTCGGACACGGTGAGCGTGATCGACCCGAAGACGTACAAGGTGGTGCGCACCATCGAGGTCGGTCACCAGCCGCAGCACGTGGTGCCGTCGTGGGATCTGAAGACGCTGTGGGTCAACAACGACCTCGGCAACTCCCTCACCCCGATCAATCCCAGGACCGGCCGGGTGGGCCGCCCGGTGGACGTCCACGATCCGTACAACCTGTACTTCACGCCGGACGGCAAACACGCCGTGGTGATGGCCTCCAAGGACCGGGCCCTGGTGTTCCGGGACGCGCACACCATGCGGGTGGTGAAGTCGGTGCCGGTGACGTGCTTCGGCGTCAATCACGCGGACTTCTCCCCCGACGGGCGCTACTTCATCGTCTCGTGCGAGTTCTCGGGCGAACTGCTGAAGGTGGACACGGCCCGCATGAAGGTGGTGGGTCAGCAGCGGCTGCCGCTCGCGGGAGCCATGCCGCAGGACGTCAAGATCTCGCCGAACGGCAAGACCTGGTACATCGCCGACATGGTGGCGAACGGCGTGTGGGTGCTGAACGGGGACACCTTCCGCCGCCCCCGGCTGCTGCCCACCGGCAAGGGCGCCCACGGGCTGTACGTCAGCCGGGACTCCCGCACCCTCTACATCTCCAACCGCGGCGAGGGCACCGTCTCCCTGCTGTCCTTCAAGTCCGGCAAGCTCACCGACCGTTGGCGGCTGCCCGGCGGCACCAGCCCCGACATGGGCGGTGTGTCCTCGGACGGCAAGGCGCTGTGGCTCTCGGGCCGCTACAACGGCGAGGTGTACGCGATCGACACCCGCACCGGGAGGCTCCGCGCCCGGATCCCGGTGGGCGGTGGCCCGCACGGGCTGGCCGTCTATCCGCAGCCGGGCCGCTACTCCCTCGGTCACACCGGCATCTTCCGCTGAGCCCGTTCCGCTGGGCCCGTAGAACCTGATGTATAGCCCGCCTATACAGACCCGTGATACGTATATACGTGTGGAGTACACGCATCACCCCGGCTCACCGGAACCCCCTGAGCCAGAGGGCGCCGCGGCCCGTGAGGAGGTCGCGGAGGCGCTGGAGCAGCTGGCGCTTCTCGCCGTGCGCCACCTGGCCACCCGGGACATCAGCTTCACCGCCGCCTCCACCCTCGGCCGCCTGGAGCGGGAGGGCCCGGCCCGGCTCACCGCACTCGCCGCCGACGAGGGCGTCAGCCAGCCCTCGATGACCCAGCTGATCCAGCGGCTGGAGCGGCAGGCCCTGGTGGCCCGGGTCGACGATCCGCACGATGGGCGCGTGGTGCTGGTGGCCATCACCGACGGCGGGCGTGCGCTGCTCGCCGAACGGCGCCGCGACCGTACCGCCCGGCTGGCCGGACTGCCCGCCACCCTGCCCCCCGAGGACGAACAGGCACTCGCCACCGCCGTCCGCGCCGCCGCCCCCGCCCTCCGGCGGCTGGCGACGAGCACGGGGGCGGACCCGCAGGCCCCCGGGGAGTTCCGCTTCCTGAACGGAGCCATGGCGGCCGAGTCCGCCCCGGTTCCCGCGGGCTGAGCCGAACGGCGCGGTCAGATGCGCCAGGAGCGGATGCGGCCCGCCGCGTCGAAGACGTCCGCCTTGCCGGACAGGATGTCGCGGACCAGGTCGATCAGCGCGCCGTACGGCGGGTCGATGCCCTCGCCGGACGCGTGCATATAGGCCACGGCGGTCGCGCTGGCGAAGCGCGCGTTGCTCGCCGGGAGCGGCCGGAGCATGGCGAGCGTGTGCAGCAGCGCCGCGGCCCGCCACGCCGGGTCGGGATCGACACCCAGGCGCGGCGGGTCGACGCGGTGCCGGGCCACGGCGGCGACCAGCCCCGAGAAGTCGGAGATGGCCGGCTGTTCGGGCAGGACTTCCTCATGGCGCTGGAGCAGCCAGGGGACATCGATGTGCAGCGGCGGCATCGTCAGGCGGCCTGTCCCGGGTGGCGGTGTTCGTCGTCCGGGAACGCGTCCGCGAAGGCGTCCGCGGTGTCCGCGAAGAAGCGGCGGAAGACCTCGGCTCCTTCCTGGAGGGCGCGGTGGCGGGCGATGTCGGCGACGGTCGCCTCACGGACGAGGGCCTTCATCGTCGTACCGCGCTCCTTGGCGATCTGGCGGAGGTCCTCAAGTTCCCGATCGCTGAATTCCACGTTGAGTGCTGACATGCGGCACACCCTACGCGCCCGGTACCCCGACAGCAATCGCCCCAGCTCACATCATGTTTTTGTAGGTACTTGACAACGCGTCGGGGGCGTGTTTGCCGGGCGGCCGGGCACCGTCCTGATCGACCCGGACGAACGGCTCGCGCACCTCATGGCTCGCCAGGGCGCCGTACGCGGCGGGGCGCCGGAACGCGTTCCCCCACGTCTCACGGCGCCGGTAGTCGCGGAGCGCGTCGAGGTCGAAGACCGCCGGGTAGATCCCCTCGGCCTCGCCCGCCTCGACCACGAGCATGTCCCGGGAGCGCCCATCGGCGAAGGCGATGCCGTCGAAGGCGATGGAGTGCCCCCAGCCGGGGCCCGCGTAGTTGGCCATGGCCAGGGCGGTCATGTTCTCGCTGGCGCGGGCCCGGAACTGGCTGAGCCGGTTGATCTCCAGATCGCAGGCGTTCGGCGTGAGGACGAGTTCCGCTCCGGCGAGCATCAGGGCCCGGGCGCTCTCCGGGAACTCCCGGTCGTAGCAGATCATCGCCCCCGTCATGACCTCGCCCGCCGCCGTGTCCAGGGCGCACACCTCGAAGCCGTCGCCCGGGGTGAGGACGGCCTCGGGCAGGTCGAAGGCGCAGGTGTGCACCTTGGCGTAGGTGAGCGCGAGGCGGCCGTGGCGGTCGATGAGGGAGACGGTGTTGCGCGGCTGCCCGTCCCACCGCTCCAGATAGGTGAGCGCGATCGCCATCTCGAGTTCGGCCGCCAGCTCACGGAAGTGGGTGACGAAGGGCCCGTCGCAGGTGATCGCCTCATCGCCCCATACGGCCTCGGGCGCGGGCAGCGGCGGTGCGGGCGGCGCTCCGTCCCACAGCCGGGGGTGGCGGTAGCGGTTACCGGTGGTCTCGTCGGCGACGGTCGCGCGGTAGCCGTTGCTCCACATCTCGGGGAAGAGCGCGATGTCCGCGCCGATGGCCTTGGCCCGGCGGCAGGCGGCCTCACCGGTGGCGAGGTTCGCCCGCAGGCCGCGGCCGGGAGGGGCGAGCTGGAGCAGGGCGACGGTCATGGTGGTCATGGCTGGTTTCTCCTTCGTCGGCTGGTGGGAGCGGTGGCGAAGGAGTGACCGGCGGACCCCGGGCGCGGGGCGGGCGTCAACGCATGCCCACCACGCTACCGGGCACCGGGGCCGCTTGTAAGGGGGCGGTTCCCGGCGAAGAGGCCGACGGCACGGTGCACGGCCGGTGAGGGTACGGTGAGCCGCATCACAGGAGATCACAGGGATCGCGGGAATCGCAGGAGGAGAGCGTGGCCATGGAGCAGCGGGTGTGCGGCCGGACCGGGCGCAAGGTCTCCGTCGTGGGGCTGGGGACCTGGCAGCTGGGCGCGGGCTGGGGCGATGTCAGCGAGGCGGACGCGCTGGCCGTGCTGGAGGCGGCCGTCGAGTCGGGGGTGACGTTCTTCGACACCGCCGATGTGTACGGAGACGGGCGCAGCGAGCAGCTCATCGGGCGCTTCCTGCGGGACCGGCCGGACGCCGGGATCTTCGTGGCCACCAAGATGGGGCGGCGGGTGCCGCAGGTCGCGGAGAACTACACGCTGGACAACTTCCGTGCGTGGACCGACCGTTCGCGCGCCAACCTGGGCGTGGACACGCTCGATCTGGTGCAGCTGCACTGCCCGCCGTCCTCGGTGCACGCCACCGACGCGGTGTTCGACGCGCTGGACACGCTGGTGGACGAGGGGCGGGTGGCGGCGTACGGGGTCAGCGTGGAGACCTGTGAGGAGGCGCTGACGGCGATAGCGCGGCCGGGGACGGCGAGCGTGCAGATCATCCTCAACCCGTTCCGGCTCAAGCCGTTGGAGAGGGTGGTTCCGGCGGCGGAGGAGGCCGGGGTGGGGATCATCGCGCGGGTGCCGCTGGCGTCCGGTCTGCTGTCGGGCCGGTACACCAAGGACACGCTGTTCGCCGACGACGACCACCGTACGTACAACCGGCACGGCGAGATGTTCGACCAGGGCGAGACCTTCTCGGGGGTGGATTTCGAGGAGGGCGTCGAGGCGGCGGTGGAGTTCGGGAAGCTGGCGCCGGAGGGCGCCACGCCCGCGCAGACGGCGCTGCGGTGGATCGTCCAGCAGCCGGGGGTGACCTCGGTCATCCCCGGCGCGCGTTCGCCCGAGCAGGCGCGGGCGAACGCGGCGGCAGCGGCGCTGCCGCCGCTTCCGCAGTCCACGCTGGACGCCATCGGCGAGCTGTACGACCGGCGAATCCGCGCGCAGGTGCACCACCGCTGGTGACGTGGCGCGGGCCGGTGGCGTCAGAATCCCGCGTCCGCCGCCCATCGGGTCAGCTCCCGCTGGGCGGCGGCGCGCAGCTCCGCGGAGGGGGCGGCGGTGCCGTCGGCGACCAGGGCGTAGTGCAGGGTGCCGGAGTCGGTGTCGGCGTCGGCAGGTGCCGACAGCACCAGACGGCGGGTGTCGGTGCCGCCGGGCTCGGCCGCGGTGGCGATGGAATGGTCGGCGGTGTGCCCCTGGGCGGTGTACGCGGGCGGGCCGGTGACGGTGCCCAGGTCGGAGACGACGGTGGTGGCGGCGGGGTCGAAGTCGCGTGGCAGGTGCAGCTCGGTGGGGGCGTCGGTGTCGCCGTCGGAGCGCCACACCAGCAGGCCGTAGCGGCCGGAACCGGTGAGCTTGGCGACGTTGGGGAGGGAGCTGGGGATGCGGTCCCAGCTGAGGGTGGTGCCGCCGTCGCGTGAGCGGTCCTCGAAGGTGAACGCGAGCGTGCGGCCCGCCACCGCGCTCGGGTAGAGGCGGTCGAGCAGCCGGGCGTCCTGGCGCAGCTGGGCCTTGCCGGAGTCGTCGAGGCGTACGGCCGAGAGGTCCTCGTCGTTCCAGGCGTCGCCTTCGGTGAGGATCTTGCCGGTGTTGCCGTTCATCGCCTCGCGGTGGCGGCCGTTGTAGATGTCCCATTGCCACTGGTTGGAGGAGAGGGCGGGACCGGAGGCGGCGGGCTTGGTCCACCAGGTGGCGCCGGGCAGGCGGGAGTCGAGCGCCTGGTACATGCCCTTGAGGACGGTGGGCGCCTTGTCGGAGGTGAAGCCGGTGAGCGGATGGCCGAACTCGCTCATCACAGCGGGGGTGTTGAGGGCGGTGGCGCGGTCGCGGACGGCTCCGAAGTCGGTCGAGTACTGGCCGTCGGCGGCCTTGCCGGGCATGAAGATGCCGGAGATGGCCTTCTGGTCGTAGTAGTGGGTGTTGAAGACGTAACGGGAGCCGGGCTTCCCCACGTCGAGCAGTCCGCCCTCCTGGCGCTGGAAGTCCAGATTGGAGTTCCAGAACATGTTGGGCTCCACGAAGGCGGGCTTGTCCCGCCAGCCCGCGGCGTCCATGCGGGCGCGGAACTTCTCGTAGAACGGCCACAGCACGTTCTTCTCCCAGGTGCGGCTGTTCTGGCCGTTGTCGTAGACGCCCGCGTAGGGCTCGTTGAGCGGGTCGAAGCCGGTGACACGGGCGAACGCGTCGGCGGGGAGGTGCTGGGCGACGTAGGACATGGTCTTCTCGGCGGTGGCGAGGAAGGCATCCTGGACGCGCACGGTTCCGGCGCTGGTGGTCAGGGCGCGGTTGTTCCAGAAGTCGCGGGTGGCCTTCATGACGGCCTGGTTCTGGGTGATGTTCTGGCCCCAGTGGGCGCAGATGCCGCAGGACTCCTTGCCGTAGCCGCCCGCGTCGACGACCCACTTCGGGGCGCCGTCGCCGCTGTACCAGCTGTCCTTGTCGAAGATGTGGCGGGAGTAGAGGTCCTGGTGGAAGTCGGGGTACACCCGGATTCCGGCGTCGAGGAAGGCCTTCATCTGGGCGGTGACCTGCTCCAGGTAGCCGGTGTCCACCTCGCCGGGCCGGGGTTCGGCGTGGGCCCAGGAGAGCAGGAAGCGCACCGAGTTCGCCCCGGTCAGGTTCCGCATCGCGGCGGCGGACTTCCGGGCGTCGGCGACGCCGGCGAAGGGGAGGCCGTTGTTCTCCTCCAGTTTGGTCTCGCCGGAGACGTTGAAGCCGCGGAGCACGACCTCGCGGCCGTGGCCGTCGGCAAACCGGGTCCCGTCCGTGGTCACCTCGTCCGCGGCCCGCCCGTCGAACCAGGGCGGTTCGGCCGCGGCCGCCGGGGTGCCCGGGGCCACGATCGCGGCCACCAGCAGAACGGCCGCCCCGAGCAGCCCTGTACGGCCCGCTCGGGACCGGCCGTTCCGTATGCCTGAAGTCGCGATGCCTCGCGTCGCATGCGTCGCCATGGACACTACCGTCCAGTAGACATGAAGAATCGTCAACTAGCGGCGGTCAGTGGATCGTTCGGCCGTCGCGACGCATCGGGACAATCGGGTTACCGCGGGAAACCGCTGCCCAGGGCCGCGCCCGCTTCCGGGGCGCCGAGCCCGTCGGGACCGAAGGAGACGATGCCGTCGGTCGTGAGACCGGCCGACGACCCACGCAGCGCCCAGGCGGCACCGCTGGAGGTCTGGGCGCCGTCCTCGCCGGGGGCACCCACGGACAGGTCGCTCTTGCCGTCGCCGTCGGTGTCGGCGTGCTGGACCGCCGCACCGAAGTAGTCGCCCGCCTCGGCGGCGCCCGGGACTCCGGCGGTGTCCTGGGTGAAGGCCTGGGCGCCGGTTCCGGACAGCCCGCCCGAGCCGCCGTACAGCTGGACGACGCTGCCCGCGTCCTTCTGACCGGCCTCCAGGTCCTCGTACGGGATGCCGACCGCGACGTCCGCGTAGCCGTCGCCGTTGACGTCGTCGGCGCTCAGCGCGTTGCCGAACTGGTCGCCGTCCTCGTTGACGCCCGGCACGCCCGCGGTGTTCTGGTCGATGGTCTTGGTGCGCGTGGTGCTCGGGCCCGACGCGGTGCCGTAGAACACCTTCAGGGTGCCGTGGTCGTACGGCAGGTTCTCGACGACACCGCCGGGGACGGTGCGCATGATGAGGTCGCCGAAGCCGTCCTTGTCGACGTCGCCGATGGTCGTGGCGGCGGCGTCGGTGAGCTTGGTGGGCGTCTTCCCGAGGCCGTCCGTGCCGCCCTTCCAGACGAGGGTGTCCTCTGACATCTCCTCGAAGGCGTGGGTGCTGACGAGTTCGTCCTTGCCGTCGCCGGTGATGTCGCCCGCGGTCAGGCTGGTCGGCCGGTCGATCTTTCCGGTGTCGACGGTGGCGCTCCCCGCCGCGGCACCCTCACGGGTGAACGGGCCGAAGCGGACGCGCAGCCCGGTCGTCTCGTCGAGCTCCGAGCCCTTGTCGACGATGACCTGGTCGACCAGATCGGCGTGGCCGTCACCGTTGAAGTCGCCACCGGCGATGGTGCTGTAGCCGAAGTTGTCGCCGTCGCCGTCGGGCAGCCGGGTGCCACCGCCCAGGCCGTCCGCCGAGCCCCACAGGACCGTGGTGGCGGGCTTGCTGCCCGTCTGGACCGCCAGGTCGGTGTAACCGTCGCCGTCCAGGTCGCGGGCGACCGTCTCCTCACCGAAGTACGCCGAGGCGGCGGGGTCACCGGGGACACCCTCGGTGGCCTGGCTGACGATCTGCCGGTGGCCGGTGTCCGTACCGGAGGCCGAACCGTAGACGACGGCGACATAACCGGCCTTGGTCTTGCCGCCCACGGTGCCGGTCGGCGCGGAGACGGCGAGGTCGGCGTATCCATCCTTGTTGAAGTCGGCCCGCGGCGCGGAGGCCGCCGCGGTGGTGCGGGCCTCGGCGGCACCCGCCGACGGGGCGGCGAGTAAGGCGGGGGTGGTCACAAGCGCGACCACCGTCGCGCAGCGCGCGACGGTGGAAAGAGAACGGGACCGCACAGATCCTCCAGCTCGTTGGTGAGCGTTTACCTCATGTACATCCACCAGGACAGCCGAAGTCACCGAACGGTTGCGCATGGGGACCTAGGGAATCCCCTAGCTAGGGGGTGCCTCGGCGATCGCCTGCGGCAGCTTTAAGCAACCGTGAGCACGATTTTGCCTTGGATATGCCCTCGTGCGGCCCGTTCGTGCGCCGCTCGGGCATCCGCGAGCGGAAACGTGCTGTCGATCGCGACGCGAACCGTGCCCGCCTCGAGCAGGCGGCCCAGTTCGGCGAGCTGTGCGCCGTTCGAGCGCACCTGGGCGCCCGAGACCGTGACGCCCAGCTTCGCGGTCTCCTCGTCGTCGAAGTCACCGAAGAACACCGGGAACAGGGCGCCGCCACGCCTGAGCGTGCGCAGGAAGCGACTGCTCCCGGGGCCACCGACGGCGTCGAGAACAAGGTCGACGTCGTGCACGAGTTCCTCCGGACGACTCTTGGTGTAATCGATGAACTCGTCGGCGCCGAGCTCGCGCAGGAACGATTCATGCGTGCCCGACGCCACCGCGGTGACCCGTGCGCCCTTCCACTTCGCCAGCTGTAGCGCGAAGTGCCCCACGCCGCCCGCGGCGCCGTTGACGAGCACCGTCGTGTCGGCGTCGAGCGGCACCGGGCGATGCCGCGCCGCCTGGAAGGGCGACGGGTGATCGTGTCCGACCTCGATCAGGAACTGCCACGCCGTCAGCAGGGCCATGGGTGCGCCGGCGGCGTGCACGTGGTCGATGCCGGCCGGCTTGCGCGCGAGGTCCGACGCGGGCGCTGCCACGTACTCGGCGTACGCGCTGCCGTCGAAGCTGGGAAACCGCAGGAGGCCGAAGACTTCATCACCGACGGAGAAGCCGTCCACATCGGCGGCGACGGCCTCGACCACGCCTGACACGTCGGTCCCCGGAATCACGGGCAAGCTGAACTTCGGCCTCGTCTCCGGGGGCAGATTGGTCAGCCCGTCGCGCAGGTACCAGTCGGGGGGATTGACCCCGACCGCGTGCACGCGAACGAGCACCTCACCCGGCCCCGGCTCGGGAATCGGCACCTCGTCGTCACGCAGAACCTCAGGGCCGCCGTGCTCATGGAGGCGGATCGCCCGCATCGTGTGTGTCGGCATCGTCTTCTCCTGCCCCTACCACGGGATACGCTGATCGGATCAGTGATCCATGCATCCGGATCACTGATCCAGATCATACATACGGATCACTGATCCGGAAAGGCAAGAGGGAGCGATGCGGGCCGACGCCAGGAAGAACCGCGACCACCTACTCGCCGTTGCGGGCACCGTCATCACCGAGCAAGGCGTCGACGCGTCGATGCGCGACATCGCCCGCAGGGCCGAGGTGGGGCTCGCGACGCTGCTCCGCCACTTCCCGACGCGTGAGGCGCTGTTCGAGGCCTTGCTCCGTACGAGCTTCGACGAGCTGACGGCGAGGGCAGGCGAAGTCGAAACGTCGAGCTCGCCCGACGATGCGCTGGTGTCGTGGCTGCGCGACTTCGTCGCATGCGCACACAACTATCGCGGCGTTGTGGCGTTGATGGTGGCTGCCATCGAGGACACGGAGTCCGCGCTTCATACGTCGTGCGTCACGATGCGCGCCGCCGGCACACGGCTCCTTGCCCGCGCCCAGGCCGAGGGCATGGCGCGCACCGACATCGACGGCACCGACCTGTTCGCCCTGGCCGGGTCGCTCGCGTGGCTCAGCGACCAACCCGCGCTCGCCCCGCGCGCCGATCACCTCTTCGAAGTCGTCGCGAGCGCGATCCTGACGAATCCGGCGAGCACGACGCCATAGGCATTCGCTATAGCGCCTGCTGGTATTCGGGTGTCACGCCGAGTTCCTCGGGGTGCGGGTGAGCAGATCGGCGACCCGAGCGGTCATCCGGCTCTCCTCGCCGTTGCGCGCGGTCGTCGGGTGGTACGCGAGCACAAAGCGGCGCCGCTGGTCACGGGTGGAGAACGCGGCGTTCTTGTAGCCGTACGTCTCACCGGTCTTGCCCCACAAGGTCACGCCGTTGACGGTGGCCTGCTGGAGCCCGGTGCTGTAGCGGGCCGGACTGCCGTCCAGCATCCGCACGTCGTCCGGCGGCAGGGTGAACATCAGCCGGAGCAGCTCGGTCGGAAGCAACTCACCGGAGAACAGCGCAGTGAGCAGCCGGTCGACATCGCGGGTGGTGGAGACCATGTCGCCTTCGCCCCGGGTGGACGACTGGTCGTACACGGTGATGTCCCGCAGACTGCCGTCGGCCATCTTCAGGTAGCCGTGCACGTGTCGGCCATGGATGTGTGGGTCGTCGCCTGGTACGACGGTGTGTTCCAGACCCAGCGGGCGCAGGATGCGGGCCTCGACGGCCTTCCCGTACGGGCGGCCGGTCACCGTGTCGATGATCAGCGCGGCCAGTACGTAGTTGATGCCGCGGTACTGCTGCCGGGTGCCCGGCGCGAACTTCAGCGGCCCGTGCGTCGCCGTCGCCACCCACTCCCGCGGCGTCCAGTGATCGAAGCGGTGCTGGAACACCTCCTCCGCGGTCTTCGGTTCCGGGATGCCGACGTGGTCGGGCAGCCCGCTGGTGTGGTTCAGCAGATGCGCCACGGTGACGGCCGCGTACCGGTCCGGCAGCAGCCCCGGCAGGACCCGTCGCACCGGCGTATCCAGCGTGATCCGGCCCTCCGCCACCAACTGGAGTACCACCGTGGCGACGAAGACCTTGGTGATGCTGCCGACCCGGACCTGGTCACCCGCCCTCACCGGCCGCCCCGTCCCGATGTCGGCCACGCCCGAGGTACCGCGCCACCGGCCCGCTGTGCCGCTGATGCGCAGCTGGGCCGCGGTCGACGGCGGGCTCTGGAGGTCGTCGATCGCTGCTTGTAGGGCGGTGGGATCCAGCGGCGGGAGCGCCATGGGCGAGGCGGCGGCGCGGCGCGCGGGCAGTGCCGCGCCGGTGGCCAGCGCGGCGGTTCCTGCCAGCGCGGCTCTCCCGAAAACCCTTCGTGACATGCGCGTTGAGGTCATGCCTTACACGCTGTCAGCGGGCGGGCACCTGGGCATCGGGGGCGCCCCTCAGTGTTCCCTGGTCCCGCCCTGACCCGTCCCGCACACAAAAGAACGTATCGCTGTCCGGCCGGGCTCGGCAGAACGATTGACGCACCAGCTGCCACGGTCTACCTTCTGACCGACTCGCCGAACTTCGTTCGAAATACCGACATCATCTGGTGCTTGGCCGCACATCCCATACCCTCGACACCCCCCACGAGCCGCGGCCGCTGGCCCGGCTCATGCACCTCCCTTGGAGACCAAGATGAGTGCCATGCTCCGCCCCGGCTCCCAGCCGTCCCGCCGCCGCTTCCTCGGCATGGCTGCCGCCACACCCCTGGCGGTTTCCGGCGCACTGACCCTCGGCGCCGGAACGGCCCACGCCGCCGACTCGGCCTATGCGATGTGCTACTTCACCGAGTCGACCAGCCTGGGCGCGGGCACCGACTACGGCCTCCACCTCGCCGTCAGCACGGACTCCCTCAACTGGACACCGCTGAACCAGAACAACCCCCTGGTCACCCCCACCGCGGGCGCGCTCGGCCTGCGCGATCCCTTCCTCATGCGCAAACAGGACGGGAGGTTCGTCGTCCTCGCCACCGACCTCAAGGGGACCGACTGGAGCTACAACAGCCAGTACATCCATGTCTGGGACTCCGCCGACTTACGCACCTTCACCGGCTACCGGCGGCTGAAGCTGCACGACATGACCACCCACAGCTGGGCACCAGAGGCGTTCTGGGACGCGGGCAGAGGGCAGTACGCGGTCATCTACTCCTCGGTCAACTCCAGCGGCCACAACGTGATCATGGTCAACTACACCAGCGACTTCGTCACCGCCTCCGCCCCGCTGGTCTTCTTCGACCCCGGCTACGACGTGATCGACGGTGACATGGCCGTCGGCGTGGGCGGC
This sequence comes from Streptomyces sp. BRA346, assembly GCF_052851135.1. Taxonomy (NCBI): domain Bacteria; kingdom Bacillati; phylum Actinomycetota; class Actinomycetes; order Kitasatosporales; family Streptomycetaceae; genus Streptomyces; species Streptomyces sp. BRA346. Next base: position 208,270 of record NZ_JAIWIH010000003.1, on the reverse strand, counting down.
TACAACTACTTGTTCTTCAAGAAGAACCAGACACTGGTGGCGGCCCGCTCCACCTCCCTGAACCCCGGTAGCTTCAAGGAGTTCAGCGCCGGTGTCGCGCACGGCGGCACCGAGGCGCCGACCGTCTACAAGTCCCTGACCTCCAACACCTGGTACCTGTGGGGCGACACCTACACCCCCAACGGGGTCTTCTACGCCTGGCGCAGCACCGACCTCGCCTCCGGCACCTGGACCGCGCTCGACCAGAAGACCTACACCCAGCCCGTCAACTCCAAGCACTGCGGGATCACGACGATCACCACGGCCGAGTACAACAACCTGATCGCCAAGTGGGGCGCCCCGGCCTGGAACCGGCTGAAGTCGTACAACTTCCCGGATCGCTACGTCCGCCACTTCGACTACGTCGGCCGCATCGACACGTATCCCTTCGACCTGTACACCGACTCGCTGTGGAAGCTGGTGCCGGGCCTCGCCGACAGCTCGGGGGTGTCCTTCCAGTCGGTCAACAACCCGACCCGCCACCTGCGCCACTACAACTACGAACTCCGACTCGACGCCAACGACGGGACGTCCACGTACGCCGCGGACGCCACCTTCTACCGCACGGCCGGGCTGGCCGACTCCACCTGGGCTTCCTTCCGCTCGTACAACAACCCCACCCGCTACATCCGCCACTCCAACTACGTCCTGCGCATCGACCCCATCTCCACGGCGACCGAGCGGCAGGACGCGACCTTCCGCGTCGGCTACTGAGCGGCGTAGCCCCTGAGGCCGATCCGTCGGGGACGGGGAAATCCCCTACAGGTGTGTGATATCCGGGCGTTGGACGGTGTGGCCGATTCAAAACTGAGCTCGATTGATCGCTAGTCAGCTATGGCTGGTGTCCGCGCTGGGCTATGGCACCAGAAGGACGGCATCAGCGCCGGATGGCGCCAGGAAGCGGCCCACACGGTCCACTGGCCAGCTCTCCCCGCCTGGATTGGGCTGGTCGAGACAATCCTCATTGATCCGTTGGTGCGGCGAGTGCCGGGTTCTGTCCGGACCGGCTCAGGGCCTGGGCGACGAACCCGGACGCCGCCAAGTGAGCCACCGTCTCGCTCAGGAACCGCACCGTCTCCGGATGCCGCGCCTTCGTTGTCCCGAGCGCCTGCCGGATCGTCATGAACGCGGGCTCGATGAGACGCAGTTCGGGGCGGTCGGCGACGTGTGCGGTGAGTGGCTGCCGGATTCCCGCCGCGGCCTCCAGCTTATCGGCGTGGAAGACGTCCACACCCTCCGGGCCCCGGACCACGGTGGCGTGGCGCAAGGTGCGCGTCAGGTAGAGGTCGTAGGCGGAGCCCTGCTTCACGCCGATGCGGATGCCCGGGCGGTCCACGTCTTCAGGGGCCCGCAGGGTGGAGTCGGCAGGGACGGCGTACACGCCTTCGATGTGTACGTACGGGGCGGTGAACGCGATCTCCGTCTCACGGGCCGGATCGACGGCGAGGAAGCACAGGTCGGCGCGGTCGGTGGCCATGGCCTCGTAGGACTTGCGGGCCGCGTCGAAGCAGAGGAACTCCACGGGCAGGCCAAGGCGTCGGGCTATCTCACCGGCAAGATCGACGGTGATCCCGCGGGGCGCGTCCGCGGTGCCCTGGGCGAGGACGGGGTTGCCGAGGTTGATGGAGGCGCGGAGCACTCCGGTGGGGGCGAGGTCGCGGGCGAGCGCGGTGGCGTCAGGGATCTCCATGGGCCGAGTCTAGGTACGGTCGGCAGCCCCCGGCTTCGCCGAGTCCAATCGGCCCGCGGCCCGCCGCGCCGCCTTCCCGGCCGGGGCGGGCAGGACACCGACGCCGGGTACGTCGAGTCCGCCGGAGGGCATCAGCCGTCCGGAGAAGACGTTGTTGGCGCCGACGAATCCCGCGACGAACCGGCTCCGGGGGTGCTGGTAGAGCTCGACGGGGGTGTCGACCTGCTGGACGCGCCCGGCGTCCAGGACGGCGATCCGGTCGGCGAGCGACATGGCCTCCTCCTGGTCGTGGGTGACGACCAGGAAGGGCGGGGCTCACCAGATCGCCACATGAAAACGGCGGCCATTTTCATGGACGGGCTACAGGAACCACACCGAGCAGGAGAGGACCCCTTCGTCATGGCCGTACCCAAGCGGAAGATGTCCCGGAGCAACACCCGCAACCGCCGCGCGCAGTGGAAGGCAAGCGCGCCGGACCTGGTGACGATCACCATCGACGGCCGCGAACACCAGGTGCCACGACGGCTCGTCCCCGCTTACCGGCGCGGCCTGCTGCACCCCGAGAACTGACCGCACCATGGCCGACCGCGCCTCGCCGAGATGACGAACGGCCGAATCTGCTGCACCCCGCGCGACGACGGCGCCTCCAGCACCGCCCTCCGGGCCACCCGGCCCTTCCACCCCGCCCGGCCGTGAGGCGTCGTCGCCACGCACCCGGACACCGGAGCCTTACGGCAGCGTCCTGCGCATGGTGTCCCTTAAACGCTCACACATCGACGCCACAGTCCTTGGCGATTCCGAGCAGACCCGACGCATGACCCTGGCCGATCGCGCGGAACTTCCACTCCCCGTCCCGCCGGTACAGCTGGCCGAACACCATCGCTGTCTCATCGCGGCCGCCCTCGGTCAGCTCGTCGCCCCCTTCACCCTCGCCCGTCCTGTTGTCGCCGGTGTGCCGAACGGCGCTGTCGGGCGTGGCACGGTTGTTGAAGAAGACGAAATGCTCGTCCGAGAGGATCCGGCCGTCCACGCCCAGCACCAGCGCACTGGCGTCGAGGTCCACGTCACCCGGGCCGGTGTTCACCTTCCGGCCGAGGCCCGCGACCACGCCAGCGAGGCCGGGCTGGAAACACCGTCTGCTCGGGCCGCGTGCCCGACCAAGGGAAAATCTACAGGACCGTAGAAGTCATGGAGGCAGGTGACCGATCATGTGAAGCCACCAGGCCCCGCGGAAGTACAACCCCCTTCGCGGCACCTCTCTACAAACCTGTAGTTTTCTCTTTCCACGTCACGCGATGGGGAGTACCGACAAGGAGATGCAGATGGCGCTGTGGGACCGCCTCAAGGACTCGGTCCAATCGATGCAGGCTCAGCTCACGGCGAAGAAGAGCCACCTGAAGAGCGGAGCCTTCCGGGACGCCAGCATCGCGATGTGCGCCCTGGTGGCGGCGGCGGACGGCAGGATCGATCCCTCGGAGCGGGAACGCGTCGCCCAGCTCATCGCCACCAACGATGTGCTCCAGACCTTCCCTTCGGACGATCTGCACCGCCGCTTCGAGGAGAACCTCGACAAGCTGACCGTGGACTTCGACCTCGGCAAGGTCAGCGCGATACAGGAGATCAGCAAGGCGAAGAAGAAGCCCGCCGAGGCACGGGCCGTCGTCCAGATCGGCATCGTCATCGGTGGTGCCGACGGCCACTTCGACGACAGCGAACGGGCCGTCGTCCGCGAAGTCTGCTTCGCCCTGGACATTCCTCCGGCCGAGTTCGACCTGGAACCGCACACGGCCGACGACCAGGCCTTCCGGCCCGACGTAGAGCAGGAGACGCACCCCGGGGCCGCCCTGCCCGCAGACGAGCTCCAGGTGTTCCTCAAGGCGCTGGCCAGCGGGACGCGCCAGAAGCTCTTCTCGCACTTCGCCAACGGCGAGGAGCTGACGGTCGGCGAGGCCGCCGAACGCGCCGGACTCGGTGCGTCGACCACGTCCGAGCACCTCGCCGTCCTCCGACGCGGCGGGCTGCTCAAGTCGGTGCGTACCGGCAAGCTCGTCCGCTACCGCACCGACCAGGAGAACATCACCGAACTCCTCGGACAGCTCCATTCCTTCCTGCTCGTCCCATCGACACCGCAGGACACCGGCGACCCGGTTACATCGGGGTGGCCGCGTGGAGGATCAGGAACAGGGTGACCGCCGAGTTCGCCGAGGACAGCGCCGACGCCGTCGTGCCCACCGCGGCACCCCATGCGGCCAGGCCCACCGTGGTGAACGCGGGCGGCCAGATGCGCCCCGCGGGAGCGGGGCGCAGCAGCGCGGCCACCCGGCGGGGCACCGGCCCCGTGGCGGCGAAGCCCGCCAGCGTGCCGACCGGCGCGCCCCGGGACATCAGCGCGGACTTGCCGATCGCCCGCGCCACGGTGCGCCGGTTGCCGACCGTCTGTGCCGCCTCCTCGTCCGCCCACCGCTCGGCCGTGTAGGTGACCGCGGTCCGCAGCGGACGCAGGAACGGGTTGGCCCACGCCGCGAGTTGCACGGTGAGCAGGAACCGGTGGTGGCGGCGGGCGAGATGCGTGCGCTCGTGGGCGAACAGGGCCCGGCGCTCGGCCGAGTCCAGCCCGGCGAGCATCCCGGTGCTCACCACGACGCGGTCCCGCCTGCCCGGCAGGGCGTAGGCGTACGGCGCCTCGTCGGGCAGCACCGCCACCGGGGTGGCGGGCAGGCCCGCGAGGGCGCGCTCGGCGCGGCGCCGTACGCGCTGGTGGCGCCACAGCGCCCGGGTGCACGCGGCGAGCACGGCGAACAGCGCGGGAATGGCGGCCTTGCCCGCCACCTCGTCGTACGGAACGGCTTCGCGCACCTCCGGGTCCGACCAGCCGTCGGGCAGCGGGTTGCCGGGCAACTGGGCCGTGCCGACCACCATCAGCAGCCCCAGGCACAGCGTGCTGCACACCGCGAACACCCCGGCCACCGCGGACAGCAACCAGGTCGCCGCACGCGGGTGCAGATGCTGCTCCGCCAGCCGGGCGATCGGCCACGCAGTCAAGGGCAACACCAGCGGCAGGAAGACGAAGACCCCCATGAACTCCTCTACTCCTCCGCTTCCCTGGCCCGTGCCAACAGTTCCCGCAACATCTGCTCGTCCTGCTGCGACAGGCCGGTCACGAAGCTGGCCAGCACCGCTTCGCGATCGTCCTCCTTGTCCAGCACCCGCCGCATCCGCAAGGCGGCCAGACCCGCCTCGTCGGCCGCCGCCGTCCACACGAAGGACCGGCCGGCCTTCTCCCGCGTCACCGCGCCCTTGGCCAGCAGCCGCGTCAGAATGGTGATCACGGTCGTATAGGCCAGAGCACCGCCGAGCTTCTCCTGGACCCACGCCGCGCTCGCGGGCTCCGGCGCCTCACGCAGAGCCGCCAGCACCTGCGCCTCCAGCTCACCCTGACCGCGCCGTCGGCCGCGCCCCTGGTCTCTCACCCCGTCTCCCTCCGGTCAACTGCCGCCCATGCCCGGGCGGGGTGGTTCATCGTAGCCACGCGATCCAACGGCACCCTGGCCCATATTTCTACAGTGCCGTAGATTACCGTCGTCGTTCGCGGCCCACGTCACGGGCCGCCACCTACCGGAGGGGACCACCCACCCATGTTCGGCCTCAGCGAGCTCGCTCTCCTCCTCATCGTCGCCATCGTCCTGATCGGCGCCAAGAAGCTCCCCGACCTCACCCGCTCCGCGGGCAAAGCGGCCCGCATCCTCAAAGGCGAGGCCAGGGCCATGAAGGCCGACGACACCTCGGCCAACGCCCCGAACACCCCACGCGTCATTCGGGCCTCCCCCGGCGACGTCACGCGCAAGGACCCGTCCTGAGAACGTCGACGACACCCTCCGCGGTCATGGGGCGGGCGGGGCCGCCTGGGCCAGGCCCGTCTGGTAAGCGATGACGACCAGTTGGGCGCGGTCGCGGGCGCCCAGTTTCGTCATCGCGCGGTGGATGTGTGTGCGCACGGTCAGCGGGCTGAGGGTGAGGACCTCGGCGATCTCGGTGTTGGACTTGCCCTCGGCGGCCAGGCCCATCACCTCGCGTTCACGGCCGGTGAGTTCGGACAGGCACTCCGGGGGCGCGAGGTGGGTGTCGGGGGCGGGGGTCATGAGGAAGTTCGTGATGAGGGTGCGGGTCGCGGCAGGTGACAGGAGGGCCTCGCCGGAGGCCACCGTGCGCAGGCCCGCCAGCAGGGTGTCGGCGGTGACGTCCTTGCCGAGGAAGCCGCTGGCACCGGCGCGCAGCGCATGGGCGACGTAGTCCTCGGTCTCGAACGTCGTCAGGATGAGGACCCGGGTGGCGGCCGGTGACGCGCAGCCGTGCCTCCTCCCGGGTGCGCTCGGCGTGTTCGGCGCGGGCCTGCACCGATGCCAGGTAGGCGCGCCGCAGGCCGGTCATGGTGCCGGCGGCGAGCGGCAGCAGCAGCCAGAAGAAGGGGCCGATCGTCCTGAGCACCAGGGAGAGACGGTCCATGGAGTCGGAGACCGTCGACGCGACCGTCAGTGCCGCCATGACGGTGATGCCGAAGGCGCGGGTGGTCTTGCGGTCGGAGAGCGTGGCCAGCCAGTAGACGGCGCTGGAGCTGTTCATCTCGGTCAAGACCGTGCAGTACCACCTGACGCACGTCTACTCCAAGCTGGGCATCCGTTCCCGCAGCGAACTCGCCGCGCGCTTCAGGGAACCGGACGTCAGTCCGTGACGAAGTCGTCGGGGGCGGACCGGGCGAGTGCGGCGAGCGTGGAGAGCGCCTGGGGCAGGACGTCGATCCGCGGTGAGGCGAGTCCCAGCCGGATCGCGTTGGGGGCGTGATTGCCGCTGACGGTGAACGCGGCTGCCGGGGCCACCCCGATGCCGTGCCGCGCTGCTGCGGCCACGAATGTGTCCGCACGCCACGGGCGAGGCAGCTGCCACCAACAGTAGTAGGAAAGCGGATCGCTCTGCACCGTGAAGTCGCCGAGGAGTTCACCCGCGATCTCCTGGCGTACGCGGGCTTCCCGCTGCTTGGCCTGGACGAGCGCCTTCACCGTTCCGTCCGTCTGCCAGTGGGACGCCGCTTCCAGGGCGAACCGCATGGGTGTCCACCCACCCGAACGCAGCGAGGTGGCGACGCTTCCCGCGGCCGCAGCGGGTGCCACCGCATACCCCAGCGTCAGGCCGGGGGCGAGCCGCTTGGAAAGGCTGTCGACGAGGACTGTCCGTTCGGGGGCGAGTGCCGCGAGCGGCGGCAGATCGTCACGGAGGAAGGACCAGATGGCGTCCTCGACCGCAGGGATTCCCCACCGCAGAAGCACGTCGGCAAGCCGCTCCACCCGCTCTGGGGGCATGGTCAGCGACAGTGGGTTGTGGAGGGTCGGCTGTACATAGACAGCGCTCAGTGGACCGCTGCGGTGAGCCTCCTCGACGGCCTCCGGGATGAGCCCCTCGGCGTCCATGGCCAGCGGCACGAGGACGATCCCGAGCCGGGCGGCGATCGACTTGATCACCGGGTAGGTCAGCTCTTCGACGCCCAGCCGGGTGCCGGGTGGCACCAGGGCGGTGATGACGGCCGAGATTGCCTGACGCCCGTTACCGGCGAACAGAACCTGCGCCGGATCGGGGCGCCAGCCGCCGCGGGCGAGTAGATCGGCGGCGGCCTCCCGGGTGTCGGGGGTGCCTGCCGCGCCGACCGGTTGCAGCACGGACTCCAGGACATCGGGTCGCAACAGCCCGCCGAGCCCAGTGGCCAGCAGCTCAGCCTGCTCGGGCACCACGGGGTAGTTGAGCTCGAGGTCGATTCTGCTGGTGGTGGGCTCGGTGAACGCGGGGGCGGATGTGCGGGGAGCCGCGCGTACGAACGTGCCGCGGCCCACCTCGCCCACGGTGAGGCCGCGCCGGGCGAGCTCCTGATAGACCCGCGTCGCCGTGGAGTTGGCGATGCCGTGCCGCTGGGCGAACTCTCGCTGAGGGGGAAGCCGATCGCCCGGCCTGAGCATGCCCGACCTGATCTCCTCGGCCACGGTGTCGGCGACGCTCTGGTAGTCCTTCACGGCGCCATCCAAGCACGATATTGCACTGAGTGCAATATCCATTGTTGCTCTGAGATCAGACGGGGAATACACTCGGCATTGCTCTGAGGCGGCACCGGCTCTCCCGCCACCTCGGTGCATCCGTTGCGGGTTCACCTTGAGGGGTATTCATGATTGAGCTGAGCGGCATCCTCGGCGTCGTGACGGTGGCTCTGGGGATGGTGCTCACCCCGGGCCCGAACATGATCTATTTGGTGTCCCGCAGCATCACCCAGGGGAAAGGTGCCGGCATGATCTCCCTCGGCGGTGTCGCCCTGGGCTTCATGGTCTATCTGCTGGCAGCGAATCTGGGCCTGTCGGTCGTCTTCCTCGCCGTGCCCGAGCTGTACGTCGCCGTGAAGCTGGCCGGTGCGGTCTATCTCGCCCATCTCGCCTGGACCGCTCTGAAGCCGGGCGGTGTCTCCGCCTTCGCGCCGCAGGACGTCACGCGGGACTCGCCGCGCAAGCTGTTCACGATGGGTCTGATGACGAACCTGCTCAACCCCAAGATTGCCATCATGTACCTCTCGCTCATCCCGCAGTTCATCAACATGGACGCGGGCCATGTCCTCTTCCAGGGCCTGCTGCTCGGCTCCATCCAGATCGTGGTGAGCGTTGCGGTGAACCTGACCATCGTGTTGGCCGCGGGAACCATCGCCGTGTTCCTCTCACGACGACCCTCCTGGCTCAAGGTGCAGCGCTACATGATGGGGACGGTGCTCGGCACGCTGGCCATCACGCTGGCCCTCGACACGTCGAACCCTGGGGCGCGTTCCAGCTGACGGGTACCCCCGGCCCACTTGTCGCTGTGTGCGGCGCTCATCCGTCCTGTTGGCCGCGGGACGCCGGTCTTCCGGTGGGCTGGTCGGTCTCGGTGGCGGCCCAGGCGGCCAGGAGACGCAGGGTGTCGTGATCGGGTGTGCCGGGGGCGGCGCTGTAGGCGGTGAGGGTCAGGCCGGGCTGAGCGGGCAGTTCCATGGCGTCGAAGTCGAGGGTGATCACGCCGATGGCGGGGTGGCGGAAGGACTTGCGGCCGGTGTGGTGAAGGCGGACGTTGTGCTTGGCCCAGGCGGTGCGGAACTCCTCGCTACGGGTGACGAGTTCGCCGATCAGGCCGGTCGGCAAGACGCAGTGGGTGGTGGGTACGCAGACCGAATACTCCACGGTGTTCGACCTGCCCATGGACTCCGTCCGCGTCATCTCGCCGTTCGTCGGAGGTGTCTTCGGAAGTGGGTTGCGCTGCTGGCCCCACGTGGTCGTCGCCGCGCTGGCCGCCCGGGAGACGGGCCGTCCGGTCAAGCTGGTGTTGAGCCGCAGGCAGATGTACTTCGGGACCGGCTTCCGGCCCTCCCATGAAGCACGAATTGCGCCACATGCGCGTCCAAGGCAGCGGCGCCATCGTCAACTGCTCCTCCCTCGGCGGTCTCGTCGGCATCCCCGGCCGCGTCTCCTGCCACGCCTCCAAGCACGGAGTCATCGGCCTGACCACCAGCACCGCCCTCGAATACGCCTCGCGCGGCATCCGCATCCACGCCATCTGCCCCGGCACCATCGACACCCCCATGGTCAGCGACATGATCGCCAATGGAGAGCTGGACCGCGCCGAGGCCGAAGCCAACCAGCCCATCAACCGGCTCGGCACCGCGGACGAAATCGCCCAGGCCGTCCTGTGGCTGTGCAGCCCCGGATCCGGCTTCGTCGTCGGCGCCGCCCTGCCCGTCGACGGCGGCTACGTCGCCCGATAGCGACCGCCAAGGAGTCGTGCCCGCGATCCGCGGCGCGTTGGCTGTGACCGCTTCCGGGCGTGCATGACGCCGGTGACGACGCCTCTCCACCAAGTGGTGTCATCCGTGTCGGCGGGGCTCGGGGTGACCATCGAGTAAGTGGATTGGATGGCATCGTGCTCGGGCGAGTCGGGCAGGGGGCCACGGGCAGGGGTCGTCGCGGCGCTCCTCCAGGGCCTTGGCGGTGGGGAAGGTCATGGTCAGTACGTCGGCGAAGCCGTAGTCGGCGGCCTGCATCGCACAGGCGGCCTCCACGTAGCCGACGAAACCGTGCCAGGGGTCGTGGTCGTCCAGGGTGACCGCGACCGCGCAGCGTACGCGACCAGTTCCTCATCGCGTCTTCGTCGGGGCGCTGTGCTCGCAGCTGCTCCGAGCCGTAATACCGTGCTCGCATGGAACAGCGCATCACGTTGGTCACGCTGGGCGTCTCCGATCTCGCTCGGGCCAAGGCCTTCTACGAGGCCCTGGGCTGGCGGGGGCAGGAAGTCGAGGAGACCGTGTTCTTCCAGGCGGGCGGCCTGGGAGTGGTCCTGTGGGGGCGCGACAAGCTGGCGCGGGACTGCGGGCTGGAGCCGGGGCCCGCGGCCGGGTTCGGCGGGATCGCCCTGGCGCACAACGTGCGGTCCGAGGCGGAGGTCGACGCTCTGCTCGCGGCGGCGGAACGGGCCGGTGGGACGATCACCAAGCCCGCGGCCGTCAACGCCATCGGCTTCTACTCCAGCGCCTTCACCGACCCGGACGGCCACGTCTGGGAAGTCGCGTACAACCCCGGGTTCCCGCTCGCCGAGGACGGCTCGGTCACCCTTCCCGATTTCGGCACTCCGTAACGCCCCTCTAGTCCGCGTCGTCCACGTAGCGCAGCACTCCCATCATGTGCCGCTCGTCGACCTGCTCCGAGTCCGGACCGGTCGCGACGCAGTCGGTCAGCCGCTTGGTGAGGGTGTCGGCGTCGATGCCGGTGCCGATCATCACCAGCTGGGTGGTGCGGGGTTCCCCGCGCTCCCAGGGCACCGGCTGGAACCGCAGGTACGCGCCGACGGCGTGGAGGCCGTACTTCCGCTGAGGTTCGGCGCCCGCGAAGTGGACGAAGCCCTTGAGGCGGTAGAGGCCCGCGGGCCGGGCGTCGAGGAACTCCATGAACCGGCGCGGGTCCAGCGGCTCGGCCGAGGTGAATTCAACGCTCTCGTAGGCGGCGTGGAGATGGCGGCCGTGGTCGTGCTCGTCGGCACACACGTCGGCGAACGACAGCTGCCGGAAGCGCTCTTCGGGGGTGTCCCGGGGCTCGTGGTCGAAGAGGAGACCGGGGTCGACGCGGCCGTGCTCGGCGGTGAGGACGGGCAGCCCCGGGGCGATCTCGGCGACGGTGTCCAGGACGCGTTGCCGCTCCTCCTCCCCCACCCGGTCGGTCTTGTTGAGCACGATCAGGTCGGCGTCGCGCACATGGCGGTCCAGCTCGGGATGGCGGTCGCGGGTGCTCGCGAACTCGGCGGCGTCCACGACCTCCACCAGGCCGCCGTAGCGGATGCGCTGGTTGCCGCTGGACAGCAGCGTACGGATCATGCTCTGCGGTTCGGCCAGACCGCTCGCCTCGATCACGACCACGTCGATGCGCAGCTCCGGGTCGGTGAGCCGGTCGAGCATCTCGTCCATTTCGGAGGCGTCGGCGGCGCAGCACAGACAGCCGTTCTCGATGGGGATCATCGAGTCGACCTGTCCGGCGACGGCCATGGCGTCGATGTTGATGCTGCCGAAGTCGTTGACGATGACCCCGATCCGGGTGTCCACGCTGTCGCGCATCAGATGGTTGAGCATCGTGGTTTTTCCGGAACCCAGGAAACCCGTGATGAGAAGGACCGGGATCCGTTGTGTGGCCAAGGCTCTGTCTCCGTGCGGCGGTGCGGGCGGGCCGTCCATGCTATCCGGACGGCGGCCCGGGGCGGATCTCGGCCATCGGCGAGCGGGATGACATGGTGTCAGTTTCGGTGGCACCGCCCCGCTTCTGCCGCTACCAGGTCGGCATCAAGGCCACAAGGCATCTCTTTCCGCGCGGGTGCACTCTAGTGGGATCCTGGCCAACTTGTGCCCGTCGCCCGTCTTCCGTGCGCGCCGCGCACGTCCTTAAGCTCTCAAGCAAGCGAGACGGCTGATGATCACGTGCCACACGGTGCGCATGTGACCTGGCCGGCGGGGCCTGATCTCCTCGCCGACGTGCCACCTGTCGCACTTCAAACGGCTCATCACTTTTCACCCTCACCTCCGTACCTGGGCTCTTCGTGCCCGCACGCGGCTCCATCAGCCGAACAACGACCGACTTGTCGAACGAGAGTGGGCGACATATGCGGATACACACCCTGCATCGGGACGCACGACCGGAGTGGCCCGCCGATCCCCTCCGGCATCTCTCCGGCACGGACCGGCGGCTGTTCCAGCGGTTCGGCCAGGGACCGGCGACCACACCGCCCTGTTCCCTGATCCACCAGGCCATCGAGCGGCACGCCACCGCGTCCCCGCTCGCCGTCGCGGCCGAGCACCTCGGCGAGACGATCACCTACGGGGAGCTGGACCGGCAGGCCGGACGGCTGGCGGCACGGCTCGCCCGGCTGGGCGTGCGCCCCGGCGACCACGTCGCGCTGTTCGTCCGGCGCTCCATCCCCATGCTCGTCGGGCTGCTGGCGACCCTGAAGGCGGGCGCGGCCTATGTGCCGCAGGACGCGGGCCTGGCGCCCCCGGCCCAGCTCGGCCATGTCATCCGTACGGCGTCGACCCGGGTGATCCTGACGACGTCCGCCTACGCGGACCGCATTCCGGCGCCACCCGGCCACACCGTCGTCCCGATCGACACCGCGATGGCCGACTCCTTCGATTCGTTCGACCCCTTCGACGGCGAGGGGACCGGACGCCCCTTCGCCCCCGCCCGGCCCGTGACACCGGACGACGGCTGCTACATCCTGTTCACCTCCGGCACCACGGGAGCGCCCAACGGGGTCACCGTCACCCATCGCAATGTGTGCAACCTCCTGCTCACCGAGCCCGGGAACTTAGGGATGCGGCCCGGGCTGCGGGTGTCCCAGATCCTCAACGTGGCCTTCGACATGGCCGCGTGGGAGATCCTCGGCTGTCTGAGCCACGGCGCCACCCTGGTCATCCGTGGCGCCGACATCGCCGAGACCGTGCGCCGGGTGGACGTGGTCATCGCGACCCCCACCGTGCTCAGCGCGGTCGACCCGGAGCTGTGCGGGCGGGTCAAGGTCGCGGCCGTCGCCGGGGAGCCGTGTCCGCGCGCGCTCGCCGACCGCTGGGCCCGGGTCTGCACCTTCTACAACGCGTGCGGGCCGACGGAGACCACGATCGTCAACACCATGCAGCGCCATGACCCGGCGGCGCTGCGGCTGACCGTCGGACGGCCGACCCCCAACAACACCGTGTACGTCCTGGACGCCGAGCGGCGTCCGTGTGCCATCGGCGAGACCGGTGAGATGTGGGCCGGTGGCGACTGCGTGTCGGCGGGCTATCTGCACAATCCGCGGCTCACCGCGGAACGGTACGCGCCCGACCCGTTCCTCGGCGGCGGGCGGCTGATGTTCCGCACCCGCGACCTGGGCCGCTGGACGCCCGACGGCGAGCTGGAGCACCTGGGCCGCACCGACGACCAGGTCAAGGTGCGGGGCTTCCGGGTCGAGCTGGACTCCGTATCGGCCGTCCTCGAAGCGGTCCCCGGCTGCGTCCGCGCGGTGACGCTCAAGCTGGACGACCGCAGTCTGGTGTCCTTCGCCGCCCCGCTGCGGGTCGACCCCGAGTCGGCGCGGCAGGCCGTGGCCCGGGCCCTCCCCTACTACTGCGTGCCGGTGGCCGTCCACACCCTCCCCGCGCTGCCGCTCACCAGCCGCGGAAAGGTCGACAAGTCGGCTCTGCTGCGGCTGGCCGCCGAGCGCCGCACGGCCGGTGAGGTGGCGTCGTGACCACACCTCGCATCGTGACCACACCCCGCGCCGAAGCGCCGCCGCGCGCCGCGGACCTGCCGCTGCCGCCCCGGACACCGGGGGTGCGCGGGCTGCTGAAGCATCCGCGCCTGATGCACTACAACCGCCTCATCGCCCTGGTCCTCGCGGTCAACCTGGCGTTCCTGCTGTCCCGTTCGGGCGGTGGCCTGACGCCTCGTACGCTCTCCGACGCGGCGCTCGTCAACTTCGCGGTGGCCATCGTCATCCGCCAGCAGTACGTCATCAATCTGCTCTTCCGCATCGCCACCGCGGCGCCCACCAGCTGGCCGCTGAGGATCCGGTGGACGCTGGCGAAGGTCTACCACTTCGGCGGGGTGCACGTCGGCGGCGCCCTCGCGGGCACCCTCTGGTTCCTCGCCCTGGTGGCCTCGCTGACCCGGCACACCGCCCCGGCGGCGACGCTCATCGTCTCGTACGCCCTGGTCGTCCTGCTGATCGGGATCACGGCCACGGCGCTGCCGCCCTTCCGGGCGCGGTTCCACGACCACTTCGAGAAGACCCACCGCTTCGGCGGCTGGGCGGCGCTCGTGCTCTTCTGGGCGCAGACCGTGCTGACCACGCTCGACGCGCCCGGCGAGGGGTCGGCCGCCGGGCGGCTGCTGGCGGCGCCGGGCGTCTGGGTACTGGCCGTGATCACCTTCAGCATCGCGCTGCCGTGGCTGCGGCTGCGCCGGGTGCCGGTGGCCGTCGAACGTCCCTCCGCCCATGTGGCGCTCGCCCGTTTCAACCACGGGGTGACGCCCTTCGCCGGGTCCTCGACGGCGATCAGCCGCAGCCCGCTGCGGGAGTGGCACTCGTTCGCCAATGTGCCGGCGCCGGGCGAGTCGGGGTTCCGGCTCACCATCTCCCGCGCCGGGGACTGGACGGGCACCTTCATCGACGACGCGCCGACCCGGGTGTGGGTGAAGGGCATCACCACCGCGGGCGTGGCCAACATCGAGACCCTGTTCCGCAAGGTGGTCTACGTGGCCACCGGCAGCGGCATCGGCCCCTGCCTCCCTCATCTGCTGGCCCAGGAGGTCCCGGCGCGGCTGGTGTGGGCGACCCGCGACCCCCGGACGACCTACGGCGACGCCCTGGTGGACGAGATCCTGGCCGTCCAGCCCGACGCGGTCATCTGGGACACCTCCGAACACGGCAAGCCCGACATGGTCCGGCTCGCCCACGCTGCGTACGCGGACTTCGGGGCCGAGGCCGTCATCTGCATCTCCAACAAGAAGCTCACCTGGCAGGTGGTCCACGGCCTGGAGTGCCGCGGGATCCCCGCGTACGGCGCCATCTGGGACTCGTAGACCGGCCCCCGGAACCCTTGGGAAGGGAGACACCGTGAACTTCATCAAGATCGAGCGACAGGATCGCGTCGTCACCGTGACGCTGCACCGCCCCGAGGTGCTCAATGCGCTCAGCAGCGGGCTGCTGGCCGAACTGGTCGAGGCGATGCGGCCACTGGACCGCGACCCCGGGACCGGCTGCTTCGTGATCACCGGCTCGGAGCGGGCGTTCGCAGCGGGCGCCGACATCAAGGAGATGGAGCCCAAGACGTCCGTCGCGATGTTCGCCGAGGACTACTTCGCGGGCTGGGACGCCTTCGCCGCGCTGCGCACCCCCAAGATCGCGGCGGTGTCCGGCTACGCCCTGGGCGGCGGCTGCGAGCTGGCGATGATGTGCGACATCATCCTGGCCGGAGAATCGGCCACCTTCGGTCAGCCGGAGATCAAACTGGGTGTGATCCCGGGCATCGGCGGCACCCAGCGGCTGACGAAACTGGTCGGAAAGGCCAAGGCGATGGACCTGATCCTGACCGGGCGCACCATGGGCGCGCAGGAGGCGGAGCGCGCCGGGCTGGTCTCCCGGGTGGTCCCCGACGACCGGCTGACGGCGGAGGCGGCGGCCCTCGCCGCGACCGTCGCCTCCTACGGCAAACCGGCCGTCATGGCGGCGCGCGAGGCGGTGGAACGGGCGCTGGAGGTGGGGCTGCGCGAGGGGCTGCTGTTCGAACGGCGCGCCTTCCACGCACTGTTCGCCACCGAGGACCAGTCCGAGGGGATGGCCGCGTTCCGCGAGAAGCGCGCTCCGCGTTTCACCGGCCGCTGAGACCCGCCCGTCCCCGCTCCTGGTGCAGGAAGAGCCCGGGAGCGGGGCGGGAAGCGCCCGGTCAGGGGATCTCGACGCCCGCCTCGGCGGAGAGGCGGTCGATCTCGGCCAGCTCGGCATCGCTGAAGCCGGGCGAGTCCAGGACCGCGATGTTCTGCTCCAGCTGGGCGACGCTGCTCGCGCCGATCAGCACGGAGACCACCCGCGGATCCCGCAGCACCCAGGCGAGCGCCAGCTGGGCGAGGGTCTGGCCGCGCTCCCCGGCGATCTTGTTGAGGGCGTGCAGCAGCGTCAGCCGCTCCTCGGTGAGCGCGTCGCGCTTGAGGAAGTGGCCGAGCGCCATGCGGGAGTCCGCGGGCACACCGTTCAGGTAGCGGTCGGTGAGCTGGCCCTGCGCGAGCGGCGAGAAGGCGATGACACCGGCACCGGCCGCGGCGGAGGCCTCCAGCACCCCGCCCTCGACGCCGCGCTGGAGCATCGAGTACGGATGCTGGTTGATCAGGTACGGGGTGCGCAGCTCCTTCAGGATCGCGGCCGCCTCCGCGATGGCCTCCGGCGGGTAGTTCGACAGCCCGGCGTAGAGGGCCTTGCCCTGCCGAACGGCGCTGTCGAGCGCGCCCATCGTCTCTTCGAGCGGGGTGTCCGGGTCGAAGCGGTGGGAGTAGAACACGTCGACGTAGTCCAGGCCCATGCGGGTCAGCGACTGGTCGAGGCTGGACAGCATGTACTTGCGCGAGCCCCACTCGCCGTACGGCCCGGGCCACATCAGGTATCCGGCCTTGCTCGCGATGAACAGCTCGTCGCGGTAGGGGCGGAAGTCCTGGGCGAAGACCGTGCCGAAGTTGCTCTCGGCGCTGCCGGGCGGTGGCCCGTAGTTGTTGGCCAGGTCGATGTGGGTGACGCCGAGGTCGAAGGCGCGGCGCAGCACGGCGCGCTGGGTCTCGAGCGGGTGGGTGTCGCCGAAGTTGTGCCACAGGCCGAGCGAGACCTTCGGCAGCAGCACGCCGCTGCGCCCGCAGCGCTGGTACTGCATGGAGTCGTAGCGGTTCTCCGCCGCGAGGTGGGCCATGTACGTCGTCCTTGTCCATGCCGATCGGTTCGGGGGCGGGCAGGCCGTGGCCCGCCCGCCCGAGCTTGTCAGCTTTCTGCCAGGGTGGCGACCTCATTCGCGCTGAGTGTCCGGCCGTACACGCGGAAGTCGTCGTACGCGGCCTTGAGGTACGGATCCGGGTACTGCGACTTGCCGAGGTAGGCGGCGCGGATGTGGTTGCCGAAGTGGACCGGCTCGACGGTGACGCGGGTGTTGCGGCCGACCTCCCGCCCGCCGACGTAGAGGACGGCGGTGCCACTGCCGTAGGCGACGGCGACGTGGGTCCACTGGCCGGTGGGCAGCGGCGCGGCCTCGATGCGCTGCTCGGCGCCGCCTCCGCCCGCGGTGATGGCGAAGCGCAGCTTCCCGGAGTCGGCGATCGGGGTGAGGAACATGTTGGCGGTGACACCGGTGCCGATGTCGAAGATCCGGGTCCACTGGGCGGGGGTGCCGTCCAGTGGACCCAGGTGGCGACCGTGTACGCGGTGGCGCCCGCGAGGAGGTCGTCGGCGAGGGTCACGTACCCGTTGCTGCCGTTCAGCGCGACGGCGCCGCCGGTCCTGCCCTTGGTCCAGGTGGCGCCGCCGGTGAGCCGGGCGGTCTTGCCTCGGCCGGTGGCGTCGGCCGCGGCGGTGCCGGAGGTCTCGTCGAAGCGGTACCAGGCGGCGAAGGCGGGCGGCGGGGTGGGCGGCTGCCCGGTGAGCCAGTACACGTTGTAGCGCTGGTGGTGGACGCGGGCGATGGGAAGCAGGGTGACGCTCTGCCCGTCCGCGGTGGCGGTGAAGCGCATCGGGCTGGTGGCCTGCTGGACCACGGAGTCCTGCTTGAGGCGTGGCATGGTCATGCTGGTGACGGTGCCGTACGCCCCGGCCAGCACGACGGGCCCGTACAGCACGGCCTGGATGTCGGGGTCGTCTGGGGTGGGTTCGAGCTTCAGCTTCATCGGGAGGGTGACCTCGACCCGGTCGCCGGTCTTCCACTGACGGTCGATGATCAGCCAGCTGCCGGGTTTCGGCTGGTCGGGGAGGGTGGTGCCGTTGAGGCCGGCGCGGGCCCCGGACGCCCACGAGGGGATCCGGACGCGCAGTTCCAGGGAGGCCGCGCCGGAGCTGACGGTGAGGGTGGTGGTCTGCTGGTCGGGGAAGCCGGTGGTCTGGCGCCAGGTGATGCCCTTCTCCTGCCAGCGCACCTCGGAGGGGATGAAGAGGTTCACCAGGAGGCTGCGGTCGCCGCGGGTGTAGATGGTGTCGGCGAACTTGGCGTGGGTCTCCATGCCGCTGCCGTGGTCGCAGGAGAAGTTGTCGTAGTCGGTGGAGTACTGGTTCGGGTCGGGGCCCATGAAGGACGGCTGCTGTTTGAAGGAGCCGGGGGCGAGGCCCGTGTAGTAGATGTTGAAGCCGTGGGCCGAGTCGGGGTCCTGTTCGCCGAGCATCTGGTTGAACAGGGTGCGCTCGTAGTAGTCGAGCAGGTCGGTGCGCTCGGGCGCGTGGAAGTGGATCAGCCGGGCGAGCTTGAGCATGTTGTACGAATTGCAGTTCTCGCAGCAGCTGCCGCTGAGCTGGGCGGCGATGGCGTCGGGTTCGTGGAAGGCCTCGCCGTTGCTGTTGCCGCCGATGACGTACGTGTGGTGGTCGGTGACGATCTTCCAGAAGTTCTCGCCGATGGTGCGGTAGCGGCTGTCCAGACCCTCTTCCCACAGCCGCAGGGCGCCGACCATCTTGGGGATCTGGGTGTTGGCGTGGAGTCCGGCGAGCCGGTCCTCGTTCCGGCTGAGCGGGTCGAAGACGCGGGCGTGGGTGAAGCGCTCGGCGACCTTCAGCCACCGGCTGTCGCCGGTGATCGCGTGCAGGTCGGCGAGGACGTCGTTCATGCCGCCGTACTCGGTCTCCAGGACGCGCTGCATCTGGTCGTAGCCGAGCCTCGCCGTGCGGGTGTCGACCCAGGCGGCCTGGCGCAGCACGGTCTCCAGGGCCTCGGCGTTGCCCGCGAGCCGGTACTGGTCGACCAGCCCGGCCATGATCTTGTGGATGGTGTAGTACGGGGCCCAGACCCCGCTGCCGGACTCCAGCCGGTCGAAGAAGTTCTCGGGGAACGCCGACAGATAGCCCGTCCGGTAGCCGGCCGCCGGGGATTTGGCCTGGCAGGCGGCGAGCGCGGAGACCAGCTTGCGGCTCTTGTCGAGGAGCGCGGTGTCGCCGGTGTTGGCGTAGGTCAGGGCGAGGCCGGACAGGAGGTGGCCGGTGCTGTGGCCGCGCAGTTCGGTGGTCGGGCTCTCCCAGCCGCCGCAGGGCTTGGCGCTGCTGGCGATGCCGACGTTGAGGCGGAAGGTGTGCAGCAGCCGGTCGATGTCGACGAAGCGCAGATAGGCGGTGTTGCGGGACTGGTTGTCCTTGAAGGCGCCGGGGAGCAGGGTCACGGCGGTGAGCGGGAAGGGCCGGACGCTCGTCAGCGCCCCGGGCTTCCGCGGGGCCGCGGCCGGGGCGGCGCCGGGCGTGGCCGCCGCCGCGGTGCCACCGGCGGCCCCGGTGAGCATCACGGCGGCGGCCCCGGAGGCGGTGGTGGCGATGAAGTGCCGTCTGTCGACTGGTTCGTTCATGACTCTCCTCACGGAGGTTCGAAATTACGAACAAGGTCCGACATCGTGCGCACGTGAAGCTACCGGCGCCTCCGGGGATGTCAACGGCCTAGCGCCGAACGGGGGTTCAGCCGCGCTGCCACTGCTGGTTGGCACCGCCCGTGCAACTCCACTGGATGACGGCGGCCTTGTCCGCCGTGGAGGAGTCGGCCACGTCCAGGCACTTGCCGCTGGAACGGGCGGCGAGCCGGACGTAGCCGCTGCCCGCGTCCGTGACCTGCCACTGCTGGTGCGCGCCCGTGCCGCAGGCCGACTGGACGACCGCCGCGCCGTCGGCGGTGGAGCCGCCTGCCACGGTGAGGCACTGGGAGCTGTGCCGTGCGATCAGCTGGACGTACCCGTCGCCCGTGTTCCTGGACCAGAACAGCTGGTTGCCGCCGCCGTTGCAGGTGTACTGCACGGCCGCGGTGCCGTCGGTCTGCGCGGCGGAGAGGATGTCGGCGCACTTGCCGCTGTGCCGGGCCTTCAGCGGGGTGTACGGGCCGCCGGAGCCGGTCACGGTGCCCGCCGCGGTGTCGATGGTCAGCTGCGGATACCAGTCCATGGTCATGGTGGTCGCGGTGGGGAAGGTCAGCGGCAGCCACACGTAGCGCGAGTCGTTGACCTTGCCGCCGAAGGAGTTGCCCCAGCGGTCGCCCAGGTACAGGTACGAGGTCGCCCGGGTGCCCTGCACGGGCAGGACGTACGCGGTCTGCGAGCCGTAGGCGGTGGCGTCGCCCACGTTGCGCATCGCGCTCCAGGGACCGGCCATGCTGGTGGCGGTGGCGTACTGCTGCTGGTTGGGGTTCCAGCCGGTGGCGCCGGAGGTCAGCATGAAGTACACGTTGCCGCGCTTGAAGAGGGCCGGGGCCTCGCGGTGGCCGCCGGGCCAGGGGTTGGCCACCAGGCTCGCCACCGCGGTGTAGTCGTCGGTCAGCCGGTAGATGTGCAGGTCGTAGTTCTCCCGGGCGGCCGAGATCATGTAGCCGGTGCCGTCGCTGTCCTTGAACAGGGTGATGTCGCGCGACATGTGCTGGTCCAGCGGGCGGAAGCTGCCCCGCCAGGTGTAGTCGCCGTCGACGGTGGCGGACGTGGCGACGGCGGCGCGCGCCTCGCTGTAGTCGCTGCCGTTCTCCTTGTGCATCCACATCACGAACTGCTGGGTGCGCTCGTTGTAGATGACCTTGGGCCGCTCGATGTTGGCGGTGGCCAGCTCGGGGTCCGTGGCCTGGTTAAGGACGTGGCGGCGGAACTCCCAGCTCTTGAGGTCGGTGGAGCGGTAGGCGGACACATAGCGGAAGGTGTTGTCCGCGTTGCGGTTCTCGCCGAACCAGTAGTAGTACGCGCCGACCTTGAGGACTCCGCCGCCGTGCGCGTGCACCGCCTCTCCCGATGTGGTGGTGAACTGCGTCGCGTTGACGATGGTGGCGGGGGCCGCCTGCGCCGTACCGGCGCCCGCCAGCGGGGCGAGCAGTCCCAGGACGGCGGCCACGGTGACGGCCCACAGACGTCTGCCCATCACACGCCCTCCTTGAGGACGGTGAAGTGGCGGGCGAATCCGGAGAGCCCCGGCAACTGCCGGATCGGGGTCCAGGTCCGGAAACCGTCGAGGCTGTCGCTGTAGTAGTACTTCTTCTCGGCGTAGCCGTCGAAGTAGATCCGCCAGCCGCCGCCTGCCAGGGGCACCAGCGCCGGGCCCTCGCGCCAGCTGCCCCAGCCCGCCCAGTCGCCGGTTCCGCGGAAGGTGTAGGGGCCGCCGAGGCTGGTGGCGGTCGCGTACTCGATGTACTTCGTCGTCTCCTGCTTGGTGAAGGCGTGGTACTGCCCGCCGTGGCGGACCACGAAGGTGTCGATGTAGTTCGCCTTGTCCAGGCCCGTGAGCGGCTTCGGGGTGGTCCAGGACGAGAGCGAGGCGTTGGTGGCGGTGAGCAGATGCGGCCGGAAGATGTAATCCGCTGTGGCGGTGGTGTCCAGCGACACGATGATGTTGACGCTGCCATTGGCATCGACGAAGAACTCGGGCGCCCAGGTGCGCTCGACCCCGGCGAGCGGCAGCGTGTGGTTGCGGACGAAGGTCCAGTTGACCCGGTCCCGGCTGCGCGCGAAACCGATCGTGTTCCCGGTCCAGTTGGTGGTGTAGACGATGTAGTAGTAGCCGTCGGTGTGCTTGATGATGCTGGGGTCGCGGATCAGCTCCGCAGGCGGGGTGAACGCCGGTCCCTTGAGCAGCGTGTAGGTGAGCGCGTCCGGCGACTCGTACACGTACATGTTGGATTCGCTGCTGTTGGTGAAGGCGGTCATGGTGTAGCGGGTGGCGGCCGTGGTGTCCGGAGCGGGCCCGTCGGCCACGGGGATGCCGAAGTCCGGGGTGCCGTCGGCCTTCCAGCCGAGGGTCTGGACGCGGGTGTGCCGGTTGGGGTCGTTGAGCGGGTCGCCGGTGATGTCCTTGTACTGGCGGGCGTGGTAGACGAGGACATCGGTGCGGCCGTCCTCGGCGACGGTGAAGGAGTTGTGGCCCGGGCCGTACTGCTTGGTGGTGTCGTTGCTGGTGAAGACCGGCTGAGGGCTCTTCTTCCAGGAGGCGGCGGCCAGCGGGTCGCTGTCCGCGGAGGCGGTGAGCAGCCCCATGCAGTAGTTGGCGTCGGTGGCGCTGGCGGAGTAGGTGAGGAAGAGTTTGCCGTTCTTCTGGAGGACGGACGGGCCCTCGTTGACCTTGTAGCCGCGGGTCTCCCAGTCGTAGGTCGGACGGGAGATCTCCACCTGCGGCCCGGTGATGGTCCAGGGGTTGGCCATCTTGGCGATGTAGATGCTGGAGTTGTTGCCGACGTCCGGGTTGCTCTGGGCCCAGAGGAGATAGCGGGTGCCGCGGTGGACGAAGGTGGTGGCGTCCAGCGAGAACGAGTCGATGGGGGTGGCGATGCGGCCCTTCTCGGTCCAGGTCCCGGCGAAGGGGTTGGCGCTCGCGTTCTCCAGCACCCACATCCGGATCTTCCAGACGTCGTTCGCGGGCGCGGACGCGAAGTAGACGTACCACTTGCCGTCGATGAAGTGGATTTCCGGAGCCCAGATGTGGGCGCCCATGTCGCCGCTGGTGTGCTTCTTCCAGATCACCGACTCGGACGCGGTGGCGAGGCCGCCGAGCGTTCTGGAGCGGCGCAGGATGATGCGGTCGTACTCCGGGGCGGTGGCGGTGAAGTAGTAGTAGCCGTCGGTGTGCTTGAAGATGTGCGGATCGGCGCGGTTACGGACCAGCGGATTGACGTACCGGGGGGCCTTGGCGGCCGTCTCCCGCGCGGAGGGGGTGGCGGCCCCGGCGAGGCCGGGGGTTCCTGCCACCGTTCCCAGGGCCAGGGCACCCATCAGAACCCGTCTGCGGCTGGGCTGTCCGTCACTGCGGCTCATCGTCGCTCTCCTGCTGTGGGCATGCGGGGGCTCCCGCGCTCTCCGTCGACCGAGTGATGCATTGATCGAATTTGTTCGGAGATTAAGGGTTCTGATGACTTTCAACAGCCCCTGAGACGGGTGCGAAAGTTTCGAAAACCGTGGAGCCCCCGGAGCGCCGCTCAGACGAACGTCTGGCGCTGGAGCCAGAGGTCCCTGGCGATCCCGTTGCCCTGGAGGAACACGTACAGCAGGTTCTCCTCGTTGGCGATGGGGACGCTGATACCGGCGGAGCCGATGACGCCACCGAGGGACTGGAAGCCGGTGTAGGTGTTGCCGTTCTCCGTGGTCTGGACGGCGACCCACAACGCGTTGTCCGTCGCCTTGATGAACACGTTGACCCGGCCGTCCTGGCCCAGGCCGCAGGTGGGCCGCCACACGATCTGGGCGCCCAGGCTCACGGCGGCATTGAACGAGTTGTAGTCGTCGGTCTGCCCGACGCGCCGGACGGAGCCGTCGACGCCCCGGAAGAAGATCTGCACCCTGCCCGCCGCGTCCAGGCACACCGAGGGGCGGCTGGTCACGTTGGGGGCGTTCAGCGAGAAGGGCTCCCAGGTGGCGGAGTTCGTGGACGTCTGCTGGATGGTGTAGAGGGTCTCGCCGCTGCCCTTGACCGCCACCACGATCCGCCCTCCCCCGTCGAGGATGGGCGAGGGCGTGGCGAAGATGCCGCCGCCCAGCGACGTCGCGGCGGTGTACGTCTCGTACTGAAGATCCAGGTTGCGCAGGAACCACAGGGCGTCGTCGGTGCCGGGGAAGAACACGTAGATGCGGCCGTCGGCGCCGAGCGCCGCGGCCGGATCGTCCCCGATGCCGGTGGCCAGGATCTGGGGCGATCCGTACCCGGAGTTGATGGAGGTCTGGGTGATGACCTCCAGGTTGTTGCCCGGGGTGCGGTAGAAGACCCGCACCTTCCCGTCCTTCCCGCGGATCGGGGCGGGGATGCCGTCGACGGACACGCCCGGGTACTGCTGCCAGGGCCCCCACCCCCCGTCGCGGGTCTCGAGTCTGCTCCACAGGACGTTCGACCCGCCCCGGATGAAGACTTGGATCCGGTCGTCGGCCTGGGCCACCGGCGCGGGCTCGGAGTGAATGCCGCCTTCCAGGTTGATCCAGGTGCCCCATACGGTTCCGGGCGTGGTGGAAACGGACATGGGTCCTCCCTCACCTCGTGGCTGCCACGAGTCTGTGCGGATGTCCCGTCAGTTCCCGCACTAATCACAACGAATACCTGAAGAGGGGCGAATGAAAGGATATGACTGATAAACATAAATGAGCGCGGTATAGAGTTTGAATGTGATCTCTGATTGGTCTTCATTGGCCTTGGTTGACTTCGGTTGACCTTCTCCGAGGGGGAAGCTCCAGCATCGTGGTGGCCGGGCGAGGTGCCCGGCGCGAGGAGGGCGAGCATGGGACTGCTGACGATCGGCGCGTTCGCGAAGGCATCGAGGCTGTCCCCCAAGGCGCTGCGCCTGTACGACGAACTCGGGCTGCTGCCGCCCGCCCGCGTCGACCCGCGCTCCGGCTACCGCCTGTACGACCCGGCGCAGCTGGAGCGGGCCCGGCTGGTGGCCTGGCTGCGCCGCCTGGGGATGCCGCTGGCCCGGATCCGTACCGTGTGCGAACTGGACCCGGGCGCGGCGGCGCGGGAGGTCCGCGCGTACTGGGCGCAGGTCGAAGCCGATACGGCGGCCCGGCGCGACCTGGCCGCCTTCCTCGTCGACCAGCTGTCACAGCTGTCACAGCTGTCCGGAAAGGACATCGCCATGTCTTCTGCCCGCGGCACCCTGGGAGTTCGCTACGCCATGCTCTCCGACCGGGGCTCGGTCCGGATGAGCAACGAGGACTCCGGGTACGCCGGTCCGCGACTGCTCGCCGTCGCCGACGGCTTCGGCGGCAGCCGCCACGCGAGCGAGGCGGCCATCGAGGCGCTCAAGCCGCTGGAGACCGAGGTCCCGGGGGCCGAGCTGCTGAGCGCCCTGGAGGACGCGGCACACCGGGCGCACGCCTCGGTGCGCGAGCTGGCCGCGTCCGACCCCGCACTGCGCGGCGTCGGGACGACACTGACCGCGTTGGTGTGGTCGGGGTCCCGGCTGGGGCTGGTGCACATCGGCGATTCGCGGGCGTATCTGCTGCGCGACGGCGAGCTGTTCCAGATCACCCACGACCACACCGTGGTGCGGTCGCTGCTCGACGAGGGTCGTATCACCGCGGCGGAGGCCGCGTCCCATCCCCAACGGGCGCTGCTGCTGCGGGCCGTGGGCGGCGGAGCGGCGTTCGAGCCCGATCTGGCGCTGCGGGACGCTCTCGCGGGTGACCGGTATCTGCTGTGCTCGGACGGGCTCAGCGGTGTGGTGACCGGGGAGGAGATCCGGCGCGTACTGGGCTCGGTGGCCGACCCCGGGGAGGCGGCGCTCGAACTCATCGCCCTCGCCAACCGCGCGGGCGGGCCCGACAACGTCACGTGCGGCGTGGCCCATGTGGTGGACGGGGCGGAGCTGCCCGCCGCCTGACGTCCCGTCGCCTCCTCACACGAACCACGGTCGCCCCTCCTGACTCCGGCGCCGAAGTGCAGTGGAATGGCCCACAGGGCGCGTGCGGCTCGCCAGGCCGTGGAAGGCATGGCCGCCACGGAACGTACCGGGTAAGGGGTAGGCAGATGTCCGTAGGACCGATCCGGCTCTCGCAGGATGCGCACACCGCTCTCCGGCCGCCCGTCATGGCCCGGATCACCGGGGGGTTCTGGGCCGCGAAGCGGCGCGTCAACGCCGAGGTCAGCGTTCCGCAAGGGCCGGGGAGGCTGGAGGAGGCGGGCAATCTGGCCAATCTGCGGGCCGCCGCGGGAACGGCGGAGGAGGGGTTCACGGGGGACTTCCCGTTCCAGGACTCCGATGTGCACAAGTGGCTGGAGGCCGCGTCCTGGCAGCTCGCCGACGAGCCCGGCGGACCGGCCGCCGAGAAGCTGGCCGGGCACGTGGCGCGGCTGGCGGCCCTGGTGTCGGACGCTCAGGACGCGGACGGCTATGTGCAGACGTACTACCAGGCCCGACCGGGCGCCCGGCGGTGGGCGGAGCTGCACTGGGGACACGAGCTGTACTGCGCGGGCCACCTCCTCCAGGCCGCCGTCGCGCACCGGCGGGCCACCGGTGGGAACGGACTGCTCGATGTGGCGGTGCGGTTGGCCGACCACATCGACGCGGTCTTCGGCCCGGGCAAGGACGTGGACGCGGTGTGCGGGCATCCGGAGATCGAGACGGCGCTGGTCGAGCTGTACCGGGAGACCGGCGAGCGGCGCTATCTCGATCTGGCCGGGTACTTCGTGGACCGGCGCGGTGAGGGCACGCTCGGCGACGGCGGTGAGACCGGCCCGCGCCCCGGGGCGCCCTACTGGCAGGACCACGTCCCGGTGCGGGACGCGAGGGCGGTCGCCGGACATGCGGTGCGCCAGCTGTATCTGCTGGCCGGGGCCGCGGACCTGGCGGCCGAGACCGGCGACCGGGAGCTGCGGGACGTGCTGGTGCGGCTGTGGGAGGACATGGTCGCCACCAAGACCTACCTCACGGGCGGCGTGGGCTCCCGGCACGATCTGGAGTCCTTCGGCGACGCCTATGAACTCCCGTCGGACCGGGCGTACGCGGAGACCTGCGCGGCCATCGCCTCCATCCAGTTCAGCTGGCGGATGGCGCTGCTCACGGGGGACGCCCGCTACAGCGACCTGATCGAACGGACCCTGTTCAACGGCTTCGCGTCCGGCGTCTCCCTGGACGGCGAGCGCTGGCTGTACGTGAATCCGCTCCAGGTCCGCGACGGCCGTACGGAGTCCCACGGCGACCAGGAGGCGCGGCGGACGCCCTGGTTCCGCTGCGCCTGCTGCCCGCCGAACGTGATGCGGCTGCTGGCGTCGCTGCCGCACTACATGGCGAGCGGTGACGCCGGGGGCCTTCAGCTGCACCAGTACGCGTCGGGGGTGTACGCGGCGGGCGGCGGAAGCGTGCGGGTGGGCACCGGCTACCCGTGGGAAGGCCGGATCGCGGTGGTGGTGGACGAGGCTCCCGCGGAGGCGGCCTGGACGCTGTCGCTGCGCATCCCGCACTGGGCCGACCGGTACGAGGCGACGGTCGGCGGCGAGGCGGTGACGGAGCGCGCGGAGCGGGGCTGGCTGCGGCTGCGGCGCCGCTGGCGGCCGGGCGAGACCGTGGTCCTGACCCTGCCGCTGGCGCCCCGGCTGACCCGCCCCGATCCGCGGGTGGACGCGGTGCGCGGCTGCACCGCGATCGAGCACGGACCGCTGGTGTACTGCCTGGAGCAGCCGGATCAGCCCGCCGGGCTGCGGCTGGACGGCATCACGCTCGACACGGGCACCGAGCTGGTCGCCGAGCACCGGCCGCGGCTGCTGGACGGAGTGACCGTGATCATGGCCCGGGCACTGCGCCGGACGGCCCCGGACGGCGACTGGTGGCCGTACCCGGGCGCCGGGGGCGACGTCGGTGGCGTGGGCGACCCGGTGCGCGTCACCGCGATCCCCTATTACGCCTGGGCGAACCGGGAGGCCGGACCGATGCGGGTCTGGATCCCCTCCTGAGCGTCGTGAGCCCGCCTTGGGCCCCGTCGTGAGCCCGCCTCGGGCCCGCCGGAACTCGGCGGGCGTCCCACGCGTTTCTCGCTCCAGGAACACGCTTCGTGCCCGAGCGGCACATCGGCGGACGGGAGGTGCCCCTTGAGCACCGGCTCCACAGACCCCAAGGACGACGCGGACGACGCGGACGACTGGGACGACGTCGTTCTCGACGAGGACTTCGTCCGGGGTGCCGAGGTCACCGAGCCCGCCGCGCGCACGCGCATGCTCACCGCGCGCTGGCGGCGGCGCGGCGCGCCCGAGCCCCAGCCCTGGCGGGCGGACGAGCCGCCGGCCGGCTGGTTCTGGAGCAAGCGCCGCAGGCGGCGACGGCGGCGCTAGAGGGCGCCTTCCCACGGGTCTTCCGCGGAGAGGGCCCCGCGGCCGTTATGCGCTCGCAACGCACACGGCGGGGTCAAGGCGGCACGGAGAGTGGCAGGATGCGGGCCGACGCACTGATCACGTGTCCCGTGGGGTCGTTCACCGACCACGTCCCGGAGGTGCCGTGTCCGCTCGCTCCGCGCTGCCCGCCATAGCCACTGCCGCCGCTGCCGCCCTGCTCATCGGCTGTACCAGCACCGAACCGTCGGCCTCCGGCGGCCCGGACATCAGCCTGGTGAAGTCCGGCAAGCTGACCACCTGCACCCATCTGCCCTATCCGCCCTTCCAGACCCGACAGGGCAAGAAGATCGTCGGCTTCGACGTGGATCTGGTCGATCTCGTCGCCTCGGAGCTGAAGGTGAAGCAGGAGATCGTGGACACGCCCTTCGAGGGCATCCAGTCCGGCGAGGATCTCAACACCAGCACCTGCGACGTCGCCGCGGCCGGGATGACGATCACGGCCGTCCGCGAGAAGAACCTGGACTTCTCCCGCCCCTACTTCGAAGCCACCCAGGCGCTGCTCACCCGGAAGGGCAAGCCGTACCGGACCCTCGCCGACCTCAAGGGCAAGCGGCTGGCGGTCCAGCAGGGGACCACCGGGGAGACGTACGCCCAGAAGCGGGCCGTGGGCGCCACGCTGGTCCAGTTCGAGGACCTCGGGCTGCTGGTCTCCGCGGTCAAGACCGGACAGGTCGCGGCGGGCATCAACGACAACGGGGTGCTGTACGACTTCGTCAAGGACAACCCGGACACGGACGTGACGGCCGAGTTCAGCACCGGGGAGAAGTACGGCATCGCCGTGCGCACCGGCAACGACGCCCTGCGCAAGAAGATCAACCAGGTGCTGGCCGCCGCGAAGAAGGACGGCCGCTACGACACGATCTACCGGAAGTGGTTCGGCACCGCGCCCAGGAGCTGAGGAGTCCACCCCGTTATGGCAATGACCCGTCGGCAGCGGGCGCGGGCGGTACGGACGGTGCAGTACGCCGCGCTGGCCGCCGTGGTGCTCGTCGTCGCCCTGGCCGCGGACTGGGGTGAACTGCGCCGCGCGTTCTTCGACGCGGGCGTCGCCCGGTCCCTGTTACCCGACATCATCACCACCGCCCTGCTCAACACCGTCGTCTACACCCTGCTCGGCTTCGGGTTCGGGCTCGTGGCCGGACTCGTGCTCGCGCTGATGCGGCTCTCCCAGGTGCCGCCGTACCGCTGGCTGTCGGTGGCGTACATCGAGTTCTTCCGCGGCGTTCCGGCGCTGCTGGTGTTCATCGCGCTCGGCTTCGGGGTGCCGCTGGCCTTCCAGGTGGCGCTGGACCGCTATGTCACGGTCATGCTGGCGCTCGGGCTGGTCGGGGCCGCGTACATGGCGGAGACGATCCGCGCGGGCATCCGGGCGGTGCCCAAGGGGCAGATGGAGGCGGCGCGTTCGCTCGGCATGTCCCACGGCCGGGCGATGGTCTCGATCATCATTCCGCAGGCGTTCCGGATCGTGCTGCCGCCGCTGACCAACGAGCTGATCCTGCTGACCAAGGACTCGTCCCTGGTGTATCTGCTGGGGCTCTCCCTGGACCAGTACGAGCTGTCCAAGTTCGGCCGGGACGCACTCAATCAGCACCGCAGCCTCACCCCGATCCTGGTCGCCGGGCTGTGCTACCTGCTCATCACCGTTCCGCTGGGCCAGCTGGTCCGGTGGCTGGAGGCCCGTACGGCGAAGGCGAGGTGATCGGACCGTGATCCGGATCCGGGGGCTGCACAAGTCCTTCGGCGGGCTGGACGTGCTGAAGGGCATCGACCTCACGGTGGAGCGGGGTGAGGTGGTCTGCGTCATCGGGCCGTCCGGCTCCGGCAAGTCGACCCTGCTGCGCTGCGTGAATCTGCTGGAGGAGCCGACGTCGGGCACGGTGACCGTGGGCGGGGCCGAGGTCACCGACCCGGACGTGGACATCGACCGGGTGCGGCGGCGGATCGGCATGGTGTTCCAGGCGTTCAACCTCTTCCCGCATCTGACGGCGCTGGAGAACCTGACCATCGCGCAGCGGCGGGTGCTGCGCCGCGACAAGGCCGAGGCGGTACGGATCGGGCGGGACACCCTGCGCCGGGTGGGCCTGACGGACAAGGAGACCGCCTATCCGGCGCAGCTGTCGGGCGGGCAGCAGCAGCGAGTGGCGATCGCCCGCGCGCTGGCGATGGATCCGGAGCTGATGCTGTTCGACGAGCCGACCTCGGCCCTCGACCCCGAGCTGGTCGGGGATGTGCTCGCCGTCATGCGCGCGCTGGCCGACGAGGGGATGACGATGCTGGTCGTCACGCATGAGATGAGCTTCGCGCGGGAGGTCGCCGACCGGGTGGTGTTCATGGACGACGGGGTGATCGTGGAGGAGGGCGGCCCGGAGCAGGTGGTGGCCGCGCCACGGCATCCGCGGACCCGGGCGTTCCTCACCCGGGTGCTGGACCCCGCCGCGGCCCGGGTGGGTGAGGCCGACGGGGAGCGGCCCGCGAAACGCCCGTAACGGCCGCCGAGCGCACGGCAGTTTGTCAGTCCGTGCGCATCCCGGGAAGGGCGGCAACTTTCCGGGGCGCGGGGGCCACTGGAGGATGCGGGCGGCGTCCCCGTACGGCCACTCCCCGGCGGTGCGCCGCCCGCTCCCGTTCCCCCACACGGAAGAGAGCCGCCATGCCCGAACGAAGACTTCGCGGACTACGCGCCCTCGTGACCGCCGCCGCGGCGGGGGCGCTGTCCCTCATCGGATTCACCGCACCCGCCGACGCCGCCGGGACGGGCGCGTCGGACACCTGGAACCGAGCAACCTCGTCCAGCCGCTGAACGAGGTCTGGAGGCACGTCGAGTCCACCTATCCCGACCTGTACGGCTTCAAGAACTACAACTGGGATCAGGTGATGGCCAACAAGGGCAGCCTGAACTACTGCGTCCGCTGGGAATCCGACCAGCCGGTCACGGCGCAGATGCGCGACCAGATCCACACGGCGCTCAAGCGCCAGTCGAAGAAGTGGATCGACCAGGTCGCGGGCTTCGAGAAGTTCCCGTACAACGAGGTCCCGGTCAAGATCGTCGGCTGGGCGGTCAAGAACCGCTCCACGCTTCAGTGGAGCGACAACTCGGTCGACATCTACACCAACGTCCTGGACGGCGGCGGCGCTCCGCAGTGCGCCCCGGACTGCGGCCGCTTCTTCCACCAGGACGGCAACTACTCCACGTGCCCCGGTGGCGCGGCGCGCCACTACGACCAGTCGCTGTGGCTGACCAAGAGCGTCGGCGGCGGTGCCGGGGGCGACTGGGGCAGCGCATCGGCAGTGAGTACATGCTGGGCGCGGTGAACCAGGACAACATCCACATCCTGCTGCACGAGATCGGGCACACCTACGGTCTGGACGACTTCTACGACTGGTCCCCGACCGGGGTGGGCGGCTTCCTCATGAAGGCGGGGTCCGCCGACCGCATCACCGCATCACCGAATTCGACAAGTGGATGTACCGGGACTTCTGGCGCCATCTGAAGAACCGCTACTGCCTGTGACGTCACGGGCCGAAGGGAGCCGCCTCAACTCCCGGGTCTTCCCGTCGGAGTTGAGGCGGCCTTACTGTAGTAACCGGTTTCTGCCCGGTCGGTGTCGCGCTTGGGCGGGTTCGGGAAGGGGTATCTCGATGGCGCGTTCCCCGGGATCGACGGGTCCGACGCTGGCGGTCATCGCCCGCGAGGCAGGGGTTTCGGTGCCGACCGCTTCGAAGGTGGTCAACGGCCGCGAGGACGTGGCGCCCGACACCCGCCGCCGGGTCAGCGAGGTCCTGGACCGCCTGGGGTACGTCCGCAAACCGCGCCTCGAGACGCCCCGGCCGCCCGCCCTGGTCGATCTGGTGGTGCAGTCCCTGGACGGCGCGTGGTCGGGCGCGGTGCTGCACGGTGTGGAGGCGGCGGCGCACGACGCGGGGCTCGAGGTGGTGGTGTCGGCCGGGCTGCCGCGCCTGCGCGACGGGCGGCCCGTTCGCGGCTGGCTGGACAAGCTGTGCGCCCGGGGCAGTTCGGGGGTGCTGTTCCATCTCGCGGAGCTGACGCCCACGCAGTACGCCTGGCTTGATGAGCACCGGGTCCCGTTCGTGCTGATCGATCCCGGGCCGGTGCCGCCGCCGGGGGTGCCGTCCGTGGGCGCCGCCGACTGGCAGGGCGGGGTGAGCGCGACCGAGCATCTGCTCGGGCTCGGGCACCGGCGGATCGCGGTGATCGGCGGGTACCGGCGGAAGGTGTGCAGCGGGGCGCGGGTGGCCGGGTTCCGCTCGGCGATGGCCGCGGCCGGGCTGCCGGTGCCGCCCGCGTACGTACGCTACGGGGACTTCCGGGAGGCCGGGGCGTACCAGCGGATGACGGAGCTGCTGGAACTGCCCGAGCCTCCGACGGCGGTTTTCGTGTGCTCCGACCCGATGGCGCTCGGCGCGTACCGGGCGCTGCGGGAGCGCGGGTTGCGGGTGCCGGAGGACGTCAGCGTGGTGGGCTTCGACGATCTGCCGCAGGCCCGCTGGACCACCCCGGCGCTCACCACGGTCCGTCAGCCGCTGTCCGAGATGGCGGCGACGGCGCTGCGCACCCTGCTGCGGCTGAGGGCGGGCGAGGTTCCGGAAGGAATGCGGACCGAGCTGTCCACCCGGCTGATCGTCCGCTCCAGCACCGCTCCCCCGGCCCGTATTTCCTCTTGACCGAGAAGTCGAACGCTGATCGGATGTCCGAACGATCCATGGTCTCCGCACCTCACTCCTACCACGTCGCCCCTGGCCGTCGCCGTACCGATTTTCCGGAGGTCTTCGCCCCGTGTTCGTCGATCTGCCCCTGGACCAGCTGCGCACGTACCGGCCCCCGCTGCCCGAGCCGGACGGCTTCGACGCGTTCTGGGAGCGCACCCTCGCCGAGGCCCGCACCGCGGACCTGAACGCGGTCTTCACCGAGACCGACACGGGCCTGACCCGGCTGCACACCTACGACGTCGAGTTCTCCGGGTTCGGCGGGCACCGGATACGCGGCTGGCTGATGGCGCCGCGCGAGGCCGCGGGCCCCTTGCCGTGCGTGGTGCAGTACATCGGCTACAACGGCGGCCGGGGCCTGCCGCACAACTGGCTGCTGTGGCCGTCGGCGGGCTACGCGGTCTTCGTCATGGACACCCGGGGCCAGGGCTGGGCCCAGCACTCCCCCGGCGCCACCCCCGATCCGGCCGGCGGCACCGGTCCCGAGGCGCCGGGCAAGATGACCCAGGGGATCCTCTCCCCGGACGACTACTACTACCGGCGGCTGTACACCGACGCCGTGCGTGCCGTGGAGGCCGCCCGCACGCATCCGCTGGTCGATCCGGCGCGGATCGTCGTCAGCGGCGGCAGCCAGGGCGGCGGCATGGCCCTGGCGGCGGCCGGGCTGGTGCCCGATCTGACCGCTGCGCTGGTGGACGTGCCGTTCATGACGCACATCCGGCGGGCCGTCGAGATCACCGACGCCGATCCGTACGGCGAACTGGCCCGCTTCTGCGCCGGTCAGCGCGATCTCACCGAGCAGGTCTTCGCGACCCTCGACCACTTCGACGGCCTCAACTTCGCGGCCCGGGCCACCGCGCCCGCGCTCTTCTCGACCGCCCTGCGCGACGAGATCACCCCGACCTCGTGCGGCTTCGCCGCGTACCACCACTACGCGGGCGAGAAGGAGCTGAAGGTGTGGTCCTTCAACGGCCACGAGGGCGGCGGCACCCACCAGCAGGCCGAGCAGATCGCCTACCTGCGGAAGCTGCTCGGCTGAGCCGGGGGCCTCGCGGGTGAACCCGGCGCGGTGGGCGGCGTTCGGCGGCCGCTCACCGCGGGGAAGACAGGGGCTGTCCCTACCTGTCCGTATTTGCGGATTCGTACCGAAGGAGTCGCCCATGCCCGCACAGCCCCTGGACGGGATCACCGTCGTCGCCCTCGAACAGGCCGTCGCCGCCCCGTACGCCACCCGCCAGCTCGCCGACCTCGGCGCGCGGGTCATCAAGGTGGAGCGGCCGGGGCGGGGCGACTTCGCCCGGGAGTACGACCGTGAGGTCAAGGGCATGTCGGCGTACTTCGTCTGGGTCAACCGCGGCAAGGAGAGCATCGTCCTCGACGTGAAGGACGCCGCGGACCGGGCCCTGCTCGACGCGCTGCTGGCCCGTGCCGACGTGTTCGTGCACAACCTCGCGCCCGGCGCGGTGGACCGGCTCGGGCTCTCGGCGGAGGTGCTGCGGGCCGGGCATCCGCGCCTGATCAACTGCGCGATCACCGGCTACGGGGACCGCGGGCCGTACCGGGACAAGAAGGCGTACGACCTGCTCGTCCAGTGCGAGGCGGGGCTGCTCTCGATCACCGGGAGCCCCGAGGAACCCGCCCGCCCCGGTATCTCGATCGCGGACATCGCGGGCGGGATGTACGCGTACACCGGCATCCTCACCGCGCTGTACGAGCGGGAGCGCACCGGCGCGGGAACGGACCTGAGCGTCAGCCTCCTCGACGCGCTGGGCGAGTGGATGGGCCACCCCTACTTCGCCCAGGCCTACGGCGGGGGCGGGGTGGTGCGCAGCGGGGCCCGCCATCCGTCGATCTCCCCGTACGGGGCCTACGCTTGCGGCGACGGCGCCCAGGTGTTTCTGAGCGTGCAGAACGACCGCGAGTGGATCGCGCTGTGCGAACGCGTCGTGGGCCGCCCGGAGCTGATCCGCGATCCGCGCTTCGCCGACAATCCGCTGCGCCGCACCCATGACGAGGAGCTGACGGCCGAGCTGGAGCGGTCCTTCGCGGACCACACCGCCGACGGTCTGGTGGCCCTGCTGGACGGGGCGGGCATCGCCAATGCCCGGCTGCGGGATGTCGCGGGGCTGGCGGACCATCCGCAGCTGGCCGCCCGGGAGCGCTGGGGCGAGTTCGGCTCGCCCGTCGGGCCGCTGCGCGGCCTGCTGCCGCCGGTCGAGGTGGCGGGGCGTCAGGCGGCGCTGCGGCCGGTGCCCGCGCTGGGCGAGCACACGGATGCGGTGCGCGCCGAGTTCTCCTGACGCCCCACGACCGTCTCCGGCGGCTTACGCGGCGGGGACGACGGGCGACAGCTGGGCGTCGCGCCGCACCAGGGCGGCGTACCGGCCGTCCAGGGCGAGCAGTTCCTCATGGCTGCCCTGCTCGGCGATCCGGCCGCCGTCGAGGACGACGATCCGGTCGGCGTCGCGCACGGTGGAGAGCCGGTGGGCGATGGTGATCGTGGTGCGGCCGGCCGTGAGGCCGTCGATGGCCTTCTGCACGGCCTGCTCGGTGCGGGTGTCGAGGGCGCTGGTGGCTTCGTCGAGGATGAGGACGGGCGGGTCGCGCAGAATCGTCCTGGCTATGGCCAGCCGCTGCTTCTCGCCGCCGGAGAAGCGGTATCCCCGCTCCCCCACCAGGGTGTCGTAGCCCTCGGGGAGGGCGGCGATGTGGTCGTGGATCTGGGCGGCCTCGGCCGCCGCGACGATCTCCGCGTCGGTCGCGTCGGGCTTGGCGAAGCGCAGGTTGTCGGCGATCGAGGCGTGGAAGAGATAGGTCTCCTGGGAGACGACGCCGACCGCGCGGGCGAGGCTGTCGAAGTCCAGGTCCCGCACGTCGACCCCGTCGATCAGCACCCGGCCGCCGGTCACGTCGTACAGCCGGGGCACCAGATAGCTGAGGGTCGTCTTGCCGGAGCCGGTCGACCCGACGACGGCCAGGCTGCCGCCCGCCGGGATGGTCAGGTCGATGCCGCGCAGGGTCCCCTGCGGCGGGGCCGAGTCCGTGACGGCGTCGTAGTCGAAGTCGACGCCGTCGAAGCGGACTTCGCCGCGCACCGTCTCCAGCCGCACCGGCCGGGCGGGCTCGGTGATGTCGATCGGCAGGTCGAGGTATTCGAAGATGCGGGCGAAGAGGGCGAGGGAGGTCTGCATGTCCACCCCGGTGGACAGCAGGCTGACGGTGGGCCGGAACAGCCCCTGCTGCAACGAGACGAAGGCGACCAGGGTGCCGATGGAGACGGCCGGGCCCCCGGCCTGGAGGGCGATTCCGGCGGCCCAGTAGATGACGGCGGGCATGGCGGCCATCACGACGCCGATGGTGGACATCCGCCAGCGGCCCGCCATGCTGGCCCGCACCTCGAGGCCGACCAGGCGCTCGGACTCCCGGGTGAACTCCTGGGTGAGCGAGTCGGAGCGGCCCATGGTGCGGCCGAGCAGGATGCCGCTCACCGACAGGGACTCGGTGACCATCGCGGACATCGCCGCCATCTGCTTCTGGCGCTGCGAGGTGATCTTCTTGCGCTCGTTGCCGACCCGGCGGCTGATCCAGACGAACAGCGGCAGCAGGAGCAGCGAGACGACGGTCAGCCGCCAGTCGAGCGCGAGCATGGCGACGACCGTGGCCACGACGCTGGTGAGGTTGGAGACCAGCGAGGTCGCGGTGGAGGTGACGGTGGCCTGCATACCGCCGATGTCGTTGGCGATCCGCGACTGCACCTCGCCGGTGCGGGTGCGGGTGAAGAACGCGAGCGGCATGCGCTGGAGCCGGTCGTAGACGGCGGCGCGCAGGTCGTGCATGACGCGCTGGCCGACGGTGGTGGAGATGAGGGTCTGGAGGACGCCGAAGACGCTGTTGACGACGGCGGCCGCGATCATACCGAGGGCGAGCAGGGTCAGCAGACCGGTGCGCCGCCCGGGGATGGCGTCGTCGAGGATCTCGCGGAGCAGGAACGGCGAGGCGACCGAGACCAGCGCGGAGGCGGCGACCAGCAGGCCGACCAGGGCGAGGCGGCCGCGGTAGGGACGGAAGAGCCGGAGGATGCGCCGCACTTGCGCGGGCCGCTCCGGATCGGGGGTGGCTGGGGTCCACGGCGGTGTGTCGTGATGCATGGGCTCCTTCTGATGGCAGACGGCACGGACTTTCCGAGCATAGCTCACTGTTACCTATACTCACAATGAACGGGGTCCGATAGACTGCGATCATGTCCACCCCCGAGACATCCGGCCGCCTCGCGGAGCAGCTGCTGCGCCTGACCCGCCGACTTCAGCGCGCCCAGAAGCGTCACATGGAGCCGCTGGGCATCAC
Organism: Streptomyces sp. BRA346; assembly: GCF_052851135.1. NCBI lineage: Bacteria > Bacillati > Actinomycetota > Actinomycetes > Kitasatosporales > Streptomycetaceae > Streptomyces > Streptomyces sp. BRA346. Next base: position 171,357 of record NZ_JAIWIH010000003.1, on the reverse strand, counting down.
CCCGGCGCAGGCCCGGCTGCTGCGCACCGTGGCCCACCACGACGGGCCGCCGCGGATGGCGGACCTCGCAGAGCGCCTGGAGGTGGTCCCGCGCGCGGTGACCTCGCTGGTGGACGCGCTGGAGGCGCACGGCTCGGTACGCCGTGCGCCGGATCCGACCAACCGCCGGGTGGTGCGGATCGAGCTCACCGACACCGGCCGGTCGACGCTGCGCGCCCTGCGCGACGCGCGCCGAGCAGCCGCCGAGGACGTCCTGGCACCGCTGAACGATCAGCAGCGCGACGCCCTGGGCGATCTGCTCGACGACCTCTCCGGACCCCCCGGCAGCCGCTGCTGACGGGAGGCGGGGCTTCCGTGCGGTCAGCCGCGCGGGGCCGGAGCGGTGACGGACTCGGCCGGGACCACGGGGTCCGACGCCGGGGCGGCGGCCTCGTCACCGATGGGGGCCACGGCCTCCTCACCGGCGAGGACCCGCTTGGCCCGTTCGGTGTCCAGCGCGCCCTCCCATCGTGCGACGGCGAAGACCGCCACACAGTTGCCGAGCAGGTTGGTGGCCACCCGCATCGAGTCCATGATCCGGTCCACCCCGAGCAGCAGCGCGACGGCGGCGGCCGGGATCACCCCGAGGGCCGAGGCCGTCGCCGACAGGGCGAGGAAGGCCGATCCGGGCACGCCCGCCATGCCCTTGCTGGTGAGCATCAGCACGAGGACGACCGTGATCTGCTGGCCGAGGCTCAGGTCCACGCCGACCGCCTGGGCGATGAACAGCGTGCCGATGGACAGGTAGATCGACGCGCCGTCCAGGTTGAAGGAGTAGCCGGTGGGCAGCACCAGCCCGACCGCGTCCTCGCGGCACCCGGCCGCGCGCAGCTTCTGCATCATGCGCGGCAGCACGCTCTCGCTGGAGGCGGTGCCGAGCGCGAGCAGCATCTCCTCGCGGGTGTACCGGACGAACTTCCACAGGCTCAGCCCGGTGACCAGCTTGAGGGCCACGGCGAGCAGGACGAGGAAGAGCAGCGCGACGCCGTAGCACAGCGCGATCAGCTTGCCGTACGTCGACAGGGCGCCGAGTCCGTACTCCCCGACCAGATGGGCCATGGCACCGAAGACCGCGAGCGGCGCGAGCCTCATGAGGAAGCCGACGACGGCGAAGACGACCTGCTGCGCCTGGTCGACGGCCGAGAGGATCGCGGGCACCTTGGTCTTGCCGAGGTGCAGCACGGCCGCACCCACCAGGCAGGCCAGCACCAGGACTTGGAGCAGGGAGTTCTCGGCGAAGGCGCCGACCGCGCTGTCCGGCAGCGCGTCCAGCACGAACTGGGACGCCGACGGCAGATGGCCGCCCGCGGTCTGGTCGTCCACGGCCGAGCCGTCCAGGGAAGCGGGATTGACGTGCATACCGGTGCCGGGCCCGACGAGGTTGGCGGCGAGCAGACCGATGATCAGCGCCGCCGTGGTGGCCACCTCGAACCAGATCAGCGCCTTCAGTCCGATCCGCCCGAACGCCTTCAGATCCCCGGCCTTCGCGATGCCCGCGACGACCACGCAGAAGACGAGCGGCGCGATGACCGCCTTGATCAGGCGCACGAAGCCGTCACCGAGCGGCTGGACGGCCGTGCCGACGTCCGGCCACAGCTTCCCGACCGCGATGCCGAGGACGAGCGCGCAGGCGACCTGCGTGAACAGCGAGGTGCGCAGCATGCGGCCTGCGCGCCGGACGACGGATGGTGAGGGGTGCGGCACGAGAGACTCCTCGGCAGAACTTCTGAGATGCGGAAAACTAATTCCGCGCCACTATTGCCGAGTACACGTTTCCGCCGATGAGTTCCATGTAACAGCCGCGAAAACCCTGGTGTCGTTGTGTTACGCCTGTGCCTCGCAGGGCCCAGGCGGTGCCTCTCCGGGGCTCAGGCGGCCAGATGCGCCTTGTCCCCCATCACCACCACCGGGTGCCGCTCGGGATCGAGGTTCCGCAGCAGATACTTCATGCCGGACTTGGGCAGGCTCACGCAGGCCGACGTACCACTGCCGTGGTCCATGTGCAACCAGATGCTCCCGCCCTTGCGCTGCCCCTCGGGCCGGGTCGGGTCGAGGGGTGAGGTGCCCTTGACGCGGTTGTAGTCGATGGCGATGACGTAGTTGAAGTCCGTCCAGTGCGACTTGGGCCAGGAATGGGGAGCGGCGAAGGCGGCCGTTTCGGAGTACGGCATCCGGGCGCCGGGGTCCGGGAGCACTCCGCCCGCGTCGCTGAGCGTGTAGACACCGACCGGACTGCGCTTGTCGCCCTCGTGATGACGCGTCGTCCAGCCGCGCTTGCCGTTGTGCCCGGCCCAACTACGGCTGCGCTTCCAGTCCTTGCCTTCCTTGGTATACAGCACCACGGTCGCGTCGGCGGAGTTCACTCCTTTGCCGTAGACCGCGACAACCTGCCGTGCATTTCCGGGGATTTTGGCCTGGAGGGCGTTCCCCACCTCCGGGATGCGCGTGGGGTCCGACGCCGGGGCCTTGCTGCGCATCGCGTGTTTCCCCTGGCCACCGCCGTTGTCGCCACCACCGTTCCCGCCTCCGCCGCAGGCGGTGAGAAGGGCGAGGGCAGCGGCGGTGGTGACCGCCGTACGCATGGACATCGTCCCGGAAATTCGCATGTGCCCCATCGTCCCACTCCGGCGCGGGCCCGGCGCGCACGGGATTGGCGCGTTCCGTCCCACTGCGGGAAAACCAGTTGAAATTCGCACCCGTGAAGAGCCAACCTTTCACGTCTCTTTGCCTTCGCGGCCGCCGCCACTCACCCAGGAACGTCATGCGCATTCGCGATCTTCCGTACTCCGACCCCGGTCTACCCGACGTACGGTCAGGTACCCGATTCCTCGTCTGGCTGGGCCGGAACCAGCTGGGCGGCCAGATCAAGGCCGCCCTGTGGGGGCTGCTGCACATGGGTGCCCTGGTGTGCTTCCCCCTCGCGATCGGCATCGGCGTACAGGCGGTCGTCGACCGCTCCGGTGCGCGGCTCGCCCTGGCCGGGGCGCTCATGGTGGGACTCACCGTGCTCATCGCGCTCGGCGACGCCATGCTGCACCGGGCGGCGGTCACCAACTGGATCACGGCGGCTGCCCGGGTGCAGCAGCTGCTGGCCCGTAAGACGGTCGAGCTGGGTTCGGCGCTGACCCGGCGGGTGGCGGCGGGCGAGGTCGTCGCCGTGTCCACGGGCGACGTCGAGAAGATCGGCTGGTTCGTGGAGGCGCTGTCCCGCTTCACCGCGGCCGCGATCACGATCGTCGGGCTGTGCGTGGCGCTGGTGATCTACCAGCCCGCGCTCGGCGCGGTGGTGGCGCTCGGCGTACCCGCGCTGGCGCTGGCGGTGCTGCCCCTGCTGCCGCGAGCGGCTCGGCGGGCCGATGAGCAGCGGGAGAAGGCGGGCCGGGCGACCGAGCTGGCGTCGGACACCGTGGCCGGGCTGCGCGTGCTGCGCGGTATCGGCGGCGAGGACCTGTTCCTGAGCCGCTACCGGCGGGCCTCCCAGGAGGTGCGGACCGCGGCGGTGCGCAGCGCGCGCATGTGGTCGCTGATCGCGGCGGTGCAGGTCGTGCTGCCGGGGATGCTGCTGATCGCGGTCGTCTGGTACGGGGCGGTGCTGGCCGGGAGCGGGCGGATCGCGGTGGGCGAGCTGGTCACCGTGTACAGCGCGGTGACGTTTCTGCTGTTTCCTCTGCGCCACTTCGAGGAGATCGCGATGGCCTACTCCTTCTCCCGGCCCTCGGCGCGGCGCGCGGCCCGGGTGCTGGCGCTGCGGCGCCCCTCGGCCGCGATCGAGGACGTGCGGGCGGCCGGGTCGGGCTCCGGCATCAGTCTGGACGCCGGGATCGACACGAAGCCGCCGACCGGTGATCTGTACGACCCGGCCACCGGGATGCTGGCACCGAGCGGACAGCTGACCGCCGTGGTGTGCGGCGATCCCGACGCGGCGGGGCGGATGGCGGACCGGCTCGGTGGTCACCCCGCCGAGGACGACGCGGACTCCGGGGACGGCGGCGGGGCGCCCTCGGCGCTGCTGGGCGGGGTCGCGCTGGACGAGGTGCCGCTGGCCACCGCGCGCGCCGCGGTGCTCGTCCAGGACAAGGACCCGGTGCTGCTGTCGGGCACGCTCACCGAGCTGCTGGATGTGCCGCGGTCGGGCGCGGTGCCGCCGAAGGAGGCGCTGGACGCGGCGCAGTGCGGCGATGTGCTGGAGGCGCTGGGGCAGGCCTCGGTGGCCGACTCGGGCGACGGCGACCCGATGGGCGCCCGCATCACCGAACGCGGCCGCTCCCTGTCGGGCGGCCAGCGGCAGCGGCTCGCGCTGGCCCGCTCGCTGGTGACCGACCCGGAGGTGCTGGTGCTGGACGAACCGACGTCGGCCGTGGACTCGCACACCGAGGCACGCATCGGGGAGGGGCTGAAGCGGCTCCGGACGGACCGGACCACGGTCGTGTTCACCTCCAGTCCACTGCTGCTGGACCAGGCCGACCGGGTGGTGTTCGTGCACGACGGCGTGGCGGCGGGGGTGGGAAGCCACCGCGAGCTGCTGGGCACCGATCCCGCGTATCGCGCGGTGGTCACCCGGGAGCCGGACAGCGGCGGGGAGCGGGACGACGACCGCGGCGGGCTCACGGACCTGGAACGCATCGAGGAACAGATCGAGGAGTCGGCATGATCGGCGTGGCGCCACCCGTCTACGACCCGGCCGCACCGGAGTCGGCGACGACACTGCCGGTCGGCACGGCCGCCACCGTGCGGGACTATGTGCGCGAGCTGCTGCGGCGGCACCGGAAGGCCTTCAGCGTGCTGATGGCGGTGAACGCCACCGCCGTGCTCGCCTCGATGGTCGGCCCTCACCTGCTGGGCGGAGTGGTCGAGGACCTGTCACAGGGCCAGGACGACCTCCATATCGAGCGCACGGTCGCGCTGTTCGCGGTGGCGCTCGTGGTGCAGACCGTGTTCGTGCGGATGGTGCGGCTGCGCGGTGCGGTGCTGGGCGAACAGATGCTGGCCGATCTGCGCGAGGACTTCCTCGTACGGTCGGTGGGGCTGCCGCCGGGCGTGCTGGAGCGGGCCGGGACCGGTGATCTGCTGTCCCGGATCACCACCGACATCGACCGGCTGGCGAACGCGATGCGCGAGGCGGTGCCGCAGCTCTCCATCGGCGTGGTCTGGACGGGCCTGCTGCTGGGCGCGCTGACCGTGACGGCCCCGCCGCTGGGTCTCGCGGTGCTGGTGGCGCTCCCGGTGCTGGTGATCGGCTGCCGCTGGTACTTCAAGCGGGCGCCCAGCGCCTATCGCTCGGAAGCGGCCGGGTACGCGGCGGTGTCCGCGTCCCTGACCGAGAGCGTGGACGCCGGCCGGACCATCGAGGCCCACCGGCTCGGCGACCGGCGGATCACCCAGTCCGAGCTGCGGATCAAGCAGTGGACCGCGTGGGAGCGATACACGCTCTGGCTGCGCTCGGTGCTCTTCCCCGTGATCAACGTGAGCTACACGCTGATCACCGGCTCGGTGCTGATGATCGGCGGCGTCTGTGTGATGCAGGGCTGGATGTCGGTCGGCGAGCTGACGACGGGGGCGCTGCTGTCGCAGATGCTGGTCGAGCCGATCGGGCTGATCCTGCGCTGGTACGACGAGCTCCAGGTCGCGCAGGTGTCGCTGGCCCGGCTGGTGGGGGTGCGGGAGATCGAGCCGGGCCCGGCCGATGCCGGAGTGGCGCCCGTCGGCCGTGAGGTGCGGGCGGACGAGGTGCGGTTCGGCTACCGGGAGGGCAGCGATGTGCTGCACGAGGTGTCCATGACGGTGCCGCCGGGGACGCGGCTGGCGCTGGTGGGCCCGTCCGGCGCGGGCAAGTCCACGCTGGGCCGCCTGCTGGCCGGGATCTACGGTCCGCGGACCGGCCGGGTGACCCTGGGCGACGCGGAGCTGGCGCGGATGCCCGCCGAGCAGGTGCGCACCCATGTCGCCCTGGTCAACCAGGAGCACCATGTGTTCGTGGGCTCGCTGCGCGACAATCTGCTGCTGGCCCGGACCTCCGCGCAGGATGCCGAGCTGTGGGCCGCGCTCGCCGCGGTGGACGCGGACGGCTGGGCGCGGGCGCTGAAGGAGGGCCTGGACACGGAGGTCGGTTCGGGCGGACTGGCGCTGACCCCGGCGCAGGCGCAGCAGATCGCGCTGGCCCGGCTGGTGCTCGCCGATCCGCACACCCTGGTGCTGGACGAGGCCACCTCGCTGCTGGACCCGCGGGCGGCCCGCCACCTGGAACGGTCGCTGGCCCAGGTGCTGAACGGCCGGACCGTGGTCGCCATCGCGCACCGGCTGCACACCGCTCATGACGCGGATGTGATCGCCGTGGTCGAGGCGGGCCGGATCAGCGAGCTGGGCAGCCACGACGAGCTGGTGGCGGCCGACGGCGCCTACGCGGCGCTGTGGCGCTCCTGGCACCAGTGACACCCCGGGGCGCCTGCGCCACGGCGGTCCCGGTACCGGCATCATCCGGACCGGGACCGCCGTGGAGCGGTGGCTCAGATGAAGCCGAGGGCACTCAGCCCGCCGATTCCGCCGAGCACCATGAAGACGGGCATCAGCACCTTCAGCTCGACCCAGCTGCCCGCCCGGAAGCGCATGGCCTCCGGCGGGCCGATCGGGTACCAGCGCTTGCGGCCGATCGGTATGGGCCACAGGATCGGGCAGCCGGAGACGGTGAGCGCGTCCCCGATGTCGTGGACGAGGGCGCCGAGGATGATCGGCAGCCCCAGCCAGAGGTATTCCTGGCCCGGCGCGGTGAACAGCCAGTCCGCGCCGTTGCCCGGCTTGTTCAGGATGCCGGCGAGTATCCAGGCGCTGGTGGCGCCGAGCAGCCACACCAGGACGTCGCTGGAGACCCGCGCCGCCCGCCACAGCAGACCCTCGACGGCGAGCACCATGTGGACGAAGAGGATGCCGAGCACCGCCCAGCGGCCGCCGACCAGGGCGAGTGCCGAGGATCCGGCGCCGATGAGGACGGCCCAGACCCAGGTGTGGGTCAGGGTGCGGTGGCCACCCGAGCGACGGGGGTCGCCCGGTTTCCTGGTCGACTTGTAGACCGCGTACGACAGCTTGTCGATCACTTCGCACAGCACCCGGGAGATCGGCCCGAAGGCGCGGGAGATCGTCGCCGCCTTGTGGTCGAGGTCCGGGGCGAGCGCCGCTCCGGCGCAGATCAGCGCGCCGACGACGAGTACCGGCCAGGGCATCTCGTGGCCGGCCGCGGCGGCCGCCGCGCCCACTCCCAGCCAGGCTGCCGCTCCGGACAGCGAATGCGCCGGTCCCATCATGGTCGTACCCCGCCCCTGTTCTTGCCCGCTTCGGTGCGGGAGTTGGTTGCATCGGCTCACCACACCCTAGCCACGGACGATCTTCGTCCGCACAGCCGGTTCCCGCCCTGCCGGGGAAACCAGGCAGTATAGGTGCGTGACTCTTATCGATCAGCTGCCGAGCGAAGCCGACCCCGACACTCTCTTCGAGAGGTTCTCGACCTGGGTCGAGGAGCGGGGCATCTCGCTCTATCCCGCCCAGGAGGAAGCGCTGATCGAAGTGGTGTCCGGTGCGAACGTCATTCTGTCGACGCCCACCGGATCGGGAAAGAGCCTGGTGGCAGCGGGCGCCCACTTCGCCGCGCTGGCCCGGGACGAGGTCACCTTCTACACCGCGCCGATCAAGGCCCTGGTCTCGGAGAAGTTCTTCGAGTTGTGCAAGCTCTTCGGCACCGAGAACGTCGGTATGCTCACCGGGGACGCGTCGGTCAACGCGGACGCGCCCGTCATCTGCTGTACGGCCGAGGTGCTGGCGTCCATCGCCCTGCGGGACGGCAAGGACGCCGACATCGGCCAGGTGGTGATGGACGAGTTCCACTTCTATGCGGAGCCCGACCGGGGCTGGGCATGGCAGATCCCGCTGCTGGAGCTGCCGCAGGCGCAGTTCATCCTGATGTCGGCGACGCTCGGCGATGTGACGCGGTTCGAGGAGGACCTGAACCGGCGCACCGGGCGGTCCACCGCGGTGGTGCGGTCGGCGACCCGGCCGGTGCCGCTGAGCTACGAATACCGCACGACGCCGCTCACCGAGACGCTCACCGAGCTGCTGGAGACCCGGCAAGCGCCCGTCTACATCGTGCACTTCACCCAGGCCGCGGCGGTCGAACGGGCACAGGCGTTGATGAGCATCAACATGTGCACACGGGCGGAGAAGGACGAGATCGCCTCTCTGATCGGCAATTTCCGCTTCACCACCAAGTTCGGCCGGAACCTGTCCCGTTATGTCCGACACGGTATCGGGGTGCATCACGCGGGGATGCTGCCGAAGTACCGGCGGCTGGTGGAGAAGCTGGCCCAGGCCGGGCTGCTGAAGGTCATCTGCGGTACGGACACGCTCGGGGTGGGCGTCAACGTACCGATCCGGACCGTCCTGTTCACCGCGCTGACGAAGTACGACGGCCAGCGGGTGCGGACGCTGCGGGCGCGGGAGTTCCACCAGATCGCGGGCCGGGCCGGGCGCGCCGGGTTCGACACCGCCGGGTTCGTGGTGGCGCAGGCCCCCGAGCACGTCGTCGAGAACGAGAAGGCGCTCGCGAAGGCGGGGGACGACCCCAAGAAGCGCCGCAAGGTGGTCCGCAAGAAGGCCCCGGAGGGCTTCGTCAACTGGGGCCAGAACACCTTCGAAAAGCTCATCGCCTCCGACCCCGAGCCGCTCACCTCCCGGTTCCGGGTCACCCACACGATGCTGCTGTCGGTCATCGCCCGCCCCGGCAACGCGTTCCGCGCGATGCGCCTCCTCCTCGAGGACAACCACGAGCCGCGCAAGAACCAGCTGCGGCACATCCGCCGGGCGATCGCGATCTACCGCTCGCTGCTGGACGGCGGGATCGTCGAGCAGTTGGAGGCTCCCGACGCGGAGGGGCGGCACATCCGGCTGACGGTGGACCTCCAGCAGGACTTCGCGCTCAACCAGCCGCTGTCCACCTTCGCGCTCGCCGCCTTCGAGCTGCTGGACCCCGAATCGCCGTCCTACGCCCTGGACATGGTGTCGGTGGTGGAATCGACGCTGGACGACCCGCGGCAGATCCTGGCGGCCCAGCAGAACAAGGCGCGCGGCGAGGCGGTCGCCGCGATGAAGGCGGACGGGGTCGAGTACGAGGAGCGCATGGAGCGGCTCCAGGACGTCACCTACCCCAAGCCGCTGGAGGAGCTGCTCTTCCACGCCTACGGGCTCTACCGCAAGAGCCACCCCTGGGTCGGCGACCACCCGCTGTCGCCGAAGTCGGTGATCCGCGACATGTACGAGCGGGCCATGACCTTCACCGAGTTCACCGCGCTCTACGACCTGGCGCGGACCGAGGGCATCGTGCTGCGCTACCTGGCCAGCGCCTACAAGGCGCTGGACCACACCGTGCCGGACGACCTGAAGTCGGACGACTTCGAGGACATCATCGCCTGGCTCGGCGAGATGGTGCGGCAGGTCGACTCCAGCCTCCTGGACGAGTGGGAACAGCTCGCCAATCCGGAGGAGGAGTCCGCGGAGGAGGCGCAGGAGCGTGCCGACCAGGTGCGGCCGGTCACCGCGAACGCCCGCGCCTTCCGGGTACTGGTGCGCAACGCGATGTTCCGCCGGGTCGAGCTGGCCGCACTCGACAAGGCGGCGGAGCTGGGCGAGATGGACGCCGAGTCCGGCTGGGACGAGGACGCCTGGGGAGACGCGCTGGACGCGTACTGGGAGGAGTACGACGAGCTGGGCACCGGCCCGCAGGCCCGCGGTCCGAAGCTGCTCCAGATCGAGGAGCAGCCCGAGCACGGGCTGTGGCGGGTGCGGCAGACCTTCGACGACCCGAACGGCGACCACGACTGGGGCATCTCGGCCGAGGTCGACCTGGCCGCATCGGACGAGGAGGGCCGGGCCGTGGTCCGCGTCACCGACGTGGGCCAGCTGTAGCCTCCCGGCCGCCGCCCGGCCCCCGAACCCCCTCAGCGAAGGAGCACCTCCGATGACCAATCCCGCCGAACGTCTGGTCGATCTGCTCGACCTGGAACGGATCGAGGTGGACATCTTCCGTGGGCTCAGCCCCGATGAGTCGCTCCAGCGGGTGTTCGGCGGGCAGGTGGCGGGGCAGGCGCTGGTGGCCGCCGGGCGCACCACCGACGGGGACCGCCCGGTGCACTCGCTGCACGCGTACTTCCTGCGCCCGGGGCGGCCGGGCGTACCCATCGTGTACCAGGTGGAGCGGGTCCGGGACGGGCGCTCCTTCACCACCCGCCGGGTCGTCGCGGTCCAGCAGGGTCGGACGATCTTCAATTTGACGGCCTCCTTTCACCGTCCGGAGCCGGGCATCGAACAGCAGCTGCCGATGCCCGAGGTGCCTGAGCCGGAGAGCCTTCCGAAGCTCTCCGACGAGATCCGCGAGCACTTGGGGGCGCTCCCCGAGTCGCTCGCGCGGATGGAGCGCCGCCAGCCTTTCGACATCCGGTACGTCGAGCGGCTGCGCTGGACCGATGAGGAGCTGAGGGAGGCGGAACCGCGCAGCGCGGTGTGGATGCGCGCGGTCGGACCGCTCGGGGACGACCCGCTCGTCCACACCTGCGCGCTCACATACGCGAGCGACATGATGCTGCTGGACGCGGTGCGGGTGCCCGTCGAGCCGCTGTGGGGCCCGCGGGGATTCGACATGGCCTCGCTGGACCACGCCATGTGGTTCCACCGGCCCTTCCGTACCGATGAGTGGTTCCTCTACGACCAGGAGTCGCCCGTGGCGACCGGCGGCCGGGGCCTGGCGCGCGGCCGGATCTACGACCGCGCCGGCCGCCTCCTGGTGTCCGTGGTGCAGGAGGGCCTGTTCCGCCCACTGGCTCCGGCGCCGAAGCCCACGGAGAGCGGCTGAGCCTCAGCCCCGGCGCGGCGCGCCCCACTGTGGTTCAGCGCTTGCCCACCAGCCTGCGCCACAGGCCGCGCGGGCGACCCGCGGACCGACCCGGGGGCCGGGTGCGGCAGGTGGGAAGCGGTGCCACCGCGGCGTCCGGCCGCGGTGCGGGGCGGACCCGGCGCGCCTCCCGCACGGCGTCGGCGAGCGCGACGCGATACCGCAGGACCTCCTGGGGACCCTCCGCCGTCTGCACCTGGTCGATCACCTTGCGCGCCGCGGCCGCGACGGGCCGCACCGGGACGAGCGCGGGGCGAAGCTCCCGCACATGAGCCCGGTCGTGCGGATCGCCGACGGCGGCCGCCAGCTCATCGGGGCCCAGCACCGCGGCCAGCACCCCGGCGCGCGCCCAGGGGTCCCGGGTCCGGGAGAGCATCTGGTCGATCCGCCGCGCCCGCCAGCCCTCGGCCCGCGCGTCCTCCCCGGCGGCCAGCGAAGCGCTCAGCCCCGGTGGCGTACGGCCGGTCAGCAGATCCGGCTCCCGGGCGGCGAACTCCTCCAGATCGGTCGCCAGATAGAGCCACACCACGCGCCGGTACCGGTTGACATAGAACCGGGCCGGGGCGAAGAAGCCGCCGCGCGCCAGGCGGGTGAGCCTGCCCGGGGTGATCCCGAGCAGCTGGGCCCCCTCCGCCGTGCCGACCACCCGCAGCCGGGCGCGCAGCGCCTCCGGGAATCCCTCGGCGCCGGTCAGCCGCGCCAGCTCCTCCCGCGCCACCCGCCGCCCCGCGGGGGTGGTGATGGTGCGCACCTCTCCCAGCTGCTCGGCCAGCTCGAACTCGCGCTGCATGAGGCCCAGCATCCGGGCCGCGGTGCGGAACGCGACGCCCGTCGGCTGCCCCGGCCCGGCGGGGGCCGATGGCTTGCGGCGCTCCGGCGCCTCCCGCGCCTGCCGTGTCTCCCCCGCCTCCCCCGTCTCCCGAGCCTGCTGCTCCACGCGTACCACTGCCATGACGAAGCCTCCCCCGCGATCCATCAATCACTGACAGTGACGACGATAGCGTCGCGGCACGACGGTCCGTCAGGCCTGTGGAAAACCGCCTGTGGATAACCTCCCGAGGTCCCCGGCTCTCCCCCGCTCCCGGTCCCGGCCCCCGGCCGTCAGCTCGGGGCGCCGCTCTCCTGCCGGGCCTCGACTCCCAGGTGCTCCCCCACCCTGTTCACCAGCAGCGTCATCTCGTAGGCGACCTGCCCGACATCGGCGTCCGGGCCGCTGAGGACGCAGAGACAGCTGCCGTCACCCGCCGCCATCACGAAGAGGACCCCCTCCTCGAACTCGACCATGGTCTGCCGCACCCGGCCCGTCCGGAAGTGGTTGCCGGACCCCTTGGCGAGGCTGTGCAGCCCGGACGCGACCGCCGCCAGGTGCTCGGCGTCCTGACGTTCCAGCGTCGCGCTCGCCCCCGTCACCAGGCCGTCGTTCGACAGCACCAGCACATGCCGCACCTGCGCGATCCGGTTGGTCAGGTCGTCCAGTAACCAGTCGAGCCCCTTGCTGAGTGCCATTGGCGTTCCTCCCCGATTCCCCTTCAGCTGCGTGCCAGCCTTTCTCACCGCCGCCGTCTGGGCAACCGCCCTGCCTGTCCCTCCGGCCGTTCTGCGCTCATTGACGCAAGATGGGGGCATGGCACAGAAAATGTCGAGGGATCAGTGGCAGAAGTTCCTCTCCGAGGGCACCCGCACCGGCAAACTGGCGACCGTACGGGCCGACGGAAGCCCGCATCTCGCGCCCATCTGGTTCCTGCTCGACGGGGACGACCTGGTCTTCAACACCGGGCAGGACACGGTCAAGGGGCGCAACCTGGCCCGGGATCCCCGGGTCAGCCTCTGCGTGGACGACGACCGGCCCCCGTTCTCCTTCGTCACGGTGCAGGGCCGGGCCGAACTCAGCGATGAGCTGGGGGAAGTACGGGAGTGGGCCACCCGAATTGCCGCCCGCTATGTGGGCGATGACCTCGCCGAACAGTTCGGGGCCCGCAACGGTGTTCCTGGCGAGCTACTCGTACGGGTCCGCATCGAGAAGGTCATCGGCCTCGCCGATATCGCCGACTAGTCGAACGGTGAAGTAATTCGGCCGAAATCAATCGTTCACGGTCGCATCACGACCTTTATCGCACCGTCCTGCTTCTGCTGGAACATCTCGTAGGCACGGGATGCCTCCGACAGCGGCAGGCGGTGGGTGGCGAAGCCGTCGACACCCAGCGGATCCTCGTCCGTCAGCAGCGGCAGGATGTCGTCGGCCCAGCGGCGCACGTTCGCCTGCCCCATCCGCAGCTGGATCTGCTTGTCGAACATGGTCATCAGCGGCAGCGGGTCGGTCATGCCGCCGTAGATACCGCTCAGAGAGACCGTGCCACCGCGCCGCACCAGCGCGATGGCCAGCCGGAGTGCCGCCAGCCGGTCGACACCGGCCCTGGCCGTGAGCTTCGCGCCCCAGTCCCGCGGCAGGATCCCGGCGGCCCGCTGTGCGGTCCGGCCGAGCGGGCTGCCGTGGGCCTCCGTACCCACCGCGTCGATGACCGAGTCCGGGCCACGGCCCCGGCCCGCCGAGAGCACGGCGCCGACCAAGTCGTCCTGGCCGTCGAAGTCGTTCAGGTCGAACGTCTCGACGCCGTCGGCATGGGACCGCCGCAACCGCTCGGGCACCAGGTCCACACCGATCACCCGCCCGGCTCCCCGATGCCTGGCGACCCGGCAGGCCATGGCGCCGATGGGGCCGAGACCCAGCACGCACACCGTGCCGTCCCGCGGGATGGCCGCGTATTCGACCGCCTGCCAGGCCGTGGGCAGGACATCGGAGAGATAGACGAAGCGGTCGTCCGGCGGCCCCTCGGGCACCTTGATGGGACCGTAATGGGCCTGCGGCACCCTCAGATACTCCGCCTGGCCGCCCGGCACCGCGCCGTACAGCTTGCTGTAGCCGAAGATCTCCGCCCCCATCCCGTACTCGATCACCTGCGTGGTCTCGCACTGGGTCGGCAGGCCGGAGCCGCACATCCAGCAGGCCCCGCAGGCGATCTGGAACGGGACGACCACCCGGTCGCCTGGCCGGAGACCGGTCGCCTCCGGACCGGTCTCCTCGACGATCCCCATCGGCTCGTGGCCGATGATGTCGCCGGGGGTCATGAAGGGCGTGAGCACCTCGTACAGATGGAGATCGGACCCGCACAGTCCGGTGGTGGTGATCCGTACGATCGCGTCCGTCGGTTCCTTGAGGATGGGGTCGGGCACCGTCTCCACGCGCACATCGCGTCTGCCCTGCCAGGTCACCGCTCGCATCGCCGTGTCCTTTCGCGTGGTCGTCGGCAGTCGAGGTGCCCCGGGTACCCGGGGAGGAACGGCCGAAGCGGCGAACGGATTCTCGCATTCCGAGGTCATCCGCGGGCGCGGCGCAGCTGCTCGCCGACCCGCTCCACGAGCCGGGCCGTCTCGGCGGCGGCGACAGCCTGGTCGGTGCCCGCGGCGCTCAGCACGACCAGGCAGGTTCCGGCGCCCGCCGCCGCGACGAAGAGGGTGCCGCTCTCCAGCTCGATCATCGTCCGGCGCGCCTGGGCGGGGCGCGCACGGCGGCGCCCCGTGCTCCTGGCCAGGCCGTGGAACCCGGAGGCGATCTCGGCCAGGTGTTCCGCGTCCCGGCGGGAGAGCCCGCGGGACGCCACCAGAACGGTCCCGTCCTGCGAGAGCAGTACGGCATGGCGGACACCCCCGGCACGGGCCATTCCGTCGTCCAGGACCTGGTCGAGCAGGCCCGGGTCGAGCAGGCTCCGATCGAGACCGGCGGACGAGCGGGCGGCGGTTGCGCGGCGCTTGAGCATGACGGTCTCCCTCGGTCGGCACGCGCCGCGAGCGGGCGACGCGCTCGGGGTCCCCCCATGGGCCAGCGACGCTAGCCCGCAAGGGGGCGCATTGAGGGGCGCATTACGAACCTGTTGGAATTTGACAGAGTCAGATTCTCGAATGACCGCTCGATGCCCGAACCTGTTCTCAGGACGGAATCGTTCCCCGGACGAAGGAGCCCCGCATGCCCCAGGACCGCGCCCAGGGAAGCCACCGGGACAGCGCGGCCGACGTGAGGGACTTCTTCACGCCCCGGGCGGCCGACTGGGACAGCCGCTTCCCTGACGACGGCCCGGCCTACGCCGCCGCCGTCGCCGATCTGGGCCTGCGCCCCGGGGACGCGGTGCTCGACGCGGGCTGTGGCACGGCCCGCGCCGTGCCCGCGCTGCGCGCCGCGGTCGGTCCCCGCGGGACCGTGCTGGGCTTCGACCTCACGCCCGCCATGCTGGCGGCGGCCCGACAAGCCGGTCGGGACCGGGACGGGGCGCTCGCCCTCGCCGATGTCGCCCGGCTGCCGCTGCGCGACGGCTGTCTCGACGCGGTCTTCGCCGCCGGGCTGATCTCGCATCTCACCGATCCCCGGGCCGGGCTGTGCGAGCTGGCCCGGGTGGTGCGCCCCGGCGGGTCGTTCGCACTGTTCCACCCGGTGGGACGCGCCGCCCTCGCCGCTCGCCACGGCCGCGCGCTCACCCCCGATGATCTGCGGGCCGAACCCAACCTGCGGCCGCTGCTGGCCCGTTGCGGCTGGCGGCTCGACGCATACACGGACGAGGACACCCGCTTCCTGGCCCTCGCGGTCCGTCAGGGCTGACGGTCGGCGGAGCCGCGCCGATCGCCCGGCGCCGCGTTCGTCGCGATCGCCGCAGCGAACGCCGACGGGTCGTCGAACATCATGTTGTGCCCCGAGTCGGGAACGGTCGTCACCACCACTCCCGCGGCCACCAGTTCATCGCGCCCGGTGAGGGCATCGCCGTGCCCGCCGACGAGGTAGGTGCGCGGGATGTCCAGCCCGATCAGCATCCGGCGCATGGTCGGCTCCGTACCGCGCACCAGCCCGCATGCGCTGCGGTGCAGGGCCCTCGGGTCCGCGAGCCGCATCGTGGCCCGCCACACCGGCCCCACCCGCTCGAGGGTTTCCGCGAAGCCACCGCCGTTCACGAACGCGTCCTCCGTATACGCGCTGATCCCACTGCTGCCCGCGGTGCGCGGCGGTGCGGGATCGAGGTTGGCCTCGGTGAGCACCAGCCGGGAGACCAGGTCGGGGCGGCGTACCGCGAGCACGATGGCGACCGCCCCGCCCATGCTGTGCCCGACGATCTCGGCGCTCCGCGCACCGGCCGCATCGAGGGCGGACGCCAGCGCGTCGGCATGGTCCTCCAAGGTGTACGCGAAGTCGGCGGGGCGATCGCTGATGCCGTGACCGGGCAGGTCGACGAAGAGCGAACGCCGCCCGGCGAGGGCCGGATCGGCGGCGATGTGCGCGTGGTAGACGGCCGAGACCGCGCCGAGGCCGTGAACGTAGACCCGGGGCGCGCCGCCCTCACCGTCACCACCTGCCTCGGTCCAGCGGATCCGGGCCCCCTCCGGGCCGAATGGGGCTTCGTGCATGGCCTTCCCTCCCGTCGCTCGATGCTTCTGAAGCTTCTGAGTGCTCTCGGACAATACATCGATAACGATGTATTGCGCCTTCGAAGTACAGCGAAGTGCGTCACAATGCGGGCATGCTCGAACTCGCCATCCTCGGCTTCCTCCATGACGCGCCGCTGCACGGCTACGAGCTGCGCAAGCGCATCACCGCGCTGACCGGGCACGTCAAACCGGTGGCCGAGAGCACGCTCTACCCGGCCATCAAGCGGCTGGAAAGGGCGGGGTTGCTGGCCCGCGAGACCCGGCCCGGCGCGGGGGCGGCACCCCGGCACGTCCTGACCCTGACCGCCGACGGGCGCGCCGAGCTGCGCCGCCGTCTCGCGGATCCGGCCGAAGGCGACATCACGGACGAGAATCGCTGGTTCACCCTGCTGTCGTTCCTGCGGCATCTGGACGACCCGGCGCGGCAGGCGGCCGTACTCGAACGCCGCCTGGCCTTCCTGCGACGCCCCTCCAGCTTCTTCTACGAGGGCGACCGGCCGCTGCGGGCGGAGGAGGTGGAGGATCCCTTCCGACGGGGCGTCCTCACCATCGCGCGCGCCACCAGCCAGGCCGAACTGTCCTGGCTGCGGCGCACCCTGGACGCGCTGCGCGCCGGGGACGAGAGCTGACGACGGCCGCGTCCGGAGTCTCGACGCCGCGCCTACCGGCTGGTTAGGGTGCGCCGGACGAAGAACAGCAAGAGGAGGCCGCCGTGTCCGCCACGGAGGAGTCGGGCGAGGAAGCCCTGTTTGTGCTGACCGCCGTGCTGCTGACGCCCGCACAGTTCCCGAGCGTGCTCGGCGACGACTACCCCGAGGCCTGCGCCGCGCTCGGGCTGGAGCCGTACGAGCCGGGCTACGGACTGGTGCTGGGGCAGGACGGCAAGGGCGCCCGCTGGACGGTGGTCACCGACGACGTATCGCTCGTGGCGTGCGCCATCGCGACGTGGGACTGCGGCATGGAGTACGCGCTGTCGCTCGACGACCGGACCGTGGTCGCCTCCCTGCCCGGCTGGCCGCTCGCGGTGGCGGTGGCCGCCCCGGGCGTACCGGCGCCGCACGACCCCGCCCCCGACACCCGGCCCGGTGGCGCGGCCCGGCAGCCGCTCGCACCCCCGGACTCCGCGCGGTGGGGTCCGGCGCAGCGGCGGCTCGGCGCGGACGAGATCGCGCTCCAGTGGGCGATCTGGCGCGAACAGGTCGACAGCGACGTGACGTTCGTATCCCCGGGCGAGAAGCCGCACGGGGGTGTGCGGCGCGTGCTGGAAGAGGCGCGCGGCTACCTGGACACGCCGCCGCCGCTGGGCCGGATCCGGTCCGCGTTCGCCGCGGGTGACGCGCGGACGCTGCGGGCGGACGGGCCGGGGTGGAGCATGGTGGCGCGGACCGATGACATCGCGTTCGTGCTGCTGGACGAGGAGCCGGGCGAGGTGCTGCCGGTCGGCCGCGGTCCGGAGCTGCCGGGGTTGCTGACGGCGCTGGACGAGCTGGCCGTACGACCGCACTGAGCGCGGGTCGGCGCGACGGCATCCCGGCGGACGGCCCCGGACGACGTCGCCTGCCCACGCCCCGTAGACGCGCCTCCGCACACCCGTCGACCGGGCACCGGGCGTCCGTGACCGGCCGGGGTGGGGAGCCGGGACGATCCGCGATCGGTATTGCGCGGTCACTCCCAGGCGCGCGCCGCCCCCGCTCCCGAACCCGGCCGGTGGCCCGATGCCTCACCGAGGCCCGGGCGCCTGGGTCAGCGCCCCAACTGCTTGCGGGAAACCCCGCGCAGCCTGCGCCGCTGCGACGGGTCCAGCAGCAGGTAGGCGCCCACCGGCACGCCGACCATCACCAGCAGCGCGGCCCAGAAGGGCAGCACCCACAGCAGGATCACCCCAGCCACCACACCTCCGGCGGCGACCTTCGCGCGCGTGGACATCGCACCCGCCTCCTTAACCCGGCCCATAGCCGTATCCACTCTCACAACGGACACCGGCGGCCGCCGGTTCCACATCCGGCCCGCCGTCCTGTACCCTCGGCCGCCCACTCCGGTAGTCAAATTTGAGGAATGCGTCAGAGCTGTGACCCCACCCTCCGCGACCACCCCCTCCGAGATCGCCGAACTCTGCCGCTCCACCGCCGTCTTCCTGCCGGGCGACCCCTCGCGCGCCGGGCGCGTCGCCTTCTGGCGGCCGGACGGCCCGCCGCCCGGCGGGCCGTCCGGCTCCACCGAGGAACTGACCGGTGCCGTCCCGGACGACTCCGGTGTCCGCACCCGCACCGTACGCGCGCTGACGCTGCCCCTGTCCGAGGCGCTGCCCGTGCTCACCCGGGCCCGGGCGCGGGCCGCCGCCCAGTCGGGCGGTGAGCCGTCGGGCCGGGGAGGGGCCGATCCCGCGACGGCCTTCTGGGGTGCCGCCGCCGTCCTCGCCCTGCAACTCGCGGCCCGTGGCCGCCTGCTGCCCGGTCTCACCGCCACCGATCACGACGCCTGGCGCGTCGGCCCGCTCGACGGGGATGACCTGGAGCGGGTACGGGAGCTGGCCGCCGCCATGCCCGCCGCCGCCCACGCGGTGGTGCTGCCCGGCACCGACCCCCTGCTGCTGCCGGACCCCGAACGGCACCTGCGCGCCTTCCTCGACGCGGTCGCGGACGGTTTGCCGCGCTCGCCCGCCGCGTCCGTGGCCGCGGGCGGCCCCGCCTTCGCCGCCACCGCCCCGCGGCGGCTGCCCGAACAGCGCGCCTGGGCGGCCGACGTCGCCGCCGGGCACGACGCGGGCGTACGGCTGTCGCTCCGTATCGAACTGCTCCACGCCGGCGGCACCCGGCCCGGCTTCCGCGCCGTCCTCCAACTGCACAGCCTCACCGACCCGTCCCTCGTCGCGGACGCCGCCGACGTGTGGGCGGGCACCGCGCCCGCCGGTGCGGCACTCGGCCCCCGGGCCCGGATGGACGCCCTGCTCACGCTGCGGCGCGCGGCCCGCGCCTGGGCGCCGCTCACCCCGCTGCTGTCCGCCGCCGTCCCCGGGGCGGTCGACCTCGCCGACGAGGAGGTCACCGAGCTGCTGGGCCCGGCGACCGGAGCGCTGGACGCGGCCGGGGTGAAGGTGCACTGGCCCAAGGAGCTCGTGCGCGGGCTCACCGCGCGCGCCGTCGTCGGTCCGGACGGGGAGGACGGCCCCGGCAACGACCAGGGGTCCGGGATGCCCTCCTTCCTCTCCGCCGACGCGCTGCTCCGCTTCAGCTGGCGGTTCGCCGTCGGCGACCAGGAGCTGACCAGGGAGGAGCTGGACCGGCTCGCCGAGGCGGGCCGCCCGCTGGTGCGGCTGCGCGACCAGTGGGTGGTCCTGGACCCCGAGGCGGCGCGGCGCGCCCGCGACCGCCAGGACCGCAAGCTCGCCCCCGTCGACGCGCTCGGCGCCGTGCTCACCGGCCGCGCGGAGGCCGACGGCGCCGAGGTGGAGGTGCGGGCCACCGGCTGGCTGGCCGCGCTGCGGGACCGCCTCGCCCGGCCCGGGGAGGACGGGGGCGGGCCGCCCGTCGCCCAGCCCGCGGCCCTCGCCGCCACCCTGCGCGACTACCAGCTGCGCGGTCTGGACTGGCTGGTCCGGATGACGTCGCTCGGCCTCGGCGGCTGTCTCGCCGACGACATGGGGCTCGGCAAGACCATCACCCTGATCGCGCTGCATCTGCACCGGCAGGACGTGCCCGAGGCCGCCGGACCCACCCTGGTGGTCTGCCCCACCTCGCTGATGGGCAACTGGCGGCGCGAGATCGAGCGGTTCGCGCCGGGCACGCCGGTGCGCCGCTACCACGGCACGGCGCGCAGCCTGGACGGCCTCGCGGACGGGGAGTTCGTCCTGACCACGTACGGCACGATGCGGCTCGACGCCCAACGGCTGGCCGAGGCGGGCCCCTGGGGCATGGTCGTCGCCGACGAGGCGCAGCACGTCAAGAACCCGTTCTCGGCGACCGCCAAGCGCTTGCGCACCATCGGGGCCAAGGCGCGCGTCGCGCTCTCCGGCACCCCCATCGAGAACAACCTCTCCGAGCTGTGGGCGATCCTCGACTGGACCACGCCCGGGATGCTGGGCACCCATGACGCGTTCCGCAGGCGCTACGCCCAGGCGGTGGAGAGCGGCAGCGACCCGGCCGCCGCGGAGCGGCTGTCGAAGCTGGTCCGCCCCTTCCTGCTGCGGCGCCGCAAGTCCGACCCGGGCATCGCGCCCGAGCTTCCCCCCAAGACCGAGACGGACCGGGCCGTCGCGCTCACCAAGGAGCAGGCCGGGCTGTACGAGGCGGTGGTGCGGGAGATCCTCGCGGAGATCGCGGGCGCCGACGGGCTCGCGCGGCGCGGACTCATCGTCAAGCTGCTGACCGGGCTGAAGCAGATCTGCAACCATCCGGCGCAGTACCTGAAGGAGGACCGGCCCGTGGTCCCCGGCCGGTCCGGGAAGCTGGAGCTGCTCGACGAGCTGCTGGACACCATCCTCGCCGAGGGCGCGAGCGTCCTCGTCTTCACCCAGTACGTGCAGATGGCCCGGATCCTCGAGGCCCACCTGAGCGCGCGTGGCGCACCGGTCCAGCTGCTCCACGGCGGTACGCCGGTGGCGCGCCGCGAGGAGATGGTGCGGCGCTTCCAGGACGGCGAGGCACCGGTGTTCCTGCTGTCGCTGAAGGCGGCGGGCACCGGGCTGAACCTCACCCGCGCGGGCCATGTCGTGCACTACGACCGGTGGTGGAACCCGGCCGTCGAGGCACAGGCCACCGATCGTGCGTACCGCATCGGCCAGACCCAGCCGGTGCAGGTCCACCGCCTCATCACCGAGGGCACGGTGGAGGATCGGATCGCCGCGATGCTGGAACGCAAACGGGAGCTGGCCGACGCGGTGCTGGGCTCCGGCGAGGCCGCGCTGACCGAACTGACCGACACCGAACTCGCGGAGCTGGTGGAGCTGAGGGGGACCGAGCGATGAGCCGTACCGGGAACACCGACGAGCACGGGTACGCCGAGGAGCGCGGGTACGCGCCCGACGGGCGGCCCGAGCGCACCCTCGCCGCCCTGCCGCCCGCCCACGGCCGCGGCTTCGCCCGCACCTGGTGGGGCCAGGCGTGGCTGAAGGCCCTGGAGGACACCGCGCTGGACAACGGGCAGCTGAAGCGCGGCCGCAAGCACGCGCGCGAGGGCGCGGTCGGCGCGGTGTGCGTACGGCCCGGGCGGATCACCGCCGTGGTACTGGGCCGGGACCGCACTCCGTACCGCTCCGACGTGCTGCTCCAGGAGCTGGACGACGCCGAGTGGGACCGGCTGCTGGAGGTGGTCGCGGAGCGCTCGGGGCACATCGCCGCGCTGCTCGACCGCGACATGCCGCCACAGCTCGTCGAGGACGCGGCCGCCGTGGGCGTCGACCTGCTGCCGGGGATAGGCGACCTGGAGCCGGAGTGCGCGTGCGAGGCGTGGGACCACTGCCCGCACACCGCCGCGCTGTGCTACCAGGTCGCCCGGCTGCTGGACGAGGACCCGTATCTGCTGCTGCTCATGCGCGGGCGCGGGGAGCGGGAGCTGCTGGACGAGCTTCAGGTGCGCAGCGTGGGGCACGCCGCCCGACACGCCGTACCGGCGGGGGACGACGCGGCCACGGAGGGCGTACGGGCCCGGGAGGCGTTCGCCGCGCCCGGCCCGGCCGCGCTGCCCGCTCCCCCACCGGCCGTCGCCGCGCCCGGCCGTCCCCCGGCGCTCGCCGGGGGTACGGACCCGGCGCCCGGGCTGGACGTCGCCGCGCTGGAGTTCCTCGCGGCCGACGCCGCCATACGCGCCCAGCGGCTGCTGGCCGAGGCGCTGGCTCCCGGGCATGCCGCGTCCCCCGTTCCGGCCGTGCTGACGGAGTGGCAGGACACGGTGCGGCTGACCGCCGCCGGTCCCGCGGCCGAGGTCGCCGCCCGGCTCGCGGCGGGGTGCGGCCGCGACCGCACGGATCTGGCCCGCGCCGTACGGGCCTGGGAGCACGGCGGGGCCGCCGCGCTCACCGTGCTGGAGGAGGAGTGGATTCCGGACGCGGAGGCGCTGGCGCGGGCCCGCGCCCAGCTCGCCGCCGCCTGGGAGGAGGGCGAGCGGGCGCCCCGGCTGCGCGCGGCGGGCAACCGCTGGACGGCGATGGGCACCGACGCCCAGGTGCGCTACGGACGCGACGGGCGCTGGTGGCCGTACCGCAAGGACCGGGGCCGCTGGTGGCCCGCCGGTCCACCGGCCCAGGATCCGGAGGCGGCCCTGGCGATGCTCGGCTCGGACTGAGTTCAGGCGGCGGCGCCGGGCTGCGGAAGGGGCGGCAACCTTTCGCGGGGGCATGGCAACCGTAGGGCGTCAGAACCCCCCACGCCTCCACGAGACGGAGACATCCCCATGCCCCCATCGCGTCCGCGCTCCCGGCGCCGCCGCCCCGGTCCGCTCGTCGGCCCCCTGGCCTTCGCCGCCGGCGCCACGCTGATCGCCGTTCCGGCCACCGGCTGGCTCGGCGACGGCGGCCGGGCCCACGCGGCCGGTTCCGCCGCCGCGGCGACCCTCGTCGTCGCCAAGGACGGCAGCGGTCAGTACACGACCGTCCAGGCGGCGGTCAACGCGGTCCCGGCGAACAACTCCTCCGCGGTCACCATCTCCGTCAAGCCCGGGACGTACCGGGAAACCGTCAAGATCCCCTCCAACAAGCCGCACATCCGGCTGGTGGGCAGCACCGGCAACAAGAGTGACGTGACGATCGTCTACAACAACGCCTCCGGCACCCCCAAGCCGGGCGGCGGGACCTACGGCACCAGCGGCAGCGCGACCGTCGCCGTCGAGGCGGACGACTTCCAGGCGCGCCATCTCCAGTTCGTGAACGACTTCAACGAGGCGAACACGAGCATCACCGACAAGCAGGCGGTCGCGCTGCGCACCGCGGCGGACAAGATCGTGCTGGACAACATCGGTGCGGTCGGCGACCAGGACACCCTGTTACTCGACTCCGCGAGCAAGTCCACGGTCGGCCGGGTGTACGTCAACAACTCGGTGATCCAGGGCAATGTCGACTTCGTCTTCGGCCGTGCCTCCGCCGTCATCAACAAGTCGACGATCCGGCTCGTCAAGCGGTACGACGGCAGCTCCGGCGGCTATGTGGCGGCGCCCTCGACCGCGGCCGGGAAGAAGGGCTTCCTGTTCATCGGCAGCACCATCAGCGGTGACGTCACCAACCGGTCGTTCTACCTCGGCCGCCCCTGGCACGCGGGCGGGGACGCGAGCCTCGATCCGCAGACGGTCGTCCGCAATACGAACCTGTCGGCAGCGGTCAAACCCACGCCGTGGACGGACATGAGCGGCTTCTCCTGGAAGGACGACCGCTTCGCGGAGTACAAGAACACGGGCGCCGGTTCCGGTGCGGCGAGCGGCGACCGGCCGCAGCTGACCGACGCGCAGGCCGCCGACTACGAGATCGCGGACTGGCTCGCCGGCTGGCAGCCGTCCTGATCCGGCGGGTCCGGCCGGTTCGACAGGTCCGGTGAACTCCGGCCACCGGTCCCGTCGGGGGGCGGGACCGGCGGCCGGTCGCGGTCGCTGCCGCGGTCAGCCGCGCGCGGCCAGCAGATGGTCCATGGCGAGCTGGTCCAGGCGCTCGAAGGCCATACCGCGCTCGGCAGCGACCTCGACGTCGAACGCCTCGAAGGCGGTGCGGTCGGCGAGCAGCGCCGCCGGGGTCTCGCCCTCGTCCAGGGTGGGCCGGGCCAGTTCGTCCAGGCGCGAGGCGCGCAGCGCCTCCTGGATCTCCGGGTCGGCGCGGAAGGCGGCCGCCCGCTCCTTGAGGATGAGGTAGTTGCGCATGCACCCGGCGGCCGACGCCCAGACGCCCGCGATGTCCTCGGTGCGCGGCGGCTTGAAGTCGAAGTGGCGCGGCCCCTCGTAACCGGCCGTCTCCAGCAGGTCGACGAGCCAGAAGGCGGCCCGCAGATCGCCCGCCCCGAAGCGCAGGTCCTGGTCGTACTTGATGCCGGACTGGCCGTTGAGGTCGATGTGGAAGAGCTTGCCCGCCCACAGCGCCTGGGCGATGCCGTGCGGGAAGTTCAGCCCGGCCATCTGCTCGTGGCCGACCTCGGGGTTCACCCCGTACAGCTCGGGCCGCTCCAGCCGCTCGATGAACGCGAGGGCGTGGCCGACGGTGGGCAGCAGGATGTCGCCGCGCGGCTCGTTGGGCTTGGGCTCGATCGCGAAGCGCAGGTCGTAGCCCTGCTCGGTGACGTACGCGCCGAGCAGGTCGAAGGCCTCCTTCATCCGGTCGAGGGCGGCCCGCACGTCCTTGGCGCCGCCGGACTCCGCGCCCTCGCGGCCGCCCCAGGCCACATACGTCTTCGCGCCCAGCTCGACCGCGAGGTCGATGTTGCGCAGGGTCTTGCGGAGTGCGTAGCGGCGGACGTCCCGGTCGTTGGCGGTGAAGGCGCCGTCCTTGAAGACCGGATGGGTGAACAGGTTGGTGGTGGCCATGGGCACGGTCATGCCGGTGGCGTCCAGGGCCTGCCGGAAGCGCTTGATGTGCGACTCGCGCTCGGTCTCCGAGGCGCCGAACGGGATCAGGTCGTCGTCGTGGAAGGTGACGCCGTACGCGCCGAGCTCGGCGAGCCGGGTGACGGACTCGACGGGGTCGAGCGCCGGGCGGGTGGCATCCCCGAACGGGTCCCGGCCCTGCCAGCCGACCGTCCACAGGCCGAAGGTGAACCGGTCCTCGGGGGTGGGGCTGTAGCTCATCGCGACTCCCTCGCCTCTCTCGCCTATTTCGTCAGGGCGCTTTACAAATTAGTATGCGCGAGCATTCCGGGGAAGCCCCGCTCAGGCCGGATAAGACTCGTCGCAGCACACAAGGACAGGGACGCAAGGGAGAGCGCGAGATGGCAGCAGCAGCCGTGCCCGTGCCGGAAGGACCGCTCGTCGTCGGCGTGGACAGCTCCACACAGTCGACCAAGGTGCTGGTCGTCGACGCCGCGACCGGCCGGGTCGTCGCACGCGGCCAGGGCCCGCACACCGTCGGCGGCGGCGCCGACGGCGAGGGCAAGGAGAGCGATCCCGAGCAGTGGTGGGAGGCGCTGGCGGAGGCGCTGCGCCAGTGCGGTCCGCACGCCCGGCAGGCGGCCGCGGTCGCCATCGGCGGCCAGCAGCACGGGCTGGTGACGCTGGGCTCCTCCGGCCGTCCCGTGCGCCCCGCGCTGCTGTGGAACGACGTGCGCTCGGCGCCGCAGCGCGACCGGCTGGTCGAGGAGCTGGGCGGGCCCAAGGCGTGGGCGGAGCGGATCGGCAGCGTGCCCGCGGCGTCGTTCACCGTCACCAAATGGGCCTGGCTCATGGAGAACGAGCCGGAGGCGGCCCGCGCCACCGCGGCCGTCCGGCTCCCCCACGACTACCTCACCGAACGGCTCACCGGCTACGGCACGACCGACCGCGGCGACGCCTCGGGCACCGGCTGGTGGGCGTCCGGCACCGAGGCGTACGACGAGGAGATCCTCGGCCGGATCGGGCTCTCCTCCGCCCTGCTGCCGCGCGTGCTGCGGCACGGCGAGGCGGCCGGGACGGTACGGGACCTGCCGGACCTGCCGCTGCCGACCGGCGCCCTGGTGGCCACCGGAACCGGCGACAACATGGCCGCGGCCCTCGGGCTCGGGCTGCGCCCGGGCCAGCCCGTGCTCAGCCTCGGCACCTCCGGCACCGTGTACGCGGTCTCGGAACACCGGCCCGCGGACCCCACGGGGGTGGTCGCCGGGTTCGCCGACACCCGTGACGCCTGGCTTCCGCTGGCCTGCACCCTCAACTGCACGCTCGCCGTCGACAAGGTCGCCGCGCTGCTGGGCCGGGACCGGGAGGCGGTGGAGCCTGGCGGCTCGGCCGTACTGCTGCCGTTCCTGGACGGCGAGCGCACCCCGAACCTGCCCCACGCCTCCGGGCTGCTGCACGGGCTGCGCCACGACACCACGCCGGGCGGGCTCCTCCAGGCCGCGTACGACGGCGCCGTCTTCACCCTGCTGACCGCGCTCGACCAGGTGCTGGACGCGGACGCGGCACCCGACACGCCGCTGCTGCTCATCGGCGGCGGCGCCAAGGGCACGGCCTGGCGCGAGACGGTGCGGCGGCTGAGCGGCCGCCCCGTCCAGGTGCCGCGGGCGCAGGAGCTGGTCGCCCTCGGCGCCGCCGCCCAGGCGGCGGGGCTGGCGCTGGGCGAGGACCCGGCGGCGGTGGCGCGCCGCTGGGCAACGGCGGAGGGGCCGTCCTACGAGGCGGTGGAGCGCGACGAGGAGGCGCGAGAGCGCATCGCGCGGGTGCTGTCCGACGCGGACGGGCTGCTGCGCCGGGCCTGACCCACGACGGACGAGACAACCGTACGAGAGGAGACCACGACGGTGGCAGCGCCACTGCCCAACACCCAGCAGGCGATGCGGCGCCGCAATCTCTCCCTCGTGCTGCACGCCGTGGCCGCGCACGGACCACTCTCCCGCGCGTCCGTCGCGGCCCGGGTCGGGCTGACCCGGGCCGCCGTCTCCACGCTGGTGGACGAGCTGATCCGGGACGGGCTGCTGGTCGAGCTGGGACCCTCCCGGCCCGGCACGGTCGGCCGCCCCGGCAGCGCGCTCCAGCTCAACGAGCGCGGTCCGGCCGGGATCGGCGCGGAGATAGGCGTGGACCATCTGGCCGTCTGCGCGGTGGACCTGGGCGGCCGGGTGCGGGCCCGTACGGAGGTGGCGTCGGCCAACCGGGACCGCGCCGTGGGCCCTGCGCTCGCCCGGCTCGCCGAGCTGGTCCGGCAGGTGGCGGCGGAGGCGGTACGCGAGGGGCTGCGGCCCGCCGGGCTCGCGGTGGCGGTGCCCGGCCTGGTGGCGCGCGAGTCGTCACTGGTGGTGCGCGCCCCCAACCTCGGCTGGGAGGGCGCCGACATCGGCCCCGCGCTGCGTGGCGCGCTGCCCGGGCTGCCGCTGACCGTCGACAACGAGGCCAATCTCGGGGCGCTCGCCGAGCTGTGGCGGGGCGGCCATGACCCGGCGCCGCGCGACTTCGTCCATGTCTCGGCCGAAATCGGCATCGGCGCCGCGGTCGTGCTCGACGGGCGGCTGCTGCGCGGCACCCACGGCTTCGCGGGCGAGCTGGGCCATGTACCGGTGCGGCCCGAGGGGCCCGCGTGTGCGTGCGGCGGGCGCGGCTGTCTGGAGCAGTACGCGGGCGAGGAGGCGGTCCTGCGGGCGAGCGGGCTGTCCCCCGAACAGGCCGCCGCCCAGTACCCCGGGCCCGGCGGCCGGATCGCCCTGCTGGCCGAGCGGGCGGCGGACGGCGACCGCCGGGTGCGGGACGCGCTGGGCGGCGCGGGCGAGGCACTCGGCATCGCGCTGGCCGGTGCCGTGAACCTCCTCGACCCGCGCACGGTGGTGCTCGGGGGCGCGCTCACTCCGCTGGCGCCCTGGCTGCTGCCCGCCCTGGAGCGGGAGCTGGCGCTGCGGGTCGCGGACCCGGCGCGCTCCGGTCAGGGCACGGTGACGGTCTCCCGGCTGGGCTCCGACGGTCCGCTGCTCGGCGCGGCGCACTCCGTGGTGCAGGCCGTCCTCGACGATCCGGCGGGGCTCAGGGAGACGGCCGCGGTCACAGGAAGCGGTGCATGATGTGCAGCCCGACGTAGCCCTCCGCCGGATGGTGGAACGCCTTGGGTACGGTGCCCACGATCTCGAAGCCGAGTGAGCGCCACAGCGCGATCGCCCGGGTGTTGGCCTCCACCACGGCGTTGAACTGCATCGCCTGGTAGCCCTCGGCGCGCGCCCACTGCAAGACGTGTTCGCCGAGCGCGCGGCCGACGCCCCGCCCGCCGCTCCCGGGCGCCACCATGAAGCTGGCACCGGCGACGTGCGCGCCGGGCCCCATCTGATTCGGGTTCATCTTGGCCGAACCGAGCACCGTGCCGTCGACGTCGGTGGCGACGACGGTCCGGCCCGGGGGCTTCAGCATCCAGAGGTCACGGGCCCGGCCCTCGTCCAGGTCGCGGGGGTAGGTGTACGTCTCGCCCGCGGCGACGATGCGGTGCAGGAAGGGCCAGATCGCGGGCCAGTCCTCGGGGGTGGCGGTCCTGATGAGCATGACGGCCAGCATGGCGGAACGGACCGGCGTCCCGCGAACCGATTTCCGCGAGTCCGCCGGGCCCGCCCGCCGGGAATCCCCGTACCGCGTCGGCGAGCGTGCGGCGTCAGTGAGACGCCGCTTCAGCGAGCGTGCCGCGTCAGCGAGTGCCGCGCAGGAAGTCCTCCAGCCCCGCCAGGTCATCGGTGTTGAGGTAGCCGACGCGCGCGGCCAGCAGTTCGCGCCACACGGCCTCGCGCGCCGGGCCCGCGAGGTCGGGCGTGGCCCAGAAGCGCACCTTCTGCCGGGCCGAGCGGGCGGCGACGGTGATCTGGTACAGCTTCTCCCGCTCCTCCTGCGGCATCGGGCCGACGCCCTGCCAGGTGAAGGTCTTCGTCCAGTCGGCGCTGATGAGCGGGATGAAGGAGGCGGGCACACCGGTGCCCATGTCCTCCAGCCGTCCGTCGTAGAAGGCGTGGCGCACCTTCTCGGCCTCCATGGGGGCCCGGGCTCCGCGGTCGCCCGATATGACGGCGGTCACCGCGCCGCGCCGCACCTGGCCGCCGACCCCGCCGTAGGCGGTGCTGAACATCCGGCTGTAGCGGCGCAGCCGCTTGGCGAGTTCGAGGTAGGTGGCCTCACCGGGGGTCTTGATGTCGATCAGCAGTTGCAGCGACAGGTCGTAGCCGCGGTAGACCCGGCCGTGGTTCGCCGTGACGCGCTGGAACAGCGGATCGAGGTAGAGGGACTCCAGGGTGCGGGTGGGGTCGAGCTCGGTCGCGTCGTGGGCGACCAGCAACTGGTCGCCCACCAGCCAGATGTCGGCCTCGACGCTGCCGAAGCCGTGGGACAGCGCGTCGATGAGCGGGCGCGGGTGCTCGTAGTCGTTGTGCGCGTGGGCTCTGGCCAGCGGCGGCTTGGGCCTGGGGCCGGTTGAGTCAGCGAACGCCGGGGCGGCGGTGCCGCCCGCGAGTGCGGCTCCGAGGGTGACGACAAAGGCGCGGCGTGTACGGCGGACCATGGGGGCCTCCCGGCTCTCGTCCCGGCGTGGTGCCGGATGTACGCGTCGGTCGCCAGTGAGTATCGGGGGGTCGCGGTCCCCGTGGGCAGGGGCGTGCGAAGAGTTCCGCAGGTGGTCCCCGGCCATTTCCACGCCGTTCCCGCGGCCCCGGCGCCGGGCGGCGAAGTCCGGTCACGACGGGATCGGCTGACGGAAAGGCGGCAAACAGCCATGACGGGACGTGGACACGGAACGCGGGTGCGGGTGGCGGCGGTGGTCCTGGCCTGGGCCGCGCTGGTCGGCACGGACGCGGCCGGGGCGGCACCGGCGCACGCCGACGCCCGCGCGCCGCGGTTTGGCTCAAGCGCCGTCATCGCGCCGGGCGTCGAATACCGGACGTTCACCGTCGCCGCCTCGCACGGCACGGCATACGGCCATCTGCTCTCGGTGGATCTGCGCGAACCGGGCATCTCGCTCGATCTGTTGACCGCGGGCGCGGTCGCCGCCCGAAAGCCGGTCTCCGCCATGGCCGACGAGCGCGGCGCGGTCGCCGCCGTGAACGGCGACTTCTTCAACATCTCCGAGACCCAGCACCCCGGAGTGCCGGCCACGGGCGCCTCGGTCGGCCCCGCGGTGGCGGGCGGGGCGGCGCTCAAGTCGGCGGTGCCGAACGGCCAGCGCTTCGGCCCGGTGCTGCCGCCCGGCACCACCACGGAGGACGTGGTCGGCCTGGGCGCGGACCATGTGGCCCGGCTCGGCCGGCTGACGCTGCGGGGCACCGTGGGGGCCCGGCAGGGCACGCTGCCGCTGCGCGGGGTCAACCAGTACGCGGTGGCGGAGGGCGGCGTCGGCGCGTACACCTCCGACTGGGGGACGGCCTCCCGCGTCCGCGCCGTCTGCGGGACGGACACCGACCGGGCGGCGCCCTGCGGACAGGACACCTACGAGGTGACGGTGCGCCGGGGCGTGGTCACCCGGGTGGCGGCCGCCCCGGGCGAGGGCGCGATCGCACCGGACACCGTCGTCCTGGTGGGGCGCGAGGTGGGCGCGCGGGACCTGCGCGCGCTACGGGTCGGCGACCCGGTGCGCGTCGGATACCGGCTGGAGGGCGCGCAGCGGGCGCCGTTCACCTTCGCGGTCGGCGGCTTTCCGATCGTCCGGGACGACCGCCCGCTCGCCGGGCTGGACACGGTCGACGCGGCCGTACGCACCTCGGCGGGCATCGCCGACGGCGGGCACCGGCTCTATCTGCTGGCCCTGGACGGCGGCCCGGACTACCGCAAGGGACTGACCATCGGTGAACTCGCGGACCTCATGCTCGACACCGGCGCCGAGGACGCAGTTGATCTGGACGGCGGCGGCTCGTCGACGCTCGTCGCGCGCGAGCCGGACGGCGCACGGACGACGGTGCGCAACCACCCCTCGGGCGGCGCCGAGCGGCCGGTCCCGAATGGGATCGGAGTATTCACCCGGCACTAATTCCGCAAACCCCTGGCGAGGCACTCTTTTGAGTGAATGCACGGCCCAAAATCCGCTGATAGCTTGGCAGTTGCTTGAGCGGAATATCTCTTCAAGGCCGTACAGGGATGGGTGAGCATTCACGATGACGACGTCCGTTGAGTCAGGTTCCGGTATCGGCAATCCGCAGCCGCCCACGAGTCTGGGCACGGAGGCGGCACGGAATCTGGCGACGACGACAAAGTCCGTGCCGCAGATGCAGGGCATCACCTCGCGGTGGCTGCTGCGCATGCTGCCGTGGGTGCAGGTTCCGGGCGGTTCGTACCGGGTGAACCGCCGGGCGTCGCACACGCTCGGCGACGGGCGGGTGGAGTTCACCACCACCGGGTCGACGGTGCGGGTCATCCCCGTCGAGCTGCGCGAGCTGCCGCTGTTGCGCGCCTTCGAGGACACCGAGGTGCTGGAAGCGCTGGCGGACCGCTTCACCCAGCGCGAGTTCGCCCCCGGGGAGCTGCTGGTGGAGGCCGGGCACCCGGCGGACGAGCTGGTCCTGCTCGCCCACGGCAAGGTCGACAAGCTGACCGAGGGGGCCTTCGACGAGCCCTCGGTGGTCGGCTCGGCCGCCGGCGGTGACCACTTCGGCGAGCGGGAGCTGGCCGCCGCCGAGCCCGGCACCTGGGGCATCACGGCCAAGGCGGTCACCTCCTGCACGGCGCTCACCCTCTCCCGGCAGGACTTCGAAGAGCAGCTGGACCGGTCCCGGGAGCTGCGGGCGCATGTGGAGGCGGTGCGCTCGGCGCCGGTGGCCCCGCAGAACGAGCACGGTGAGGCGTCCATCGACCTGGCCTCGGGGCACACGGGCGAGCCGGTCCTGCCCGGGGTGTTCGCGGAGTACGAGCTGAAGCCGCGTGAGTACGAGCTGAGCGTCGCCCAGACGATCCTGCGCGTCCACACCCGCGTCGCCGACCTCTACAACGAGCCGATGAACCAGGTCGAGCAGCAGCTCCGGCTGACCATCGAGGCACTGCGCGAGCGCCAGGAACACGAGCTGGTCAACAACCCGGACATCGGCCTGCTGCACAACGCCGACCTCTCCCAGCGCATCCACACCCGCAGCGGCCCGCCCACCCCCGACGACCTCGACGCGCTGCTGGCCACCGTCTGGAAGGACCCGGGGCTGATCCTGGCCCACCCGCGGGCCATCGCGGCGATCGGCCGGGAGTTCAACAGCCGGGGCATCGTCCCGCAGCACGCGGAGGTGAACGGGCACGCGGTGCCCGCCTGGCGCGGGGTGCCCATCTTCCCGTGCAACAAGATTCCGGTGAGCCGCAGTGGCGTCAGCTCGATCCTCGCGCTGCGCACCGGCGAGGAGAACCGGGGCGTGATCGGCCTCCACCGGACCGGAATTCCGGACGAATACCAGCCGAGCCTTTCCGTTCGTTTCATGGGAATCAACGACCAGGCCGTCATGTCGTACCTCGTCAGCGCCTACTATTCCGCGGCCGTCCTCGTCCCGGACGCGCTCGGAATCCTGGAGAACGTGGAAATCGGACTCTGATGGTCCGGGTGGCCGCGCCCTCGGCCGTCCGGATGACCTTCCCGCAACGCCCCCTCTACCGAAATGGGTGATGAACACAGATGACCACCTCCGTGGAGTCCGGTGAGCAGCCGCTGAGTCTGGGTACCGCCGCCGCCCGGAACCTGGCGACCACGACCAAGTCCGTGCCGCAGATGCAGGCCGTCTCCTCCCGGTGGCTGCTGCGCGTGCTGCCCTGGGTCCAGGTGTCGGCCGGTACGTACCGGGTGAACCGGCGGCTCACCTACACGGTCGGGGACGGACGGATCGAGTTCACCAGCACCGGATCCGAGGTGCGGGTGATTCCGCCGGAGCTGGGTGAGCTGCCGACGCTGCGCGGCTTCGGCGACACCGCGGTGCTGGAAGCGCTGGCGGACGGCTGCGTACAGCGGGAGTACGCGCCGGGCGATGTGCTGGTCGAGGCGGGGCGCCCGGCCGATCAGGTGTACCTCATCGCCCACGGCAAGGTCCGGCAGGTCGCGCCCGGGGCGTACGACGAGGGCACGGCGCTGGGGCTGCTGGCCGACGGGGAGTACTTCGGGGACGCGGCGCTGACCGGGCCGGAGCGCACCTGGGAGTTCACCGCGCGGGCCGTCACCCGGACCACGGTGCTTACCCTCCCCCGCCGGGTCTTCCAGGAGGCCGCCGACCGGTCCGAGGCGCTGCGCAACCATCTCCAGGAGGCGTCCGGGCAGACCGCGCCCGCGCAGAACCGGAAGGGGGAGGCCGATATCGCGGTCACCTCCGGCCATACGGGGGAGCCGACGCTGCCGGGCACGTTCGCGGAGTACGAGCTGAAGCCGCGTGAGTACGAGCTGAGCGTGGCCCAGACGATCCTGCGCGTCCACACCCGCGTCGCCGACCTCTACAACGAGCCGATGAACCAGGTCGAGGAGCAGCTCAAGCTGACCATCCAGGCGCTGCGCGAGCGCCAGGAGCACGAGCTGGTCAACAACCGGGAGTTCGGTCTGCTGCACAACGCCGACCTCTCCCAGCGCATTCACACCCGCAGCGGCCCGCCCACCCCGGACGATCTGGACGAGCTGCTGGCCCGCCGCCGCAAGACGCAGTATCTGCTGGCGCATCCGCGCACCATCGCCGCCTTCGGCCGCGAGTGCAGCAGCCGGGGGCTGTATCCGCAGGGCGCCGAGGTCGCAGGGGTCGCGGTGCGCGCTTGGCGCGGGGTGCCGCTGCTGCCCTGCAACAAGATCCCGGTGAGCGACTCCGGTACCAGCTCGATCCTCGCGCTGCGCACCGGGGAGGAGAGCCAGGGCGTGATCGGCCTGCATCAGACGGGCATCCCGGATGAGTACGAGCCCAGCCTGAACGTGCGGTTCATGGGCATCAACGAGCAGGCGATCACGTCGTACCTGGTGAGCGCCTACTACTCGGCGGCGGTGCTGGTGCCCGACGCCCTGGGTGTGCTGGAGGACGTCGAAATCGGCCGCTGAGCGAGGCCGCGCTCGCGGGCGCCGGTCAGGGGCGGACGCTGCTGACCACGTCCGCGGTCGCGGACAGGCCCTCGGAGATGGTCGGCGCGATGCTGCTGCTCGCCAGGTAGAAGCCCAGCGTGACGCAGACCAGGGCATGCGAGACGCGCAGCCCGCCGCTGCGCAGGAAGACCACCGCGAGGATCAGCAGGAGCAGGACCACGGAAATCGAAATGGCCATGGGGAGCCTCCTGGGCCGCTTCAGGGGATCGGGATCCGGCCGTCAGTGTGGCCCAGAATCGCCCTGAATCCCCTAAAAGCGGGTACTCCACACGAGTGCCGATCTCCCGTTCGACCTCCGGGTGCCGACATCGCCCGGTGAATCAGCCCGGCAGCGGGGCGGATTCACCGGGCGTCAGCCGGTGGGACCGGGTCAGCCCGTGGGGGTGGGGAGGTCCACCAGGTCGGCGAGCGCCTGGCGGTGGCGGCCCGGGGTGCCGAGCAGGGTCTCGGCGCTCTTGGCCCGCTTGAGGTAGAGGTGCGCCGGGTGCTCCCAGGTCATGCCGATGCCGCCGTGCAGCTGCACGCACTCCTCGGCCGCGTGCACCGCCGCCTGCCCGCAGTACGCCTGCGCCACGGCCACCGCGACCGGTACGTCCGGGCTGTCGGTGGCCAGCGCGTCGGCGGCGTGCCGGGCGGTGGCGCGGGCCGAGACCAACTCCAGGTAGAGCGCCGCCATCCGGTGCTTGAGCGCCTGGAACGACCCGACGGGGCGCCCGAACTGATGGCGCTCCTTGGTGTGGCGGACGGTCTCGGTCAGACACCATTCGGCCACGCCCAGCTGCTCGGAGGCGAGCAGTCCGGCGCCGGTGAGCAGCGCCCGTACGACGGCGTCCTGCGCACGGTCGGCGTCGGCCAGCCGACGGGCGGGGGCGCCGGTGAGGGTCACCGCGGCGAGGGGCCGGGTGAGGTCGAGCGAGGTGAGGGGCTCCACGGAGACGCTGGCTTCCGTGGTCTCCACGGCGTACAGGCCGTATCCGTCCGGCCCGTCGGCAGGGACGAGCAGCACATCGGCGCCCGCCGCGCCCGCGACATGGGTGATCCGGCCGCTGAGCGTCCCGTCGCCGTCGACCCGTACGGTCGCGGCCGGGGCGGTGGCGCCGGGCGCGGTGGCCGCCGGAACCGCCAGCGCGCCGATGGTGCGGCCTTCGGCGAGGGCGCCGAGCAGCCGCACCACGGCGGCCTCGCCGGTGTCGCAGCCCAGCACGGCGCCGACCGCGACGACGGCGCTGGTGAGGTACGGCACGGGGGCGACGGCCCGGCCCAGTTCCTCCATCACGACCGCCGCCTCGCGCGCGGTGGCGCCCTGTCCGCCGAGCTTGTCGGGCACGAGCAGCCCCGCCGTGCCCATCTCGGTGCCCAGCGAGCGCCACAGTGCGGGGTCGTGCGCCCGGCCGCTCTCGGCCTCGGAGAGCACGGCGGCGGGCGGGCAGCGGTCGGTGAGCAGCGACCGCACGGCGGCGCGCAGATCGTCCTCGGCCTCGGTGTAGAGCAGGTCCGGGGTGCTCATCGGGGCAGATCCTTCCACGGGACGTCCTTGTCGGTCCGCGGCTCGGGCGGCAGGCCCAGGACGCGTTCGGCGATGATGTTGAGCAGGACCTCGGAGGTGCCGCCCTCGATGGAGTTGCCCTTGGCGCGCAGATAGCGGTATCCGGCCTCGCGTCCGGTGAAGTCGACCAGTTCGGGGCGGCGCAGCGTCCAGTCGTCGTAGAGCAGGCCCTCCTCCCCCAGCAGTTCGACCTCCAGAGCGCTGATCTCCTGGTTGAGCCGGGCGAAGGCGAGCTTCATGGCCGAGCCCTCGGGGCCGGGCTGTCCGACGGCGAGCTGCTGCCCCAGCCGCTCGCCCGCGAGCCGGGCGGCCTCGGCGTCCACCCACAGCCGCAGCAGCCGCTGGTGCAGATCGTGGGTGCGCAGTTCGGGGCGGTCGCGCCAGGTCTCGGAGACCAGGCCGATCATGCCGCCCTCGCGGGGGACGCGGCCGCCGCCGATGGCGACGCGCTCGTTCATCAGGGTCGTCTGGGCGACCCGCCAACCCTCGCCGATCTCGCCGAGGCGGCGGCTGTCGGGGATGCGTACGCCGGTCAGGAAGACCTCGTTGAACTCGGCCTCGCCGGTGATCTGGCGCAGCGGCCGGACCTCGACGCCGGGGTCGGTCATGTCGCAGACGAAGTACGTGATGCCGCGGTGCTTGGGCAGGTCGGGGTCGGTGCGGGCGATGAGGATGGCCCAGCGGGCGAGGTGGGCGCTGGACGTCCAGACCTTCTGTCCGTCGACGATCCAGTCGTCGCCGTCGCGTACCGCCCGGGTGGCGAGTGCGGCGAGGTCGGATCCCGCGCCGGGCTCGCTGAACAGCTGGCACCACACCTCCTCACCGGTCCACAGCGGGCGCAGCAGCCGCTGCCGCTGCTCCTCGGAGCCGAAGCCGAGGATGGTGGGCGCGGCCATGCCGAGGCCGATGCCGATGCGGCGGGGGTCGTTGTCGGGTGCGCCGGCGGCCTCGAGTTCGGCGTCCACGACAGCCTGGAGCGAGCGGGGGGCGTCCAGGCCGCCCAGCCCCACCGGGTAGTGCACCCAGGCGAGTCCGGCGTCGAAGCGGGCGCGCAGGAAGTCCAGGCGGTCGGTGGTGGCCGGGGGGTGCGTTTCGAGGAGCGCGCGGGTGCGGCGCCGCAGTCCGTCGGCGTCCACGGCGGTGGTGTCCCGGTCGGTCTCGGACGTGCTCATCGGGCGCCTCCCTCGGGCTGCCCGGGGACGACCACGACGCGGCCGGTGGTCACGCCGTCGGCGACGCGCTGGACGGCGTCCGCGGCCCCGCTCATCGGCACCCGCTCGCTGACCAGCGGTTTGACG
The DNA here is from genome assembly GCF_052851135.1 of Streptomyces sp. BRA346. Classification (NCBI taxonomy): domain Bacteria; kingdom Bacillati; phylum Actinomycetota; class Actinomycetes; order Kitasatosporales; family Streptomycetaceae; genus Streptomyces; species Streptomyces sp. BRA346. Next base: position 134,464 of record NZ_JAIWIH010000003.1, on the reverse strand, counting down.
GTGCCCTGGGCGGCGAGCTTGGTCAGCTCGTCGTGGCAGGCGCGGATCGCGGCGGGGTCGTAGGTGTTGTACAGGCCCCAGTGGAGGCCGAGGATGGCGTAGTTCTTGACCAGGGCGTGGTTGAGGGCGGCCTGCGGGACGACACCGCTGGCGAAGCCGACCACCACGATCCGGCCCTCGAAGGCGATGCACTTGACGGACTGGGCGAAGGCGTCGCCGCCGACCGGGTCGTAGACGACGTCGGCGCCGCGTCCGCCGGTGGTCTCCTTGACCGCGGCCACGATGTCGTCGGCGCGCCGGTCGAGCACCACGTCGCAGCCCAGTTCGCGGGCGACCCGGGCCTTGTCCTCGCCGCCGACGACGCCGATCACCCGCGCCCCGGCCGCCTTGCCGAGCTGGACGGCGGCGCTGCCGACGCCGCCCGCGGCGGCGTGCACCAGCAGCGTGTCCCCGGCCCGCAGCCCGGCCCGGCGGTGCAGGCCGAACCAGCCCGTCTGATAACCGATGTGCAGGGCCGCGGCCTGGGCGTCGTCCAGCGCGTCGGGCGCCGGCAGCACGGTGGCCGCGTCGACGGTCACGTACTCGGCGAAGCCGCCCGCGGGGAGCGTGGGGGTGGCCAGGACGCGCGCGCCCACCTCGCCCTGCGCCCCTTCGCCGAGGGCGACGATCTCGCCGCACAGCTCGACGCCCGGGGTGAACGGCATGGGCGGCCGCACCTGGTAGTGGCCGCGGCACAGCAGGGCGTCCGGGAAGTTGACGTTGACGGCCCGGACCCGCAGGAGCAGTTCCCCGGGCCCGGCCACCGGATCGGGCACGTCGTCGAGGCGCATCACCTCACGCGGCTCGCCATTGTCGTGCACTCGCCATGCCTGCATCCGATGGCCTCCAGAAGCTTTCGGTAGGGGCGGCGGGGGGTGTCTTGCCGATCATGCCGGGCTCGCGACGCCTGGCACGGCACCTCGCGGCCCCGCGCTCGTCGCGCTCCGCGCCCCCCAGCTACCGCTGGGAGGTGCCCCCTGACGCCGCTCGCTGATCCGGCCTGACCGACAAGACACTCCCACACCCTTCGGGGCGCACATACTAACCAGTCGGTACGAGCAGGGGAACCGGCTCGTGCGGGGGCTTCAGCCATCCTGCCTTCCCGCCCGGCGCGCGGTGAACTCTTGTGCAACTCTGGAGGCACCCTTGAGCCCGGAACCTCGACGGACAAGAGTGGACGGCGACATATCGGTTCCTATTGCAGCGATCCGACGGCCGGAACGGGACGGGAGATGACGACTGTGCCCGACAGCAAGGCGATCGACGAGGCCGAGATGGAGGCCAGACTCCACGGCATCTGTTTCAAGACCGGTCCTCCGCGACGCATCGGCGTCGAGCTCGAATGGCTCATGTACGACCCGCACGACCTCGCACAACCCGTCGAGGCGGCCCGGCTGGAAGCCGCGGTCACCGCCCTGCGCGAACTGCCCCTCGCGTCCGCGCTCACCTTCGAACCCGGCGGCCAGCTGGAGCTCAGCTCCCTCCCGGCCGACTCCCTCACCGCATGCGTGGAGTCCGCCGCCGCCGATCTGGTCCTCGTCCGTGCGCTCCTCGCCGAGCTGGGCCTCGGCATCGCCGGTCATGGACACGACCCCTGGCGCCCACCGCGCAGGATCCTCACCACACCCCGCTACGACTCCATGGAGACCTATTTCGACCGCCGGGGACCGGCGGGGCGCTCCATGATGTGCAACACCGCCTCCGTACAGGTCTGCGTGGACGCCGGGCAGGAGGAGCCCGGTCCGCTGGGCCTCGGGCGGCGCTGGCGGCTGGCCCATCTGCTGGGCGCCGTACTGACCGCCGCGTTCGCCAACTCCCCGCTGCGCGAGGGCCGCCCGACCGGCTTCCGCTCCACCCGGCAGACACTGTGGGCGGCGATGGACCCCGGGCGCACGCTGGCCCCGCCCGACGACAGGGATCCGCGCACCGCCTGGACCGGGTACGTGCTGGACGCGCCCGTGATGGCCATCCGGGACGACGGCACGCGCTGGGCGGTGCCGGACGGGCTCACCTTCCGGCAGTGGGCCCGCACCGGACAGCCGAGGCCGCCCACCCAGGACGACCTCGACTTCCACGTCTCGACCCTCTTTCCGCCCATCCGCCCGCGCGGCCACCTCGAACTGCGCATGATCGACGCACAGAGCGGCGACGACGGGTGGATCGTGCCCCTCGCCGTGACCGTGGCGCTCTTCGACGACCCCGAGGCCGCGGAAACCGTCTACCGCGTGGTGAAACCGCTCGCCGAGACGGCGGGCGCCCGGCCCGCGCCCTGCAACCCGCTGTGGATGGCGGCGGCCCGGGACGCCCTGACCGACCCCGAGCTGCGCAACGCCGCCGTGGCCTGCTTCGCCACGGCGCTGGAGGCGCTGCCCCGGATCGGGGCCTCCTCCGCCGTCGTGTCCGCCGTCGCCGACTTCTCGGACCGCTATGTCGCCCGCGGCCGCTGTCCGGCCGACGATCTGCTCGCCCCCCTTCCCGGGAAGGAGGAACGGTCATGACCGCTCCCGGCCCCGCACTCGACCCCGAGGCGCTGCGCCAGCGCGCCGAAACGGTTCTGTGCACCGCGCGCGACCGTACTCACACCCTCACCACCTGCGTGGACGAGAACGACCTCACCGCCCAGCACTCCCCCCTGATGTCGCCGCTGGTCTGGGACCTGGCACACATCGGCAACCAGGAGGAGCAGTGGCTGCTGCGCGCCGTCGGCGGGCAGGACGCCCTGCGCCCCGAGATCGACTCGGTGTACGACGCGTTCGAGCATCCGCGCGCGAAGCGCCCCACGTTGCCGCTGCTGGCGCCCGCCGAGGCCCGCGGCTATGTCGCGGACGTGCGCAACCGGGTGCTCGACGTCCTGGAGCGGACCGAGCTGCGCGGCGCCCCGCTGGTCGACGCGGCCTTCGCGTTCGGCATGATCGCGCAGCATGAGCAGCAGCACGACGAGACGATGCTCATCACCCATCAGCTGCGCCGCGGCCCCGCCGCCCTCACCGCCCCGCCGCCGCCCGACACCTCCGGCGGCGCCCTGCCGGAGGAGGTGCTGGTCCCGGGCGGCCCGTTCACCATGGGCACCTCGTCCGAGCCCTGGGCGCTGGACAACGAGCGCCCCGCGCACCATCGGCTGGTGCCGCCCTTCTTCATCGACACCACCCCGGTGACCAACGGCGCGTACGCGCACTTCATCGCCGACGGCGGCTACACCGAGCGGCGCTGGTGGTCCGCCGAGGGCTGGGCGCACATCCAGGAGCACGGCCTGAGCGCCCCGCTGTTCTGGCGGCGCGAGGGCGGCCAGTGGCTGCGCCGGCGCTTCGGGGTGACCGAGCCGGTGCCGCCCGAGGAGCCGGTGATCCATGTGAGCTGGTACGAGGCGGATGCCTACGCCCGCTGGGCCGGGCGGCGACTGCCCACCGAGGAGGAGTGGGAGAAGGCCGCCCGCCACGACCCGGAGAGCGGCCGGTCCCGGCGCTATCCGTGGGGCGACGCGGACCCCACCCCCGACCACGCCAACCTCGGCCAGCGCCATCTGCGGCCCGCACCGGCCGGCAGCTATCCGCAGGGCGCCTCGCCGCTGGGTGTACGGCAGCTGATCGGGGACGTGTGGGAGTGGACGTCGAGCGACTTCCTGCCGTACCCGGGGTTCAGCGTCTTCCCGTACCCCGAGTACTCGCAGGTCTTCTTCGGGCCCGCGTACAAGGTGCTGCGCGGCGGCTCCTTCGCCGTGGACGCGGTCGCCTGCCGCGGCACGTTCCGCAACTGGGACCTGCCGATCCGCCGCCAGATCTTCTCGGGCTTCCGCACCGCCCGCGACGCGTCCCCGGCGGAGCTCTCATGAGCGCGCGGCAGCGAGCATCGGGTACGGCGGGCACGCCGGGGCTCACCGGGGGCGCCGGTGTGTAGGCATCTGGCGTACCTGGGGCCCGAGCGGCCCATCGGCGAGGTCGTCATCGCACCGGAGCACAGCCTGTTCACGCAGTCGTGGGCGCCGCGGCGGCAGGCGCACGGCACCGTCAACGCCGACGGGTTCGGCGTCGGCTGGTACGCGCCGGACGACCCGGTGCCCGCGCGCTACCGGCGCGCCGGGCCCATCTGGGGCGACCTGTCGTTCGCCGATCTCGCCCGGGTGGTACGGACCGGGGCGCTGATGGGCGCGGTGCGGGACGCCACCGTGGCGAGCGCCGACGGCGAGGCGGGCGCCTCGCCCTTCGCCTCCGGCGCCTGGCTGTTCAGCCACAACGGGGCCATCAGCGGCTGGCCGCACACGCTCGCCGGGCTCGCCACGTCCCTGCCCCCCGCCGATCTGCTCGGTCTCGAGGCGCGCTGCGACTCGGCGCTCGTCTGGGCGCTGACGCTGCACGCGCTGCGGCTGGGCCACGCCCCGGCCGAGGCGCTGGCCCGGACCACGGAGGAGGTGGCGGCCGCCGCGCCCGGTTCGCGGCTCAACCTGCTGCTCATGGACGGGGAGACGATCGCCGCCACCGCCTGGGGCGACACGCTCTGGTACCTGAGCGGGCCGGATCGCGCGGTCGTGGTCGCCTCCGAGCCGTACGACGACGATCCGCGGTGGACCGAGGTCCCCGACCGCACGCTGCTCACCGCCACCCGCTCCGATGTATTCCTCACCGCACTCAAGGAGGGTTCCGCGTGAGCCCCTTCACCGTCACCCGCACCCTGCCCGCCGACGCCACGGCCGCGGCCCTGCGCGCCGATGTCGCCGAGGGGCTGACCCGCACCCCCAAACAGCTGCCGCCGAAGTGGTTCTACGACGCGCGGGGCAGCGAACTCTTCGAGGAGATCACCCGGCTGCCCGAGTACTACCCGACGCGCGCGGAGCGGGAGATCCTGATCGCGCGCGCGGCGGAGATCGCGGACGCCACCGGTGCCCGCACGCTGATCGAGCTGGGCTCCGGGTCCTCCGAGAAGACCCGCCACTTGATCGAGGCCCTGCCGGATCTGCACGCCTACGTTCCGGTGGATGTCAGCGAGAGCGCCCTGGAGCTGGCCGGGCACGCCCTGCTCGCCGACCATCCGGGGCTGACGGTGCACGCGCTGGTCGCCGACTTCCTCGGCGGGCTCACGCTGCCCGACGACCTTCCGGGGCCGCGCCTGCTGGCGTTCCTCGGCGGCACGATCGGCAATCTGCTGCCGCCGGAGCGGGCGGAGTTCCTGGCCTCGGTGAGCGCCCTGCTGTCGCCGGGTGACGCGCTGCTGCTCGGCACCGACCTGGTCAAGGACGAGGCCACGCTCGTCGCCGCGTACGACGACGCGCAGGGCGTCACCGCGGAGTTCAACAAGAACGTGCTCCGGGTCCTCGACCGGGAACTGGGCGCCGACATCGACCCCACGGACTTCGACCACGTGGCGGTGTGGGACGCCGAGCGGGAGTGGATCGAGATGCGGCTGCGCGCCCGCAAGGACCTCACCGCGAAGATCCCCGCGCTGGATCTCGCGGTGTCCTTCGCGGTCGGGGAGGAGGTCCGTACCGAGGTGTCCGCGAAGTTCCGGGAGGAGAAGGTGCGGGCCGAACTGGCGGCCGCGGGGCTGGAGTCGCGGCGCTGGTGGACCGACGCCGCGGGCCGCTTCGCCCTGTCACTGGCGGTACGGATGTGACGCATGGGGAGGGTGGGACACGGGCACGCATGATCGTCACCCTGCGTCCCGCGTGAACCACCGATCGAAATAATGTGATGCACATCACATCACCGAAAGAGGGCCGCAGCACAGCGCGTTGTGGCCCTTTTTCGGTGTGAACTCCCTCTTGTTGTGGCCAAATCGGGCCCCTTATGTTTAGCCCGCTTTGGCAGCCCGCCTCGGGCAGCACCTCACAGGCAGCAGGAGAAGGAGCCGTCCATGCCCTTACGGGGACGCCACCGCCGTTACAAGCCCAACCGCATCTCCCGTGCCTCGCTGAGCGTCACGGCGGGCGGCGCCGGCATCGCACTCCCTCTCGTCGCCGCCGCGGGCGCGAACGCCGCCTCCAGCGAGACCTGGGACAAGGTGGCCCAGTGCGAGTCCACCAACAACTGGGACATCAACAGCGGGAACGGCTTCTACGGCGGGCTCCAGTTCACCCAGAGCACCTGGGAGGCGTACGGGGGCACCGCCTACGCGGCGCGGGCCGATCTGGCCACCAAGGCCCAGCAGATCGCCATTGCCGAGAAGGTGCTCGACGGGCAGGGACCGGGGGCATGGCCGGTGTGCTCGGGGAAGGCAGGGCTGGCGCAGGACACCGGCGCGCCGCAGACCGCGCCGAAGGTCGTCAAGGCCGTCGCCAAGGAGCGTGCGCACACCGCCGAGCAGGTGCGGCAGAGCAAGCCGACACCCACCAGTCTGCCGGGCAACGCGTCCACGAAATCCGGCCCCTATGTGGTCGTCAGCGGCGACACCCTGTCCCGGATCGCCGACGCGCAGGAGGTGCGCGGCGGCTGGCACGCGCTCTACGAGACCAACCGCGCGACGGTGGGCTCCGACCCCGACCTCATCTACCCCGGCCAGAAGCTCTCGCTGAGCGGGGGCAAGGCCACGCCGGAAGCCAAGCCCGAAGCGAAGGCCAAGGCCAGGCCCGCGGCGAAGCCCCAGGCCAAGCACAGAGCCCAGCCCAAGGCGAAGGCGAAGGCCGAGGCGAAGGCCAAGCCGCAGCAGACCGAGCGGCGGGCGAGCAAGCCCGCCGCCAAGCCCGCCGCCACCACCGGCTTCACCGCGCCCGTGAGCGGCGTCAGCCCGACCACCGCCTACCGCGCGTCCGGGTCCAGCTGGTCGAGCGGCCATCACACCGGCATCGACTTCCCGGTGGGGGTCGGCACCTCGGTGAAGGCCGTCGCGGGGGGCCAGGTGGTCTCGGCGGGCTGGGCGGACGCGTACGGCTACGAGGTGGTCATCCGGCACGCGGACGGCAAGTACAGCCAGTACGCGCACCTGTCCCAGCTGTCGGTGCGCGCCGGGCAGGGCGTCAACGTCGGCCAGCAGATCGGCCGTTCGGGCTCGACCGGCAACACCACCGGTCCGCATCTGCACTTCGAGGTGCGCACCGGGCCCGCCTACGGCTCGGACATCAACCCGCTGAGCTATCTGCGCGCCCGCGGTATCAGCATCTGAGCCGCGTTCGCTGTCGGTGGGGCGTGCCAGACTCCCTGTCATGCACGATCGGCCCGCCCCGCTCGACATCGGTGACGACGATCCGCGCCTGACCTACCGGGGCGCGGTGTCCCTTCAGCGCGGCCCCGGATGGACCGCTCCCTGGCGGCTGCCGTACGAGGACGCCGCGCTGTACCTCCCCGAGGGCGGGCTGGGGCGGGCCGCGATGCCGTCCGGGGTGCGGGTCACCCTGCGCACCGACAGCCCCTCGCTCGTCTGCCGCTACCAGGCCGATCCCCCGCCGGAGCTGAACGGCCCCGAGGAGCGGGCCCGGCTCGACGTGGTGTGCGACGGGCGGCGGACGGCCACCGCGGACCTGGAGACGCACGGCGGGGACGCGGAGGTCCGGGTCGATGGGCTGCCGGGGCGCATGACGGCGGTCGAGCTGTGGCTGCCGTACTACCACCAGTTCCGGCTGCGGGGCCTGACGCTGGACGCGGGCTCCGCCGTCGAGCGCGACAGCGCCGAACGGCGGCCGCGCTGGGTCCACTTCGGCAGCTCCATCTCGCAGGGGCGCGGGGCCGCGTCGCCCAGCCGGACCTGGGCCGCACTGGTGGCGCGCCGCGCCGGGTGGGACCTGACCTCGCTGGCCCTCGGGGCGGCCTGCTGCCTCCAGCCGATGACGGCGCGGCTGATGCGGGACCTCCCGGCCGAGCTGCTCACCGTCTGCGTCGGCATCAACATCCAGGCGCTCGGGAGCCACAACCGCGACGCGCTCGCCTCGGCGCTCGTCGGCTTCGTGCGCACCGTGCGGGAGGGGCATCCGGACACCCCGTTCGCCGTGATGTCGACCATCACCGCGCCCGAGCGGGAGGAGGTGCCCGGGCCCTCGGGGATGACGATGCGCGAGTGCCGGGCGCACATACGGCGCGCCGTGGCGCTGCTGCGCGACCATGGCGACAAGAACCTTCACTACGTCCACGGTCCGGAGGTGTTCGGGCCCGGCTGTTCGCGACTGCTGCTGGAGCCGGAGGGCCTGGACCGGCTGCACCCCTCGGCCGACGGCCACCCCGTCTTCGCCTCCCGGTTCATGACGGTGCTGCGGCGCGCCGGATGCGTGCCGTGAGGGCGTGCCCGGGTGCTTCGAAGTGGTGCGTCAGGACGCCCCGTACACCGGTCCCGGCGGCTGGGCGGCCGCGAGCAGCTTCGCCGCGGCCTCACCGGCCTCGGCCGGGGTCCAGCGGGCGCCCTTGTCGGCGGCCGGCCCGGGCCGCCAGCCCTCCATGACGGTGATGCGGCCGGCCTCGGCCTCGAAGACCCGTCCGGTGACCCCGGCGCAGGCGGCGGAGCCCAGCCAGACGACGAGCGGTGAGACATTGCCGGGCGCCATCGCGTCGAACGCGCCGGGCTCGTCGGGCGCCGCCATGGTGTCGGCGAACGTCGCCTCCGTCATGCGAGTGCGGGCCGCCGGGGCGATCGCGTTGACCTGGATCCCGTAGCGGCCCAGCTCGGCCGCGGCCACCAGGGTGAGGCCGACGATCCCGGCCTTGGCGGCCGCGTAGTTGCCCTGCCCGACGCTGCCCAGCAGCCCGGCCCCGGAGCCGGTGTTGACCACGCGTGCGGTGGGCGTCCGGCCCGCCTTCGCCTCGGCGCGCCAGTGGGCGGCGGCGTGCTTGAGGGGCAGGAAGTGCCCCTTGAGGTGGACGCGGATCACGGCGTCCCAGTCGTCCTCACCGAGGTTGACGAGCATGCGGTCGCGCAGGAATCCGGCGTTGTTGACGAGGGTGTCGAGCCGGCCGTAGGCGTCGAGGGCGGTGGCGACGAGAGAGGCCGCGCCGTCGGCGGTGGCGATGTCACCGGCGTGCGCCACGCCCTCGCCGCCGTGGGCGCGTATCTCCTCCACCACCTCCTGCGCGGGGCCCGGGGACTCCCCGGCGCCGTCCGGCCCCACGCCGAGGTCGTTCACGACGACCCGTGCGCCCTCGGCGGCGAAGGCGAGCGCATGCGCCCGGCCGAGGCCGCGTCCGGCGCCGGTGACGACGGCGACGCGTCCGGTGCAGATGCCTGTCATCCTGCTCCTCCTGATCCTGGGCCTGCTCCTGGGCCTGTTGAGGGCGTTGCGTCCGCCGGGGACCGCGCCGCCGCCAGGAACGCCGGGCGCTCTCCGCCGCCGTGGACGGCCAGGCTCGCGCCGGTGATGTACGCAGCCATCGGGGAGGCGAGGAAGACGCAGGCGTCGCCCGCCTCCGCCGGGTCGGCGAGGCGGCCCAGCGGCACGGTGCGGGACACGGCGGCCACGCCGGTGGCGTCGCCGTAGTGCAGATGCGCGAGTTCGGTGTGGACCATGCCGAGGACCAGGGTGTTGACCCGGATCGCGGGGGCCCATTCCACGGCGAGGGTGCGGGCGAGGTTGTCCAGGCCCGCCTTGGCGGCTCCGTAGGCGGCCGTGCCCGGCGAGGGGCGGGTGCCGCTGACACTGCCGATCATCACCATCGATCCGCCGCCCTCCTGATCGCGCATCACCTCGTAGGCGCCGAGGGCGACGGTCATCGGGGCGATCAGGTTCAGTTCGACGACCCGCGCGGCGCGGCGCGGGCCGGACTCGGCGAGCAGCCCGTACGGGCTGCCTCCGGCGTTGTTGACCAGGATGTCCAGTCGGCCGTGGGCATCGCGCACCCGGGCGAAGAAGTCCGCGACGGCGGCCGCGTCCCGCACGTCGAGCGCCCGGAAGCGGGCGGTGCGACCGGCGGCCGCGACCGGGTGGTCCGGCGGGCGGCGGGCGCAGACCACGACGTCGGCACCGGCCGCGAGCAGGGCCCGGGCGATGCCCGCGCCGACGCCGCGGGTGCCGCCGGTGACGACGGCGACGCGTCCGGACAGGTCGATGGAGACGGCCATGGCCCCTTCTCACCCTCCCGTTGTGCGCCGGGCGCTGCTACCTTCACGCCTAACAAACGTTTGGTGGAAAGGTAGCGGATCTGCTCATGGGTGTCTCCACCTCCGCCCCCGAAGCGGGCGTCGCCGTCGTCACCGTGGACTTCCCACCCGTCAACGCCCTTCCCGTGCACGGCTGGTACGAGCTGGCCGACGCGCTGCGCGCCGCGGGCGCCGATCCCGCGGTGCGCTGCGTGGTCCTGGCCGCCGAGGGCCGGGGGTTCAACGCGGGGGTGGACATCAAGGAGATGCAGCGCACCGAGGGGCACCGGGCGCTCATCGGCGCCAACCACGGCTGCCACGCGGCGTTCGCGGCCGTCTACGACTGCCCGGTCCCGGTCGTCGCCGCGGTGCACGGCTTCTGCCTCGGCGGCGGCATCGGCCTGGCGGGCAACGCGGACGCGATCGTGGCGGCCGAGGACGCGACGTTCGGGCTGCCGGAGCTGGACCGGGGAGCGCTGGGCGCGGCCACCCATCTGGCCCGGCTCGTCCCCCAGCACCTGATGCGCGCGCTGTACTACACCTCGCGCACCGCGACCGCCGAGGAGCTGCACCGGCACGGCTCGGTGTGGCGGGTGGTGCCCCGTGCCGCGTTACGGGGCGCCGCGCTGGAGCTGTCCCGGGAGATCGCCGCCAAGGACGGTGCGCTGCTGCGGCTCGCCAAGGCGGCGATCAACGGCATCGACCCGGTCGACGTCCACCGCAGCTACCGCTTCGAGCAGGGCTTCACCTTCGAGGCGAATCTCGCGGGGATCTCCGACAAGCACCGGGACGCCTTCGTATCCGACAGGTCCGGGGGCGGTGAGGGGCGATGAGCGACAAACGGATGAGCGCGGAGGAGGCCGTCGGCCGGATCGAGAGCGGCATGACGGTCGGCATCGGCGGCTGGGGCTCCCGGCGCAAGCCGATGGCGCTGGTGCGCGCACTGCTGCGCACGGACGTCCGCGATCTGACCGTGGTCGCGTACGGCGGCCCGGACGTCGGGCTGCTGGCCGCCGCCGGGAGGGTCCGCAAACTGGTCACCGCCTTCGCCACGCTCGATTCGATCCCGCTGGAGCCGCATTTCCGGGCGGCGCGGGAGCGCGCGGACTTCGAGCTGGTGGAGCTGGACGAGGCGATGTTCCTGTGGGGGCTGACCGCGGCCGTGCACCGGCTTCCCTTCCTGCCGATCCGGGCGGGACTCGGGTCGGACGTGATGACGGTCAATCCGGGACTGCGGACGGTGGTCTCGCCGTACGAGGACGGCGAGGAGCTGGTGGCTGTGCCCGCGCTGCGGCTGGACGTGTCGCTCGTCCACCTCAACCGGGCCGACGCCCAGGGCAACGGCCAGTACCTGGGCCCCGATCCGTACTTCGACGACCTGTTCTGCGAAGCGGCGGAGCAGGCGTATCTCTCCTGCGAACGCGTCGTCCCCGCCGCGGAGTTCCTGGCGGCGGCCGGTCCGCAGTCCCTGCTGGTGGGGCGCCACGCGGTGAGCGGCGTGATCGAGACCCCCAACGGCGCGCACTTCACGTCCTGCGCCCCCGACTACGGACGGGACGAGACGTTCCAGCGCGCGTACGCGAAGGCCGCCGCCGACCCGGCCGCCTGGCAGGCGTTCGCCCGGCGGTTCCTGGCGGGGGACGAGGACACGTATCAGGCCGCGGTCGCGGCGTACGCGAAGGAGGGCGCGGAATGACCGTCACCCGGGCCGAGTACTGCGTGCTGGCCTGTGCCGAGGCATGGCGGGGCGACGGGGAGGTGCTGGCCGCCCCGATGGGCCTCATACCGCGGCTCGGCGCCCGGCTGGCGCGGCTCACCTTCGCGCCCGATCTGCTGCTCACCGACGGCGAGGCGCTGCTGGTCGGCGCCGATGACGCGACGGTGGAGGGCTGGCTGCCGTACCGCCGCCACCTCGCGCTGGTCATGGGCGGCAAGCGCCATGTGATGATGGGCGCGAGCCAGCTCGACGCCCACGGCAACCAGAACATCTCCTGCATCGGCGACTGGAAGCAGCCCCGGCGGCAGCTGCTGGGCGTGCGCGGAGCGCCCGTCAACACCCTCAACAATCCGACGAGTTACTGGGTGCCCCGGCACTCCCCGCGCGTCTTCGTCGAGCGTGTCGACATGGTGTGCGGCGTCGGCCACGACCGGGCCGCTGCCGCCGGTCCCTCCGCGACCCGCTTCCACCGCATCCCCCGCGTGGTGACCGACCTCGCGGTGCTCGACTTCGACACCCCGGACCGCACCCTGCGGGTGCGCTCCCTGCACCCGGGCGTATCGGCCGAGCGGGTGCGGGAGGCGACCGGTTTCCCGCTCGCCGTTCCCGACGGCGTTCCCGCCACCCGGGAGCCGACCGCCGAGGAGCTGCGGCTGATCCGGGAGGTCATCGATCCGGCGGGGCTGCGCGAACGGGAGGTACGGCCCTGATGGACACCGCGCCGATGGGCACCGCGCTGACCCGGCTCGTCGGTGTGCGGCATCCGATCGTCCAGACGGGCATGGGGTGGGTGGCGGGCCCCCGGCTGGTCTCGGCGACCGCCAACGCGGGGGCGCTGGGCATCCTCGCCTCGGCCACCATGTCCCCGGAACGGCTGCGGTCGGCCGTGCGGGAGGTCGCGTCCCGCACCGAGGCACCCTTCGGCGTCAATCTGCGGGCCGACGCGGGGGACGCCGCGGAACGGGTGCGGATCATCATCGAGGAGGGCGTGCGGGTGGCGTCCTTCGCGCTGGCCCCGAAGCGTGAGCTGATCTCCCGGCTGAAGGACGCGGGCGTGGTGGTCATCCCGTCCGTGGGCGCCCGGCGGCACGCCGAGAAGGTGGCGGGCTGGGGCGCGGACGCGGTGGTGGTGCAGGGCGGCGAGGGCGGCGGCCACACCGGCGAGGTGGCGACCACGGTACTGCTCCCCCAGGTCGTGGACGCGGTGGACATCCCGGTGGTGGCTGCGGGCGGCTTCCACGACGGGCGCGGCCTGGTGGCGGCGCTCGCGTACGGGGCGGCCGGGATCGCCATGGGCACCCGCTTCCTGCTGACCTCCGACAGCACCGTCCCGGCCGCGGTGAAGGCCCGCTATCTGGCGGCGGCGGCCTCGGACGTCACGGTCACCACCGCGGTGGACGGGCTCCCCCACCGGATGCTCCGCAGCGAGCTGGTCGCCTCCCTGGAGCGCTCCGGGCGCGCCGCCGCCCTCGTCCGCGCCGTGCGCCACGCCGCGGCCTTCCGGCGGCTGTCCGGGCTGAGCTGGGCGCGCATGGTGCGCGACGGCCGGGCGATGCGGCGCGGCAAGGGGCTCTCCTGGAGCCAGGTGCTGCTGGCCGCGAACACCCCGATGCTGCTGAAGGCGTCGATGGTGGACGGCCGCACGGACACCGGTGTGATGGCCTCCGGGCAGGTGGCAGGGGTGATCGACGATCTGCCGTCGTGCGCGGAGCTGGTGGAGCGGATCATGGCCGAGGCGGCCGAGGCCCTGGACCGGATGCCCGGCGGCCGTACAGTGGGGTGAAAGCGGCCAGACCAGGACATCGGTACTGGAGGAGGTCATGGCCGACCCCAAGGGCTTTCTCACCACACCACGCCGCCTTCCGCCGCGCCGCCCGGTGGAGGAGCGGGTGCGCGACTGGGACGAGGTGTACGTCCCCGGCGGACTGCTGCCGATCGTCTCCGCGCAGGCGGATCGCTGCATGGACTGCGGGATCCCGTTCTGCCATGACGGCTGCCCGCTGGGGAATCTCATCCCTGACTGGAACGACCTGGTGTCCCGCGACGACTGGCGGCGGGCGAGCGAGCGGCTGCACGCGACCAACAACTTTCCGGAGTTCACCGGGCGGCTGTGCCCGGCGCCCTGCGAGAGCGCGTGCGTGCTGGCGATCAACCAGCCCGCGGTGACCATCAAGAACGTCGAGGTCGCCATCGCCGACCGGGCCTGGGAGAGCGGGTATGCGGTCCCGAAGCCACCGGAGCGGCTGTCGGGGCGGACCGTGGCCGTGATCGGTTCGGGCCCCGCGGGGCTGGCCGCCGCCCAGCAGCTCACCCGCGCGGGGCACACGGTGGCGGTGTACGAGCGGGACGACCGGGTGGGCGGGCTGCTGCGGTACGGCATCCCCTCGTTCAAGATGGAGAAGCACCACCTGGACCGGCGGCTGTGGCAGATGCGCGCCGAGGGGACCAAGTTCCGTACCGGCGTGGGCGTGGGCACCGATGTGGACGCCGCCGAGCTGCGGACGCGCTATGACGCGCTGGTGATAGCGGTGGGCGCGCGGGCCTGGCGCGAACTGCCGGTGCCGGGCCGGGAGCTGGCCGGGATCCACCAGGCGATGGAGTACCTGCCGCTGGCCAACCGGGTCCAGGAGGGCGACTACGACCGGCCGCCGATCACCGCCGAGGGCAAGCACGTGGTCATCGTCGGCGGCGGCGACACCGGAGCGGACTGCCTGGGCACGGTGCTGCGGCAGGGTGCCGCCTCCGTGACCCAGCTGGACATCCACCCCCTGCCCGGGGACGAGCGGGCGGAGGGCGAGCCGTGGCCCACGTACCCCAAGATCTACCGGATGTCCGCCGCGCACGAGGAGGCGCAGGAACTGGCGGCCTCCCCGGAGGCGGACGTGGACGCCCGGGTGTTCTCGGCCACCACCGTGCGCTTCGAGGGGGACGCGCCGGGCCCGGGGCGGCCGCACGGCAGGGTCCGGGCGCTGCGCCTGGTCGGGACGGGGCCGGAGGGCCGGGACGCGGAGCCCGGGGACGGGCGCGGCGAGCGGGTGCTGCGGGCCGATCTGGTGCTGCTCGCGCTCGGCTTCCGCGGTCCGGAGCGGGACGGCGGACTGTTCGGCCAGCTCGGTCTGGAGCTGGACGCACGCGGCAACATCGCCCGCGACACCGACTTCGGAACCGGCCGGGAGGGCGTCTTCGTGGCCGGTGACGCGGGCCGCGGGCAGTCGCTGATCGTGTGGGCGATCGCCGAGGGCCGCTCGGCGGCGGCCGCGGTGGACCGCTATCTGTCCGGGGACACCGCCCTCCCGGCCCCGGTCGGACCGGCGGACCGGCCCATGACGGCCTGAGGCCGGAGCCACGGGCGGGTTCGTGTGAACGTCCGGCCGCCGCTGAGTACTGTGCGACCATGAACTCGCCATCACCACTCCCCCGCCTCGCCGACGGTGTGTATCTGTGGAGTCCCACGCCCAGCGCCGGATGGGGCCTCGCCAACTGTGGGCTGATCGTGTCCCCCGATGGTGCCGCAGCCTGGATCGACTCCCCTTACGACCGGCGCATGGCCCAGGACTTCCTGGACCGCAGCCGGGCGCTGCTGCCCGAGGGAGGCCGGATCGGGCGGGTGATCGTCACCCATGCGAACGGTGACCATCTGTGGGGCGCGGAGGTCGTGCGCGGTGCCGACATCGTGGCCACCCGCGAGGCGCTCGGCCACATCGAGTACGAACCCGCTCCGCAGCAGCTGCACGCCATGGTGCGCGGCAGCGACCCGGAGACGCCGCTCGGGTGGTACCTCCAGAGCCACTTCGGACGGTTCGACTGGGCCGACACCGAGGTCGTCGAGCCCACGACGACCTTCACGGGCGAGCTGGACCTGCGGATCGGGCAGGTGCCGGTGCAGCTGACCGCGCTGCCCGCCGCGCACACCACCGGCGACCTCATCGCGTATCTGCCCCAGCAGAAGGTGGCGTTCACCGGCGATGTCATCTTCGCCTCCAGCCCCGATGACCCCGGCGACCACGCGGTGCACTGGGCCGGTCCGCTGGACAGCGTGATCGCCGCGTGTGAGCGGGTGCTGGACACCGGGGCGCAGACCGTCGTCCCCGGTCATGGGCCGGTGCTGGACCGGGAGGGCGTCCGCGGCCACATCGGCTATCTGGAGCACATCCGGGACCGGGCTCGGGAGTTGCACACGGCCGGGGTGCCCGCCCTGGAGGCGGCCCGCAAGCTCATCGCCGAGAACGCGTTCCCGCTGCCGGGGCTGCCCGAGCGCATGGTGATCACGGTGGGTACCGAGTACCGGCATCTGAACGGCGGCGAGGACCGGCCGGACATCGTCGCCATGATCGCCGACGTGGCCCAGGTGGCCTGGGACCTGCGCCAGGGCTGACCGCGCCCGCTCGCCCGCCGCGTTGTCATACCCGGCGGATAACGTTCTCGGTGTGGGCGGCAAAAGGCCGCCCACGGCGAGGGGTTACGCTCCCGTGCAGGTCGGAGCGGAGGGAAGGCAGTGGCACAGGTAGCGGGGGAAAGCCGGCACGCGCCCGGTCGGGGGGTGATCGACCTGGCCGACCGCCACGCGTTGCTGGCCCGGCAGCCGGACGATCCGGCGGTGGCCGAGGAGGGCCGCAGGCTCAAGGAGGCGGCGCTGCTGGACTTCGGGGTCAAGGACAGCGTGGTGTCCTCGTGGCTGTATGCCAAGTGCCACTACCAGATCCCCACCACGGCGGTGGACACGGCGGCGGTGGTGGCCACGGGGGACGGCACCTGTCTGCTGCTGTACAACCCGGAGTTCTTCGTCGCGATCGGGCCGAGCGGGGTGCGCTTCGTCCTGTTCCACGAGGCGCGGCATCTGATCCACCGCCATCTGTACGTGGACGAGGATCTGCGCGCCGACCCGGTCTTCGACCTGGCGGCCGAAGTCGCCATCAACCACGTGGCGTTGCTCCGGCTGGCGCAGGGCGGCCTGCCGACGCGTGAGGTGCCGGACGGCGCGGGCGGCACCCGCCGGGAGCCGGTGGGCGTCGATCCGCACGAGGTGCACCGGCGGTATGTGGCCGATCTGCGCGAGCAGGGCTTCGAGCCGCTGTCCTACGGTGAGTTCACCGAGACCGACCTGAGGATCTACGGGGAGCTGAAGCGGATGCGCACTCCTCCCGTGCCGCCGGTCCTGTGCATCCATATGGGCCCCGGCGGGGACGGCGAAGGGGCCGGGGCGAAGCAGCGGCTGCCGATGGACGCGGAGGCGGTGACCTCGGCGGTCGAGGAGACGCTTGCCGAGGTGATGCGCGGCGCGCTGCGCGGCGAAGGGCTCGCCCGGGACGAGTTGCTGGCCCTCGCGGACCGCACCACCGGCGGCGGCAAGCGGCTGGAGAAGATGTGGGGGCGGATGGGGCTGGGCGCGCTGCGGGGAGAGACGCAGCGGACCCGGCGGGTGGAGTGGTGGCGGCGGTGGCTGTCCGACACCCTCGCCTCCAAGCTCCGCGAGGGTGAGCGGCTGATCTACCCGAAGAAGCAGGGGGCGGTGCTGCTGGCGCTCGGGCACGACCCGATGCTGGCGCGGCGGGGTGCGGAGCGCACCAAGGTCGTGGTCATCGCGCTGGACACCTCGGGGTCGATGCCCCAGCCGGTGATCGACTGGATCACCACGCTGGTGGGCCGCACCGAGGGAGTCGAGAGCCACTGGCTGAGCCTCGACGGCGCGCTGATGCCGTTCGTCCCCGGAGAGCGGGTGCACGGCGGCGGGGGCACCGACTTCCAGCAGGTCGTGGACTACGTGGAGGGGCGGCGGGCGGTGGACGGGCGGCGGTTCGAGGAGCGCGCCGACGCGGTGATCATGGTCACCGACGGCCACGCCCGGAAGGTGACCCCGGCCCAGCCCGACCGGTGGATCTGGCTGATCACGGACGGCGGTGACGACTGGCCGGAGCGGCACGACCCGCCGATGGCCTGCCACCGGGTGGTCACCGGCGACAGCTGAGCCGAGGCACCGGGAAACCGGGGAATCGAGACACCGTCCCCGCCCGCCGGGCGGGGTGCGGACACGCATGGACGAACGACACGGAACAACGGGGGATTGCAGTCACCGTGAGCAGTGTGGACACCATGGCGCCGACCGCGAGGGACACGGCCGCCGGGCGGCAGGAGCGGGCGGCCGAGGGCAGCGGCCGGCGGGCCACCGCCACCTCCCCCGAGCCGCCGGGGCGGACCGGGGCCCGGCTGGAACAGTTCATCAGCGCCATGATCGCGATGCGGCAGACCGGCCAGGTCTTCGGCGAGCACGGGATCGGCAAGACGTCGACGTTTCTGTCCTACATCCCGCATGCCCATCCGGGCACCGAGGTGATCCTGGTCCCGGCGGCCAACCTCACCCCCGACGACCTGCTGGTGAACGCGCCGGTGCGGGACGACCGCACCGGGGAGCTGGTGCTCACTCAACTGATCATGCGTCAGCTCTCCCCGGGTGTGCCGTTCGTGCTGCTCATCGACGACTCGCTCCAGGCCGGGGACACCATCCAGTCCCAGCTGATGCAGATCGCGTGCAACTGGACGCTGGGCGAACACGATCTGCGCGCGCTCGGCTGTGTCGGGGTCTTCCTCGCGGACAACGAGTCGCTGGCCGAGACCAGCGCCCGGCGCAGCGATCTGGCCGTCCTGGACCGGATGGTCACCCTGCGGATCACGGCCAATGACACCGCTTGGCGGTCCACGCTGGCCGAGCGGTACGAGGACTGGGATCTGACCGGGGTGTTCCAGATCTGGGCCGGGCTCACCCCGTACCTGCGCTCGCTGCTCTCCCCGCGCACCCTCCAGCACGTCCTGGACTGTGCCCGCGCCGGGTTTCCGCTGTCCTGGGGGCTGCCGCTGGTGGGCGGGGTGCGGCTGCGGCTGCACGACCGCACGGCCGACGGCACGCCGGGACCGGACCGCACCGCCGAGCTTCTCGACGCCATCGCCGGGGCCCTGGGCCTCCCCAACCCCGCCACCATCCCCGATCCGGTGCGGAGCATTCTGCGCGCCGCGGTCCGCGAGAACTGGGCGGTGCTGCTCCAGGGCCCGCCCGGCTGCGGCAAGACGGAGATCACCAAGGCGGTGGTCCGCGAGGAGAGCGGAAGCGATCCGGTGTACTTCTCGCTGCCGGTGACCAACGTGGAAGACCTGTGCGTGCCGATCCCCACTCCGGACGGCACGCTGGACACCCTGTTCAGCCGCGCGCTGGTGGGCCCCGACCCCAAGGTGATCGTCTGGGACGAGTACAACCGCCCCAAGGACAAGGCCACCTTCGCCAAGCTGATGGAGATCACCCAGGAGTGGTCGCTGGCCGGTCGGCCCATCCCGGGGCTGCGCGCCCAGGTCGCGCTTCAGAACCCGCCGTACCACCTCGGCCGCAAGCTGCTGGTCAGCAGCAACAACGTGGCCCAGGCCAGCCGTTTCACGGTGAGCTACGAGGTGAGCCCCCAGGACATCCCGGCCAACGAGTGGCTGATCGCCACCTATGGCGAGGTGGCCGAGACGGTTCTGGAGTGGTGGAAGAACGACATCGACGACGAGGGCCGGGACTGGATCACCAAGCGCACCCTGGAGCGGCTGATCAAGCTGCACCAGGCCGGGCAGCCGCTGGAGACGGGGCTGATCTACCTGGGTGAGGGCGAGTACGCCCCGGTGCCGCTGTCCAAGCTGGAGGCACGGCTCGCCGAGCGGGCCGAGCAGCGGGTGATCGGGCTGCGGGAGATAGCGCGCGACATCGACCGCTGGGAGGCCCGGCTGGCGGCCGCGTCCGAGACGTCGGACGAGGGGACCAACGACACCGATCTGGTGCACCAGGTGCTCGCCAACGCCGAGGTGTCCCAGCTCAAGCGGAACGCCGAGGTGGTCGCCCGGCTGCTGCGCCACTTGCCGCCCAAGCTGCGCGCCGCCCACATGGTGGGCCAGTCGCCGGAGCGGCAGCGGTTCTGGATCGGCGCGCTGGCCCGGATGGCCGAGCTGTCCGGCGCCGGATGACGTCTCCTCACCTTCCTCGCCCTCCCCGCTTTCACAGCGGTACCGAACGATGAACGGAGCGCACCCCGCGCGGTGACCTACGAACGGGACACCCTGGTGTCCACCGCCTTCCAGCTCGCCGGGCCCTCCCTCACCCCGGCGCTGATGCCCCGGCTCCGCCAGGAGACCCTGACCCTGCTCCGGTCCCGGCTGCGGTTGCCCGCACATCTGGTGGACGAGGTGTTCGCTTCCGGCGACCGGGAGCTGCTGGAGGCCCTGGCCGGGGCGCGGGTCGGCGCCGAGCGGCAGGCCGTCATGCTCCGGCTCGCCGAGCTGGCCGACCCCGGCCTCGCCCGGATGCTCTACGAGGGGCCGCTGCCCGGCTCCTGGCGGCAGGACCTCCGGGGCGCGGTGCTCGGCGCGGCGGCCACGCGTCCGGCCGACCCCGGCTGGCGCGCCCCGGGCGGCCTGGTGGACTTCCTGTTGTCCGCCACCGCGTCGGACGACCTGCTCCCGGCGCTGGACGCGCCGTTCCCGGAGGTGGTGCGGCATGTGATCGAAAAGATCGGCACCACACTGGACATCCCCCAGCAGCTGAAGGCCTGCCACGCGACGCTCACCCACGGCGGAGTGGCCGAGTTGGCCGCCCTGGCCGAAGTGCCCTTTCTGCACTCGGCGGTGACGGATGTGGTCCGCCTGGCGGCAGCGGCCCAGGATCCGGCTGCCGTGCTGGAGAGGGCCGAGCGGGTGGCCGCCGACGCGGCTTCCGAGGACGAGGCGGCATCCGGCGGAGAGACGGCGTCCAGCAGTGAGAAAGCTTCCCGAGACGAGGCGGCGGCCCGGGACGCCGAGGAGGACGCACCGCCGCCGACCGGCGATGAGCTGGTGCGTCGCCTCCGTGAACTCACCCAAGGGTACGGGTCGTTCCCGCTGGGCGCCGTGGACTGGGAACTGCTGCTGGCCGAGCACAAGCGCGAGCCCTTCCCGTGGCTCCCGCTCAAACTGCTGGCATCCCGCCCGGACTGCCCGGACGAGCTGGTGCTGGCCGCGTACCGGCGGTCCTCCCACCTCCCGGAGACCTCCCCACTGCCCTGGCGGTTGCTCACCGGGACCGACTGGAAGGACGGCTACCACCACGACCGCCTGGCGCATCTGCTGAGGCGCGGCATCCGGGAAGGCGCGTACCCGGTGGACCGCGTCCTGGCCGAGGTGCGGCCCGCCTCCCGGGTCCTGGCCTCGCTGCCGTACCGCACGGACCCGCTCGGCCCGGCCATGGCCGGGCTGCTGGAGCCGCTGGGCGACAGCTTCGCGGCCTGGCGCGCGCTGTATTCGCTGCTCCCCCGGTTCACGGGGACGAGTGCGGAGCTGGTCGCCGCCGCCGTCGAGCAGCGGGCCAAGCACCGTGGCAAGAGCTGGCCGAGGCCGCTGGGAGCCGAGTATCCGGTGAAGCGTCCGGAGGGCGCCCGCGCGGTGTTCCTCCAGCTGTTCCAGCAGGCCACTGAGGAGGTGCAGCTGGCTCTGGCGCCCCATCTGGACCGGCGGTGCGTCCAGCATCTGCTGGTCTTCCACCAGCCCTCGCCCGCCCTGCGCGACCTGTTCGTCAGCCTCCACGGCACAACGGTGCTGGCTTCCGTCGCCTCCGACTGGGAGCTGCCCGCGGAGAAGGTCGGGGAGCTGATTGTCCTCGACGACCCCGAGATCAACACCAAGCTGTACGTCTACACGCCGCTCACCGACGAGCAGCGCCGGGGCATCCTCGCGGGCCGCCGGTTCGGGCCCGTCCCGGGAACGGAGCCGCTGCCGATCACCGATGAGCTGATCGAGGAGGTACGCGTCAGCGGGCGGCGGCACTGGCTGCTGCCGATCTGCGCATCGGGCGATGCGCGGCTGGCCCGGATCCTGCTCGGCAAGATCAAGCTGCATACGCTCGCCGGGCAGTTGCATCTGCTGGTCAAGGTGTGGGAGCGGCACGGTGCCGAGGAGGTGCGGGGGCTGCTGGAGGAGACCGAGTTCCCCGAGCGCCGCAGCCGCAAGCATCCGCTGCCGAAGGCCACCCATGAGATCGTCCGGAGCGCGCTGGAGGCGGCTGACGGTCTGTCGGTGCTGCGCACGGAGCTGGCGCGCTCCCGTGGGCCGGCGGCTCAGGTGGAGTTCCTGCGCTCCCAAGGCGGCACCGTCGACCTCGCCACACCGGCGCTGGAGCGGATGGCCGAGGAGATCGGGCCGGGGCTGCCCTGGGCGGAGCTGGTCCGGGAGCATGAGCGCGATCCGCTCCCCGACGCCCTGCTGGTGGTGCTCGCCCATGAGGACGGCTGCCCGGAGGAGTTGCGCGCCGACTGCGGTATGGCGTCGCTGCGGCTCGATCACGACATGCATACGCACAAGCCCACCGGGCCCCGGCCGAGCCCCCTGGACCTGGTTCGCCACCATCCGCTGCCGCGGCCCCACCGCCGGAACGAATGGCTGGACCGGGCGGCCCGCCTCGGCATGCTGACCCCGCTGGACGTCCTGTACGAGGCGAGGCCGGCCGGGCACGCGGCCGCCTACCTGATGTACCGCCACGACCGCACGCGGCAGGGCGCGCCGGACCCGGCGGCGCTCGCGGTCGGCCGCGCGGCCCTGGAGCTGGCCACCGCCCACCTGGGCGAGGATCCGGAGGCGTGGGCGCTGGCGCTGCGGCTGCTGCCCGACTTCACCGGCACTCTCCCCGAGTTGCTGACCACGGCGGCCGCCATCGTCAGCTGAGCGCCGGCGTCAGGTGAACGCCGGTGGCAGATCCTGCTCGGCCCAGATGATCTTTCCTTCGCTGGTGTAGCGGGTGCCCCAGCGCTGGACCATCTGGGCAACCAGGAACAGGCCCCGGCCGCCCTCGTCGGTGATGGCGGCGCGGCGCAGATGCGGGGAGGTGCTGCTGCCGTCGGCGACCTCGCAGATCAGGGTGCGGTTGCGCAGCAGCCGCAGGCGGATCGGGCCGTCGGCGTGCCGGATGGCGTTGCCGAGGAGTTCGCTGACCACCAGTTCGGTGGTGAAGACCGCCTCGTCCAGGCTCCAGTCGGCCAGGGTGCGGGCGACGGCGGCCCGCATTCCGGCGACCACCGCGGGGTCCGGGGGCAGGTCCCAGGAGGCGACGTGCCGCTCGTCCAGGGCGGTGGTGCGGGCGACGAGCAGGACCACGTCGTCGGTGGGGCGCGGCGGCAGCAGGGCGCCCATCACGGCGTCGCAGGTGCGCCCCGGGTCGGGGTCGGCGGGGCCGAGGGCCCGGCGCAGCATGTCGAGCCCGGTGTCGATGTCCCGTTCGCGGTCCTGGACGAGTCCGTTGGTGTAGAGGACCAGCCGGCTGCCCGCGGGGAGCGGGATCGCGGACGACTCGAAGAGCCGCCCGCCGAGCCCCAGCGGCGGCCCGGCGGGCAGGTCCGGGATGGTCACGGTGCCGCCCGGGTCGACCACGGCGGGCGGCGGATGACCGGCCCGGGCCAGGGTGCAGCGCTGCGCGACCGGATCGTAGACGGCGTACAGACAGCTGGCCCCGACCGCGCCGATGCCGCCGTTCCTGGCGGCCTCCTCCTGGTCGAGCTGGGCCACCACGTCGTCGAGCTGGGTGAGGAGTTCATCGGGCGGCAGGTCGACGACGGAGAAGTTGTGGACCGCGGTGCGCAACCGGCCCATGGTGGCGGCGGCGTGCAGTCCGTGGCCGACGACGTCGCCGACGACGAGGGCGACCCGCGCGCCGGACAGCGGGATGATGTCGAACCAGTCGCCGCCCACACCGGCGTGGGCGGGCAGATAGCGGTAGGCGGCTTCGACGGCGTATTGTTCGGGCCGCCCGCGAGGCAGCAGGCTCTGCTGGAGGGCCAGCGCGGTGGCGTGTTCGCGTGCGTACCGCCGGGCGTTGTCGATGGCGACGGCCGCCTGGCCGACGAGTTCGTCGGCGAAGGACCGGTCCTCGTCGTCGAAGGGCGCGGCCCCCTCCAGGCGCCGGAACTCGACCTGCCCCAGCAGCACCCCCCGGGCGCTGAGCGGGACGGCCAGCAGGGTGTGGCCGGACGGCGGCCGGGGCCGCTCCTCCCGTACGGCGCTGACCGCGACGCGGCGCATGCGGGACCGCGCGTCGACCGGCTCCTCGCCGCGCAGTACGGACTCCAGCAGGTCGACGGTGGCGAAGTCGGCGAAGCGCGGGACCGCGACGTCGCCCAGTTCCTCGGCGGTGCGCGTCATGTCGAGACTGGTGCCCACGCGGACGCTCGCGTCGTACAGCAGTTCCAGGCGTGCCCATGCCGCGTCGGCCTTGTCGGTCAGCGCCTGGAGTTCGGTGGTGTCGCGCAGGGTGGCGACGCTGCCCCAGAGCTGCCCGCGGCGCGAGGCGGGGCGCTGGTTGACGGCCAGCAGCCGGTCCCCGACCTGGATCACCTCGTCGGTGACGGCGCGGCCCGAGGCGAGCAGTCCCGCGGTCTCCGGGGCCAGCCCGGCCTCGGTGAGCCGCCCGCCGCGCACCTCCGGCGGCAGCCCGAGCAGCCGCCGGGCCTCGTCGTTGGCGAGCACCAGCCGCCCCTGGCCGTCGAGGATGAGCACGCCTTCCCGTACGGCGCGCAGCACGGCGTCGTGGTGCTCGTACATCCTGGTGAGCTCGGCGGGGTCCAGCCGGTGGGTCAGGCGCCGCAGCCGTCGGCCGACCAGCGCCGCTCCCGCGGCGCCGAGGACGAGGGCGAGCGCCGTGGATCCGTAGAGCACCGGCAGTTGACGGCTCACCGAGGCGGACGCCTCGGGAAGGGTGACCCCGACGTTGACGATGCCGACGACCCGGCCCCCGGCCCCGGCGACGGGGACCACCGCGCGGATCGAGGGGCCGGGGAGGGCGGCGGCCGGGACCTCGTCCGTGAAGGACCGGCCGGCCGTGGCCGGATGGAGGGGAAGGGCGGCACGGGTGCCGATGAGATTCGGGTCGGGGTGGGCGTAGCGGATGCCCAGGGGGCTGGTCACCACGATGTAGCCGACACCGGATACGCGCCGGAGCCTCGTCGCGTAGGGCTGGAGGATCGCGGAGGGATCGCGGGACTCCAGCGCCCGCCGGACGCCGGGGGCGGCCGCGAAGGTCTTCGCGAGGCCGAGGGCGCGCCCCCGGGCCTGCGTCTCATGGCCGCTGCGGGCCTGAAGGACCAGCGTGGTCCCTGTGGCGAGCACCAGCAACGTCACGATCACCAGCATCAGGGCGCACACCTGCCCGGCGACGCTGCGCAAGCCCAGGGCAGAACGCACCTTCACAGACTTTTTCTAACATATGGACATACGGCACACCTGGCAGCGGCATTGACGGGCACGGACGCGTCGGCTCTCGGCCCGTGACTACCTCCGGGGCCGCTGGACCACGGTCGTACGGGGGCCCTGGCGCCCCGCGGCAGCCGTCAGCCAATCCCGGCGCACCAGCGGCAGGGTGTCTTCCACGACCGAGGTGCCGGTGAGCGGCAGCCATACCTCGAAGCGTGCGCCGGAACGCCCGTCGGGGCGGTCCCGTACGGTGATGCGGCCTCGGTGCAGGGCGATCTGCTGGGCGACCAGCGTCAGGCCGAGGCCGGAGCCGGGGCTGTTCGGGCCGCGGCGGAAGCGTTCGAAGACCTCTTCGCGGCGTGCGGCGGGGATACCGGGCCCGTGGTCGTCCACCGTGAGCACCGCCGCCGGGCCATCCTGGTCCCGGGTCGGGTGCAGCGCCACGTCGACACGAGCCCGATCATCCTCGGTGCGGCCGTGTGTCCAGGCGTTGGTGAGCAGGTTGCCCACGGCGGAGCGCAGCCCCTGCTCCCAGCCGTGGACCAGCAGCCCCGCGGGGGCGCGTACGGTCACCGCGGCGTCCGGGTGCGCGCGGCGCAGGTCGGCGGCCGCGTCCTCGACCAGCTCCGCCAGGTCCACCGGCGTGAACGAGTCCGCCTCGACCAGGTCGCCCTGCCCGAGGGTCTTGAGCATCACCACCAGCCCGAGCAGCCGGGCGTGTTCACGCCCCAGGTCCTCCAGGACCTCGGCCCGGTCGGCGGCGTCGAGGTCGGCGTGGGCGGTGAGGATGTCGAGGTTGGTCCGCATGCTCATCAAGGGGGTGCGCAGCTCGTGGGAGGCGGCCGCGGTGAACGAGCGGGCCGTGGCGAGCGCCTCGTTGGTGCGGACCGCCTGTTGGTCGTAGCGGGCGAACACGGTCTGCACCGTGTGGGCCAGGTCGTCGACCTCGGTGATGCGGGTCCGCGTGTGCTCCAGGCGCGTGGTGCTGCTCCTGGGGTCCAGACCGCTCGTACGGCGCTGGAGCCGCCGCAGCGGCAGGACCGCCCGGGCGGAGATCGCCCAGGCGATGGCCCCGGCCAACGGCGCGGCCAGCAGCGTGACCGTCACGACCCGTTCGCGCACCAAGGAGACCTCCGCCTGGTAGGCGCTGTCCGGGGCGAAGATCCACAGATTCGGCGTGTCCTTCTGCCCCGCGGTGTACACGCGTCGCGAGAGCACATGCCAGGTCTCGTCGCCGGAGCGCACGGTGACCGGGTGCGGGGCGCGGGCGGGCAGCCGGGTGTCGGCGGCGGGCTGCGGACCGGCCGAGAGCGTGTCGTCCGGCCCGGTCAGCCGGATCCCCATGTCCCGTGCGGAGCCCTCCAGCCGCCGCCGGGACTTCTCGGCGATGACCGGCTGGTCGTCCTCTCTTGCGTGCAGATACCGGTTGGCGTTCTGGGAGACGGCCGTCGCCCTGGCGCTCAGCTGCGCTTCCTGGTGGGCGCGCAGGTCATCGGCGACCAGACGCAGCAGCAGCCACCCGGTGGCCAGGACCAGGAGGGGTACGCTCACGCCCACGGCGAGCGCGAGCCGGGTGGACAGCCTCATGGCCCGCCTCCGGCCCGTCCGCCGCCGTGGTACGGACGCTCCTCGCGCAGGACGAAGCCGACTCCGCGAACGGTGTGGAGTGTCCGGTGGCGTCCGCCCGCCTCCAGCTTGCGTCTCAGATAGCTGACGAAGGTGTCCACCACGTCCGTGCGGACCTGGAAGTCGTACCCCCACACCCGGTCCATCAACTGGTCGCGGGTCAGGACGATACCCGCGTTGCGGGCCAGGATCTCCAGCAGCTCGAACTCGCGCCGCGTCAGGTTCATCGGCCGCCCGTCCACGGACGCCTGGCGGGTGGCCGGTTCGAGGACGAGGCCGCCGACCCGCACCCGGTCGAGGGCGGTCGGCGGTCGGCGGCGCAGCAGGGCGCGCAGCCGCAACTCCAGCTCTCGCAGGGCGAACGGCTTGACCAGATAGTCGTCTCCCCCGGCTTGCAGCCCGGCGACCCGGTCGTCGACCTCGTCGAGGGCGGAGAGCATCAGCACCGGCACATCGTCACCGGACTCGCGCAGGGTGCGGCACACGTCGATTCCGCTGACGCCGGGCATGCAGATGTCCAGGACGACGATGTCGGGGTGGCCGGCGCGCATCACGTCCAGGGCGGCGTGGCCGCCGTCGGCCAGCGTCACGTCGTAACCGCTGAGCCGCAAACCCCGCTTCAGTGAGCGCCGGGTGGCATCGTCGTCATCGGCCACGAGCACCCGTCCGGCACTGCCGGTCATGCGCACCTCCGCTCGTCGTGGGTGGCCTCCGGCCGGAGGCCCGGCGCGTCATGCTAGGACCGGTGGAGAAGAAGGGCGAGGGCACCGAGCGCGGCACCCGCGTCGCCGAGTTCGGCCGGACGTACACGCAGCGGTGTCCGCGAGCCCCGGCAGGTCACGTTCGCGTCCAGTTCGCGTCGCAGCGGCTCCATCAGGGCCGGACCGGCGCCGGTCAGCTCGCCCCCGAGGACGATGATGCCGGGGCCGAAGGCGTTGCACAGGTCGGCCAGGACCTTGCCGGTGTGTGTACCGGCCCGGGCCAGCGCCGCGTACGCGGCCTCGTCGCCCGCGTCCAGTGCGGCCACCAGTTGCGGTATGTCCGTGGCGGACCCGTGGGCGTCGAGCACGGCCCCGATCGACGCCACGGTTTCCAGGCACCCCACGCGGCCGCATGGGCAGGGCTTGCCCTCGGGATCGACGGTGATGTGGCCGAACTGCCCCGACAGCCCGTGGGCACCTCGGTGCAGCCTTCCGCCCGCCACGAGGCCACCCCCGACGCTGTGCGACAGGCACAGGTACAGGACGTCCTGCTCGTCGGCGGCCGCGCCCCAGGTCCTCTCGGCCAAGGTGGCCAGACGTGTGTCGCTGTCGAGGCACGCCGTCATGCCGAACCTCTCGCTCACCAGCGCCGACACGGCATCCGGGTGGATCGCGCCGGGTAACGCCTCCCCCGGTGGGCCGACCGGTCCGGTCAGCCCCACCCCGATGCCGCCCAGCGCGTCCAGCCGCAGTGTTCCCCCGGTCAGCATGCCGGTCAGCCGTCGCGCGATGTCGATGCGCTCCTCCCACGACGCGTCGGGGCCGTGCTGCTCGCGCGCGCTGCTGATCCTCCCGTTCACCGCGGCCATCGTCGCCACCCGTACCGCCTGCCGCGCGAAGTCGATGCCGAGCAGGTCGGTGGCCCGGAGGTTCAAGGACAGCCGCTCCGCCGGGCGGCCACGGCCGCGCCCCCGTCCGCCCGCGGTCGGCACCGAAGCACGCACGGCACCGCTGTCCAGGAGCGCGCCGACCACCGTGTAGATCGTGGTGCGCGACAAGCCGGAGAGATCCCCCAACTCGCCCCGGGTCAGCGGACCGTGCCTGCGCACCATCTCCAGGACCAGGCTCTCGTGCTTGCGCAGGGAAGAGCGCATCCACTTCTCCGTCGCTACCACCGTGTGGCCCTTCAGGAGTGGGGCCGGGAAGCGGTCCGGCAGCTCTCCGCGCCCTTGCAGCGCTGTAGCGCCACCAGGGTGCGGTGCAGGGAGGCGCGCTGGTCCGCCGACAGGGACGATGCCCGGTTGGTCAGCTGGTCGGGGTCGGAATCCAGCGCATAGAACTCGCGTTCCCCGTCGGCGTACTCGACGTAGAGGGAGTCCGCGGTGCGCATCGCCGCGTAGGTAGGGGGGTCGCCGCTGTCCTGGGGCGCCGCGTCGGGGTCGCCCTTCTTGGACGCCGCGCGATGGTGCTCGACCAGCACGCCTCGGCGCCAGTCGTCCTCGGGCCGTCCGCGCATCAGGCCGGTGAGGCTCTGCCCGTCCACGGTCGACGGGGGCTCCAGGCCCGCGAGTTCGAGGAAGGTCGGGTTGAGGTCGACGTTCGCCGCGAGCTGCGACACCTTCTCACCGGCCGGTACGCCGGGCCCGGTGACCATCATCGGCAGCCGGATGTCGGTGTCGTAGGCGGTCTGCTTCCCCGGCCTGAGCCGGTGCTCACCCATGTGGAAGCCGTTGTCCGACCCGAACACGATGTAGGTGTCGTCCGCCAGGCCCTTCGCCTCCAGCGTGCTCCGCAGCCGTCCGATCATCCTGTCGACGGCCTGGACGGAGCGCACCCGCTTGGCGAACGTCCGGTCGATCCGCTTCTTCTCCTTCGGCGTCAGCGGGGTCAGCGCCTGCTGCCACTTCGGCGCATCGCGGGTCGCCTTGTCGTAGGCATCGGCCCGCGGGGCCTTGAGCCCAGGGAACGTGCCCTCGTCGCGCGGTGCGGGGGTGGACGGGCCGTGGGGTGCGAACGTCGCCACTTCCAGCATGAACGGCTTCTTCGCCTTCGCCGAGGAGTCGACGAACGACGTGGCCTTCTCCGACAGCACGTCCGTCAGGTAGTCCTCGGGGTCGTTCCCGTAGGGCACGACCTTGCCGTTCTCGTTGAGGTCGTAGTCGTACTCCTTGTACCCGTCACCGGCGACGTCCCACTCGTCCCAGCCGGCGGGGACGTACGGCCGGGACGTACCGTTCTTGTCGCCGGGCTGGTACCCGTTCAGGTACTTCCCCATGAATCCGGTCCGGTACCCTGCGTGTTGCAGCGCGGGCCCGAAGGTCTTCTTCTCGTTGCCGTTCCTCATGAACGCGCGGTAGCCGCCGTCGTCCCCGCTGTTGGTGAAGACACCGGTGTTGTGGGGGTACTGGCCGGTGAGAAGCGACGTGCGCGCCGGACAGCACAGCGAGTCCGTGGCGAAGTAGTTCGTGAAGGTCGCCCCCTTGTCCTGCATCTGCCGCACGTGCGGCATGTACTTCACCAGGTTCCAGTCGAGATCGTCGGTGAGGACGTACACGATGTTGGGCTTCTTCGCGGAACCCGAGGCGTCGTCGGCGGTCGGGGAACTCTCGGTGGCCGTGTCCGCCACTCTCGAACACGATGCCAGCAATACGGCGGCCAGGGACGCGCACAACGCGGTGCGCACGGTGCGTGAGTAGCGCTTGCCGAACACGTCGCAAACCTCCATGAGCTGCGGGACTCCGGAGCCAGGCACCGTAGGGAACGACTTTGTGGGATTCTTGTGATGCCACGGCCTGCCGTCCTGGATGCGCAGCGTCGGCTGTGGCGTCGGGCACGTACTCCACACACAACGATGTTCATGCGTCGAGACCTCCGCGCTTCACGAGCTGGCTCGCGATCACGTTGCGCTGGATCTCGTTGGTGCCTCACCGACGATCATCAGCGGCGCGTCGCGGAAGTAGCCTGACCACCGGCTACGACCCCAGCCACCAGGCGACCCAATATCGGACTGCGCCGTTAGCGGAGGATGCTGAGGCCGTCGACGCGGTCGCCCTCAAAACCGCACCGGCCACCCAGGATCGCGTTCATGATCTCGCGCAGGTCATGTTCAGGCGACCGGCCGAAGTCCAGCGCCCTGCCGCGGCGCTCAAAGCGCCAGGCGCTCAGCACCGGTTCGATCAACTCCCAGCGAGCGTCTGACACATCACTCGGATACGGGCGTCGTTGCTGCATGTTCTGGTCGTACCGCCCGGAGCCGAGTGCGCCCAGGCGCACAACACCGGCAACGGAAGCGCGCCCGAACCGGGCGTCCTGGAATGAGACAGGCATAAGCTGCCTCTCGCCCCAGATGAAAACGACCTCTGAGAGGCCATCTCATTTGGTGAGGGTGAGCCGGCGGTAGCAGATCGCTCCAGGACCGGTGATCCGGAGGTGCGGGCTTCCCGCGGCCGAAGCCGCGGGAAGCCCGGAACGGTGGGACAAGCTCAGACACTGACCACAATCTTCCCCCGCGTGTGTCCGCGCTCGGCGTATGCGTGCGCTTCCGCGATCCGTTCGAGCGGGTAGATCCGCTCGATGCGCGGTGTGTAGTGGCCGTGCCGGCCGACTTCGCCCGCTTCGGCGAGGAGTGTGGAGTCGTTCTCCGCGTTGGCCAGATGCACACCCAGGCGCTGCGCGTTGGCGTAGTCGGCGATCGTCGACACGCGGGCAGGGTCGCCCACGATCGCAATGAGATCAGCCAGGGACCCGGAGGCCGCAGTGTCGAGCGCGATGTCGACACCGTCCGGAGCCAGGGCGGCGAGGCGTTCCGCGAGGCCGGTGCCGTAGGTGGTGGGAACTGCTCCGAGAGAGGTGAGGAACTCGTGGTTGCGCTCGCTGGCCGTCCCGATCACGGTGGCGCCCTGAGCCATCGCGATCTCGGCCGCGGCACTGCCCACGCCTCCGGCGGCGCCCTCGATGAGCAGGGTGCGCCCCCGGAGGGGACCGAGCGCCTTCAGTCCGCCCATCGCGGTCACGGATGCCAGACCGGCGCCGGCGGCCTCCTCGTCGGTCCACGTGGCGGGCGCGTGGGCCCAGGCCGAGAGCACGGCCAGCTCCGCCGTCGCGCCGGTGACGCCGCCGAGCCCGAAGACACGGTCGCCGATGCTCACGCCCTGTACGCCCTCACCGGTCTCGTCGACCACGCCGACGGCATCACGCCCGGGAATCGCGGGCAGGTCCACGGGGAGCACTTCGTGCACCGCACCGGAACGCACCTTCCAGTCGATGGGATTGACGCCGGCCGCCGCGACGCGGATGCGGATCTCGCCGGGCCCGGGATGCGGGTCCGGTACCTGCTCGACCACGAGGGTCTCCACACCGCCGTACTCGTGATAGCGGACTGCGCGCATGACGTTCTGCCTTTCCACGCGGCCTGAACCGGCCGTTTGTGAGATCAGTGGGGTGGATCTTCGGCGAGCGCCGACGCCCACGACGCTAGAACCTGCCGTTGACGTCAGGTGCAAGGTGGACGGGCCGCCTGACACAGGAGGACCGTTGCGCATCGGTGAGGTCGCCGAGAAGGCGGGAGTGAGCGTCCGGGCGCTGCGCTAGTACGAGGAACAGGGTCTGCTGCCGCCGGGCCGCAGCCCCGGCGGCCAGCGGCATCACCCGACACCGCCGTCGGCCGAGTCCGGCTGATCCAACAGCTGTATGCCGCGGTCCTCCCGAGCAGAGTGGTCCGCGAGGTGCTGCCGTGCGTGGAGACGGGTGAAGAAAAAGCGCCCCCAGCACTCCTGGACCAGATGGCGGCCGAGCGTGTCCGCATCGACCCGCGGATCACCGACCTGCTCGCCGTGCGCGACCGGCTCGACGACATGATCGCCATCGCGCGGGACCCTGATTCCGACTGCTCTCACGTGCAGTGAAGACTACTGCCGCAATGACTTCAGACGTCGCCAGCAGATGAGTGCGCATCCGGGGGTGAGGAAGGCTTCGTGGATATCGTCGCGTATCTCCCAGCGGATGCGCAGGCGGCGGAACCAGTGAAGGTGGGCGAACGCGGGCTCGACGACCCAGGGTTGGGTGCCGAGCCCGGAGCCGTGCACCCGGCCAGGCGGCGCCAGCAGGTCATACCCGGGCCGAAGCCGAGTACCTGCGGCAGGTGTTCCCAGGAGATCCCGGTGTGCAGCACGAACAGGATGTTCTGGAACACCAGCCGGTCCGGATGCCGTTTGCGTCCCGGATGCCGAGGTCGACGCTCCACCTTAGGCAGCAGCGGCCCGAGCACCGCCCACAGCTCGTCATCGACTTCCCACGGTTTCGGCCGCGCCACCCCGCACCCATCGGGAGGGATGAGCCAATGGTCCAGGCGGTCCCGGCGATGTGCGTAGTCGATGAACGGCCCGTTCGCTGCCATGTGCTCGGCGAGTTGGGCCAGGGCCTGTTCGTGCTTCCTCGCGTTGTTGGCGGCCTGCTGCCATGCGCGGAGTCCTGCACTGACGTTGGGGCTCACCGAGATCCCGAACCCGAGATAAAGGACTGCTTGCTTGCGACTGCCTCCGTGCGCCATCTGCACCAGACGAATGGAGGCGTCGCGTCGGAGATCACGGCTCGGGGCGCCGAGTCCTCACATCCGTTCCAACCAGGCGTCGGGAAGGCGCTGGGGAATGGTTGCGGCGGTCAGCCGGCTGCGGCGGGTCCTGCAGTCTGGTGTTTTCGGGTGCCGGACGGATGGCGGGTCTGGCGGAATGATCAAGCCGGTGGTTGCAGGCCGGAGACTGCCTCGGCGTGTGAGCGTGGCCTTCGAGACGGCTGCGGCACTGTCCCGGGTGGAGAACTGCACGGGATTGCTGCCGCCTGGGATGTTCTCCTTCTCGGTCTGTGCTGTCAGCGGTCGCCGCGACGCTCAGCACGCCCAAAGGGAACGTAGCGTCGGTTTGAGAACGTCAGGTGCCGATCCCTTGCGGATAGCTGAAGAAGTTGGTCGGATCGTACTGACGATTTACCCGGACCAGCCGATCGTAGTTCGCACCGTAGTAGGCCCGCCGCCAGTCCTTCAGGGTCGGATCCGGGAAATTCTGATACGAACGCGGGGGCGGTGTGTCACCGAAAATTCCGCAGTAGAACTCACGGAGCCAGTGAAGGTTCGCGTCGGCGACGCTGGGCGGATCATAATCCGTCCAGGAGGTCTCCGCGGCGAGGATGAACACGGCGTTTCGGTGCACGAACGCCGTGGCGTCCGGCGGCACTTGATTGATCTCGCCGCCGAGGGCGAACATGGCGAACCCGGCTCCGTCCTCGTTATCGCTGCCGGGCCAGTCCAGCAGTTGCTCGGCGGCGGCACCGATCTGGTCATCGGTCAAGAGCGTCCGGGAGGTCAGAACCGCCGACTTGGCGGCGAACTGTTGCACCGGAGTGGTGGCACTCAGCAGCACGCTCGCCACACCCGGAGCGACCTCGCGGACTGACGCGCTGTTGCGAGCGCGCTCCTCAGCCGTGCCGATGGCGAGCAGCGGGGCCAGGATGTCGCGCAACCCCTCGAGGGAGCCGTAGTACTGACCAATGGCATTGACGTTGGCGTTGGCACGAATCTGGTCCCTGGTGAGCCCGTGGGTCCCGATGCCGACGCGGAGATGGAACCGCTTGTCGTCCAGCGTGTTCACGGCGATCCGTTGCGCGGTGGCGATCACCGGCAGCACCGAGTCCAGGCTCCAGCGCAGCTGGTAGACGCCCACGTCACCCTGGAACCGCTCGTACTGGAACGTAAAGGAGGTGTTGACACCGAAGTTGTTTCCCGCCCCGCCGCGGCAACCCCAGAACAGGTCGGGGTGGGTGTCCTGGCTGGCCTCCACCACGCTGCCGTCGGCGAGCACCACGGTCGTCGACACAAGCCGGTCGCAGGTCAGGCCGAACATCTTGTCACTGAAGCCGATTCCGCCACCGAGCACCAGCCCGGCCACCCCGACCGTAGGGCAGCGGCCGGTCGGCACGAACATGCCGCGGTCCTCCAGCAGCGGGTGCAGGTCGCCGTTGGTGACCCCGGCTCCCACGGTGACGGTACCCGCGTCGTGAACGACCCTCATCCGCCCGTAAGTCCGGGTCCGGGAGCCGGCACCCGGCCGCGGGGTGGAGCCGATGCTTTTCATGCGGGCCATGTTGAGCAGCAGACCAGTGGTGGCGGAGTACCCGGCGTAGTTGTGGCCCAGCCCGGAACGAGGCACGGCGGGCAGCCCCACCGCGCGGGCCCAGCGGACCGCCGCCCGGACATCCCGGGTGGTGGCGCACGCCACGATTCCAGCAGGGCGGATCCCCGCGTACCGATGGTTGAACGGAAGTGCCAGCGGCGGGTAGCCGGAATCTCCCGGCCGGTAGAGAGTGGAACGCGACGACAGCGCCTGAGCCAGCAACTCCCAGTCCCGTTGGCTGAGCTGCTCCGTCTCTTCGGTGAGTGGCGCGGCAACAGCGGGCAGCGGCTGCGAACCCACCATCTCCGTGCCCAAAACACCCACAGTTCCTGCCCGCAGTACGCTCCGCCTGTTGATCAAGGTAGCTGCCCTCACAAGAGACGCGTCGGAGAAGCGATCGCTTCCCTCACCAAGTCAACCGACTCCGTTGGTCAGCACAACCGCAAAACGAGGTCATCCCACCAGCCCGCAACTCAAAAGGATGCCGACGTACCGCTGAATGTCCCAGCCGGTACGACGATAGGTGTCGGCCGCCCCATCGGTACTGCTCCACCGCAAGGTGGTGAAGGACGCAAAGCTGCTGGACCGTGCTCGTGTTCTTGTGTCTGCTCAACCTGATCGCCGCTCGATCGCTCATCTGGTTCGTGCGGCTCGCCCGTTCCTCCTGGAGGGTGTGCCGCCGGCACTGATTGCCCATCGAGCCTGATGACTCCAGAGCTCCCGTCGCGGTGGACTGCACCACGCGACGGGAGCCGGGCAGCGCGGCTCCGTCGAGAAAGCGAGGTCCCACGTCCTGGCCTTGTGGGGCCCTGCTGCCCCGGCCATCGTGGGTCGGCCAGCCGAATCACCTCAATCGCACCGGGCTATGGGCCCGCAGCTCGGCGATCACCGTCACGGTCTGCTGTCTCGCCGTGCAGACCGCGGCGAGCCGACTGATCTTCGCCATGGACCGGGACGGACGCCTGCCCTTCGGGGTGGCCATGGCCAAGGTCTCGCCCAAGTCCGGCACCCCGGTACTGCCCGCCTCATCACCGGCGCGCCGCTGGGGCTTCGTCGTGAACCTGGTGGCCGTGCTCTACGGCGTGGCGATGACCGTCAACCTGGCGTGGCCGCGCGCCGCCATCTACGGCAGCGATCACTGGTACTTCCAGTGGGGCGCCATCGTCTTCACCGCGGTCATCACCGCCGTGGGCGGACTGGTGTATCTGCGCTACCGCCGTCACGGCCGGACGTCGGCAGCGCTGTGACGCCACGAAACGGGCGGCGACGCGGATTGCTCCCGGGAAGGGTGAGGATCGGCTCGGCATGCGTCCACAGCAGCAGTGCCACAAGAACCCGCCGCAGCAGGTCACGAATCTGGGCGGTCACAGGTTGACCATGTGTCCCGCGAGACCGTGTACGGCCTCCTTCACCGCCTCGCTGAGCGTGGGGTGGGCGTGGATGTTGCGGGCCACCTCGTGGACCGTCAGGTCCCATTGCTGGGCGAGGGTGAGTTCCGGGAGCAGTTCGGTGACCTCGGGGCCGATGAGGTGGCCGCCGAGCAGTTCGCCGTGGCGTCCGTCGCTGATGAGCTTCACGAAGCCACTGGGGTCGCCGAGTCCGTGGGCCTTGCCGTTGGCGGTGAAGGGGAAGGTGGCCACCTTGACGTCGAAGCCGCGTTCGCGCGCCTGGGCCTCGGTCCAGCCGAAGCTGGCGATCTGCGGCTGGCAGAAGGTGGCGCGCGGAATCATCACGTAGTCGAGTTCCATGGTCTCCGCGTCGGCGATGGTCTCCGCCGCGACGATGCCCATCGCCTCGGCGGCGTGGGCGAGCATCAGCTTGGCGGTCACGTCGCCGACCGCGAAGATGTGCGGGACGTTGGTGCGGCACCGGCCGTCGACGTCGATGGCGCCCCGGTCGGTCAGCCGGACCCCGGCGCGGTCCAGTCCGTACCCCTGCACCCGCGGCCGGAAGCCGAGCGCCTGGAGGACCCGCCCGGCCTGGAGGGTCTGGCGCTGGCCGCCGGTGGTCACCATGACCTTGACGGCGGAGCCCGCGTCGTTGATCGCCTCGACCCGGGTGGAGGTGAGGATGTTGATGCCGAGCCTGCGGTAGCGGCGGGTCAGCTCGGCGGAGACGTCCTCGTCCTCCAGGGGGACGATCCGGTCCAGGAACTCCACGAGCGTCACCTGCACCCCGTAGCTGTGCATGATGTACGCGAACTCGACGCCGATGGCGCCCGCGCCCGCGATCAGGACGCTGCCGGGCAGGTCCGGCGCGAGGATCTGCTCCTCGTAGGTGACCACCCGCTCGCTGAGCGAGGTGCCGGGCAGCAGGTTGGCACCGGCCCCGGTCGCGATGATGCAGTGGTCGAAGGTGAGGGCCTCGACGCGGCCGTCGGCGAGCGTGACCCGCAGCGTGTGGGGGTCGGTGAAGGTGCCCCGCCCGTCGTACTGCGTGATCTGGTTCTTCTTCATCAGGTAGTGGATGCCTTTGACCCGGCCGTCCGCGACCTTCCGGCTGCGTTCGTACGCCACCCGGTAGTCGAGGCTCAGCTCGCCGTTCACCCGGATGCCGAAGGTCCGCGCCTCATGGGTGAGCAGATGGGCCAGCTCGGCGTTGCGCAGCAGGGCCTTGGACGGGATGCATCCCACGTTCAGGCAGACGCCGCCCCAGAACCGCTCCTCGACGACGGCCGTGCGCAAGCCCAGCTGCGCGGCGCGGATCGCCGCCACATAGCCGCCCGACCCCGCCCCCAGGACCACGACGTCAAAATGTGCGCTCATGCGTCGCACCTTAGACATTAGAGTCGGGGTATGGCTTCAGACGAGGGGTCCGTTCGGGTCGACAGCTGGATCTGGTCGGTGCGGCTCACCAAGACGCGTTCGCTCGCCGCCTCGGCCTGCCGGGCCGGGCACGTCCGTGTCAACGGGGAGCGCGTCAAGCCCGCGCAGGCGGTGCGGGTGGGTGACGAGGTGCGGCTGCGCCATGCGGGGCGGGATCGGGTCGTGGTGGTGTCGCGGATCGTGCGCAAGCGGGTCGGGGCGCCCGTGGCGGCGGAGTGCTACGTGGACAACAGCCCGCCTCCGCCGCCGCGGGAGCAGACCGTGCCCATCGGGCTGCGCGACCGTGGTGCGGGCCGCCCCACCAAGCGCGACCGGCGCGAGATGGAGCGGCTGCGCGGGCTGTGACGCCCGCCGTGCACCGGGGGCTGCCCGCCGGTCACTCCACGCCGATCCGTACCGGGCCGCCGTGCGCGTCGGCCCGGGCGATCCAGTCGGCGGACAGACGGAGCGGGCGGCCCGGGGCCACGGTGCGCGGGACGCGCTGCCGGTGCAGCGTACGGCCGTCCTGGCGGACCACGAGCACCGGCCGGGTGAGGAACGCGGCGGTGCGCAGGGTGAAGCGGCGATGCGGCGGGGGCGGGCCGTCCGGGGCGATCCGGCCCGGCGCCACCCAGCGCAGGGGCGCGTCCGTGCGGACCGGCAGCGGGGCCTGCGGCCATGGCTCACCGGCCAGGTGGCGCAGCACGGGCCCGGCGGCGAACCGGCCGTCCAGTGCGGCCGCGGCGGCCGTCTCGACGGGGTGCAGCAGATTGCCCACGGCGAAGACCCCGGGTTCGCGGGTACGGAATCCGGGGTCGGTCTCCGGCCCCCGGGTGCCGGGGTCGAGGGGGATTCCGGCGCTGCGGGCCAGTTCGTGGTCGGGGATCCAGTCGCCGGTGAACACGACGGTGTCGCAGCCGATGGTCGCGGTCCGGCCGTCCCGGTGCCCGACGCGGACGCCCGTCAGCCGGCCGCGGCCGGTCAGCCCGGTCACGGTGGTGTCGGTGAGCAGCGGCACCTCGTGGCGCAGCCGGGCGCCGAGGGCGTGCGCCGGGTGGGTCTGGTGGCGGGGCAGCCCGGTGACCATGGCGGCGACCTCGACCCCGGCGCCGTGGAGGGTGTCGACGGCGGAGTAGCCGACGCGTTCGGCGCCCACGACGACCGCCCGGCGGCCGATGCTCTGGTGGTACACGTGGACGGCCTGCTGGAGCTGTCCGGTGGTGTAGACGCCCGCGGGCCGGGTGCCGGGCACCAGTCGGGCGCTGCGGGGGCGTTCGCGGGCGCCGGTGGCGAGGACGACGGCCCGGGCCGTGATGCGCTCCAGCCCGGTCGGCGCGGTGACGTCAACGGTGCGCGGTCCGGCCCATCCGGTGGCGGTGACGCCGGTGCGCAGGCTGACCCCGGCGCGCAGCGCGGCGGCGATGTGGCGGCGGGCGTACTCGGGGCCGCTGAGCACCCGGTGCAGATCGCGCAGCCCGAATCCGGTGTGGTGGCAGTGGCGGGGGATGCCACCGGCGTGCTGCTCGCGGTCGATGACCTGGACGGTGTCCACTCCGGCCTCGGCCAGTCGGGTGGCGGCGGCGAGTCCGGCGGGTCCGGCGCCGATGACCAGGACGTCCACCGTGCGAGGGGTGCGGTCGGCGAGGGTCATCGGCGGGCCTCCGCCCGTGTGGCGGCGGGGGTGGCGCGGGCCTCGTCGAACTGGGCGCGTACGGCGGCTCCGCAGGAGAAGCCCTGGCAGCGGCCACCCTGCGCACGGGTGCGGCGCCGCAGTCCGTCGAGCGACCCCGGGGGCACGGTGGCCCGCAGGGCGTCGCGGATCTCGCCGCGGGTGACGCGCTCGCAGTGGCAGACGACGGTGCCGTAGGCGGGGTCGGCGGCGATGAGGTCGGCGCGCTGGTAGGGGCGCGGGAACGCCTCGCCGATGTTCGGCATCCGTGGCGGTTCGAGTTCCCGCGCGGGTCCCGGGTCGAGGCCGCAGTCGGCGAGCAGGTCCCGGACGTGGGCGGCGATGGCCATCGAGGCGGTCAGCCCGGTGGAGCGGATGCCGCCGACGGCCACGTACCGCTGTTCGGGGTGGGCGCGGATCTGGAAGTCGGCGTGTTCGGTGGCGGCGCGCAGCCCCGCGTAGACCGCGGTGACCTCCTCGTCGAGCAGCTCCGGCATGATGCGGGCGCCCTTGTCGCGGAGCAGGGACAGCCCGGCGGCCGTGGAGCCGGTGGCGTGCTTGTCGTCGAGGTCCTCGGCGGTGGGGCCGAGCATGACGTTGCCGTAGACGGTCGGCGCCACCAGCACGCCCTTGCCGCGTGCCGTGGGCACCGGCAGCAGGATGTGGCCGACCAGGCCGCGGGCGAACTTGTCGAAGACGATGAGCTGGCCGCGCCGCGGGGTGACGCTGAACTCGGCGTGGCCGAGCCACCGGTCGATCTCGTCCGCGTGCAGCCCGGCGGCGTTGACCAGGTGGCGGGTGCGCAACGGGCCGCGGCTGGTGGCGATTTCATGGTGGCCATGTGCCGTAATGGCCTCGGCGGTGCAGTTGAGGTGCAGGTCGGCTCCGGCGCGCACCGCCTGGGTGGCGTAGGCGAGGGTGGTCGTCCACGGGCAGATGATGCTCTCACCGGGCACCTCGAGGGCGCCGAGTGCGCCGGGTCCCAGATGCGGTTCGCGCGCGTACACCTCGTCCGCGTCGAGGATCCGGGTGTCGTGGCAGTCGTTGCGTACGGCCTTCTCCGCGAGGGCGGGCAGCGCGGCGAGCTGTTCGGAGTCCCAGGCGACGAGCAGGGCGCCGAGCGGTTCCACCGGGATGCCCGCTTCGGCGGCGAAGGTGTTCAGCCGCCGGTAGCCCTCGCGCACCAGCCGGGCCTCCAGGGTGCCGGGGGTGGCGTCGAAACCGGTGTGCAGGATCGCGGTGTTGGCCTTGGAGGTGCCGTCGCCGACGTCGTCGGAGGCCTCCACGAGGGCGATGCGCAGCCGGTGCGCGGCGAGTTCGCGGGCGATGGCGGTGCCGACCACTCCGGCGCCGATGATGGCCACGTCGTAGACCTCGCCGGGAAGGTCACCCGTGGTCGTTACGGTCATGCTGGATTCCTTGGCTCCTGGTGGGGTTGCTCAGTGGCGGGTCAGCAGCGTTTCCACCGCCGACCGGAATCCCGCCCGGCGCTCGGCGGCCTCGTCCGCGCTGATCCGCGGCGTGTACACGGCGGCAGGTTTCCACTCCGGGACGGCCCGCTCGACCGCCAGCCCGGGGTCGAGGCCGAGCCGGGCGACGGCGCCCACGCCGAGGGCGGTGACATCGGGCAGGGCGGACACTTCGACGGGCAGCTGCAACAGGTCGGCCTGGGCCTGCATGAGCAGCGCGGAGCGGGTGAGGCCCCCGTCGGCGCGGAGGGTGGTGAGCGGTGCGCCGAGGTCGGCGGCGGCCGCGTCGGCGATCTCGGCCACCTGCGCGGCGATGCCCTCGCACAGGGCGCGCACCAGATGGCCGGGGGTGGTGTCCAGGCCGAGGCCGGTCACCGAGCCGCGGAGGTCGCCGCGCCACCACGGGGCGGCGAGTCCGGCGAGGGCCGGTACGAACGTCACTCCCCCGGTGTCCGCCACCGAGCCGCCCACCGGGTCGAGGTCCTGGGCGCCGCCGATCACCCCCAGGCCGGTGAGCCAGCGCACGGCGGATGCGGCGGTGTACACCTGCCCGTCGAGGCAGTAGCTGGTGTTGCCGCCGAGCCGCCAGGCCACGCAGCTCACCAGGCCGCTGGTGCCGCGGCGGGGTTGCGGCCCGGTCTGGGCGAGCAGGAACGCGCCGGTGCCGTAGGTGCATTTGGCGGCGCCGGGCTCGGTGACGCTCTGGGCCAGCAGGGCGGCCTGCTGGTCGACGAGGAGGCCGG
This sequence comes from Streptomyces sp. BRA346, assembly GCF_052851135.1. Lineage (NCBI taxonomy): Bacteria > Bacillati > Actinomycetota > Actinomycetes > Kitasatosporales > Streptomycetaceae > Streptomyces > Streptomyces sp. BRA346. Next base: position 93,322 of record NZ_JAIWIH010000003.1, on the reverse strand, counting down.
TGAGCGGGATCTCGCCGCCGAACGCGGTGGTGGTTCCGGCCATGGTGTCCGCGTCGACGACCCTGGGCATCTGTTCGGCCGTCAGGCCGTACAGGTCCAGCGCCTCCGGGGACCAGACGACGCGGTCGAGGTCGAGCAGCCCGGTGCGCCCGGCGGTGGCCGCGTCGGTGACGAACGCTCCGGTGAGCTGGTGGATCAGCCAGACGTCGCTGGTGGTGACGACGCCCTCGCGGGTCTGGTGGCGGCGCAGCCAGGCCATCTTGGGCGCCGCGAAGTACGGGTCGAGGGGCAGTCCGGTGAGTTCGCGCAGGGTGTCGGCGTGTTCGGCGAGGTCCGCGCACACCGTTTCCGCCCGCCGGTCCTGCCATACCAGGGCGTCGGTCAGCGGGGCGCCGGTCGCGGGGTCCCACACCAGCACCGTCTCGCCCTGGTTGGCGAGGCCGACCGCCACGACCGGCTCACCGGCCCGCGCGAGGGCCTGGCGTCCGGCATCGACGACCGAGGCGAGGAGTTCGGCGGGATCGACCTCGACCAGGCCGCCCGCGAGGTGGCGCGGGTGGACGGCCACCTCGGCGGAGCCGAGCACACCGCGCTCCGGACAGAGGACCAGCGCCTTGGTGCCCGAGGTGCCCTGGTCGACGGCGAGCACCGCTCCGGTCGCGGGGCCGGCGGGTGCGCGGTGGGGACGCTCGTCAGGCAGCATGTCCGGTTCTTCGGTGGGGGGGTCGTTCCGCGTGGGGGCGGTTCTTCGGCGGCTCTTCGGCGGCTCTTCGGCGGGGCGGTCGTCGGCAGGGCGGCGTTCGGCGGTGGTTCGGTCGTGGCGGGAGATCTTGGTTGAAAGCGTGGTGCAGCGACGAGTCGGCGTCAAGGCCGCATGTCCGGAGTTCGCTTGCTGGACACCGGCCCGCGGCCCCGGGCCGGATGCGGACCCTGGCCTTCTTGAGTCATCACGGGATGGCTATAGGATCCCGGGCATCCACTCGTCAGGCCCTGGAATCCGTCGCGCCCGGTTCAACACGCTCCGTCCGAAAGTCATCCGATGCCCGAGGAAGTGTTCCGCCCCGTCTACCACCCCGCGGGCTACGACAGCGGACTGCGCATCGCGCTCCAGGACGTGCGCACGGGCCGTTGGATCTCCATGCGCGACCTGCTGGCCGAGACCCCGACCTGGGCCCAGTGGACGCAGCGCACCCAGGTGCTGGCCGCGGTGGCGGCCGGGTCCAACGTGGTGGAGGCGTGGCGGGCCGAGGAACCTCGATGCGTCGCCGCGCTGGTGATGCACACCCGGGTGGTGGTGGAGCGGACGATGCGCGCCCATCGCGAGGGACACCAGCGCACCCACGAGCTGTGGCGGGAGGCGTGGGAGTCCTGCCAGCTGGCCGCGCACAACTCCCCGGCGGACCCGGTCCCCTGGGTGTGTCTGCTGGCGCTCGCCCAGCTCGACAAGGAGCAGCGGCTGCCGGAGCACCGGGCGAACCCGCCGGGGCCGTTGCTCTTCCCCGGCCCGTGGGGGTTACTGGCGGAGGCCGACCGGCGCGATCCGTACAACCGCGAGGCGTACCACCGGATGCTCCAGTTCGTGTACGCGCGGCGGGCGGGCGGTTCGCTGGCCGAGGCGGTCAACTTCGTGCAGTGGGTGGTCTCGGGGGCACCCGAGGGCTCGCCGCTGCACGTACTGCCGCTGTACGTCCACGTCGAGCGGTACCGCGAGGAACGGGGCTACGAGAAGGCCCTGGACCTGCACTGGGCCACCGAGGACGCGGTGCGGGACGTCGACAAGGCACTGCGCCTGTGGTTCGACCACGCGGACCGGGAAACCAGCTCGCTGCTGGACCTCAACCATCTGGCGCACGCCCTGTGGGGCGCGCTGCAATTCACCGAAGCGGCCCGGGTCTTCGAGACGCTGGGTCCGTATTTCACCCCACTCCCCTGGGCCTATCGCACGCCCGACGCGCATGACCGCGCCCAGGCCGAGGAGATGTTCCTGCGCGCCCGGGTCCGCTGTCTCGCGGGCGCCCGCGGAAACAGACCCGGTTACGACGGCTGAGCCGTACCCTCATCCCCCGCATTGCCCGCCTCTTCCCGCCTCTACTGACCGTCCCCGCATTCCCTTCCGGAGGTACGTTCATGTCCACGCCCTGGTCGCGCCCGGTTTCCACACCGCAGCGGGACGAAGAACAGAGACTGCGGGAGCTGGGATATCAGCCGGTGCTGGCCCGCCGCATGGGCAGCTTCGGCAATTTCGCCATCAGCTTCTCCGTCATCTCCATTCTGTCCGGCTGCATGACCCTGTACGGGTTCGGGCTGGACACCGGCGGCCCCTCGGTCATGATGTGGGGCTGGGCCGGTGTGGGGCTGTTCGTGTTGTGCGTGGGCCTGGCGCTGGCGGAGGTCACCAGCGCGTATCCGACCTCGGGCGCCCTTTACTACATGGCCGACCGGCTCGGCGGGCGCGCCTGGGGCTGGTACACCGGCTGGCTCAACCTGCTGGGGCTGCTGGGCGCGATCGCCGGTATCGACTACGGCGCGGCCCAGTTCACCGGAGCGCTTCTGAACTTGCAGTGGGGATTCGAACCCACCCCGCGCTCGACCATGGTGATTTTCGTCTGCATTCTGTTGCTGCATGCCACACTGAACCTCTTCGGAGTGCGGTTGGTCAGCCTGCTCAACTCGGTCAGCGTGTGGTGGCACTTGGCGGGAGTCGCCATCATCGTCGGGGCGCTGGCGATCATTCCGTCCCACCATCAGTCGCCGGAATTCGTGTTCACCGAGTTCGTCAACAACACCGGCTGGTCGAATCCCCTTTACGTCACCGCCATCGGCCTGCTGCTCGCCCAGTACACCTTTTCCGGCTACGACGCCTCGGCGCATCTGTCCGAGGAGACGTCCAACGCCTCCGTGTCCGCCGCCCGCGGCATCGTGCGCGCCATCTGGGTGTCCTGGGTGGCCGGTTTCGTACTGCTGGCGGGGCTGACGTTCGCCATCCAGGACTACGCCGGGACGCAGAAGAGCGCCACCGGTGTCCCGCCCGCGCAGATCCTCATCGACGCCCTCGGCACCGGCGGCGCCACCGCCATGCTGCTCATCGTCATCACCGCCCAGCTGTTCTGCGGCAACGCGGAGGTGGCGGCGGCCAGCCGGATGGTGTTCGCGTTCAGCCGGGACGGCGCGCTGCCGGGCTCCCGGCTGTGGCAGCGGGTCAGCACCCGCACCCAGACCCCGGTGCTCGCGGTGTGGTTGTCGGTCGGGGTGGCGTGCCTGCTGGCGCTGCCGTCCCTGTACTCGGAGACCGCGTACGGCGCGGTGACGGCCATCAACGTCATCGGCATCACGCCCGCCTATGCGATCCCGGTCTTCCTGCGGCTGCGCGCCGGGACCCGGTTCCAGAAGGGGCCGTGGCATCTGGGCCGCTGGAGCAAGCCGATCGGCTGGGTGGCGGTGGTGTGGGTGGCGCTGGTGACGGTGCTGTTCTGCCTGCCGCAGTCCAGCCCGGTGACGGCCGATTCGATGAACTACGCGTCGATCGCGCTGGCCGCGGTGCTGATCCTGGCCACCGTCTGGTGGTTCGTCGCCCGCCGTTCGTACAACACGCCCTCCGCCTACGGGTCCGCCCGGGAGGAGGCGGAGATCGCCGAGGGCATCGTCTGAGCCGGGTCTGATTCAGGGGCTCGCCCAGGTCGCACGACGGCGGGGCGGGGTACGCAGATACGTTTCTGCATGCCCCGCCCCGCCGTCGTGCGCGCCCCCTAATCCCCGCGCAGCAGCGACGCGACCGGGGGCCGCTCGCGCTTCGCGCCGTACGCGAGGAAGTACGCCGGAGCCCGCTTGAGCCACGGCGCCTTCGTCAGCACCTCCGCCAGCCGCAGCGGCTTCCTGCCATTGCCGAACGGTGACCGCCCCTCGAGCAGCGGCGCGATGACCCGGGCGTGGGCGATGCGCTGGAGCGCCTGGGTGCCCGCGGCGGTGGGCCAGCGGCGGCGCTGGACGGCGCGGACCGCGTGCAGGCCCACCGTACCGTCGCGCAGCGGTCCGGCCAGATGCCGGGCGGCGGCGACGGCGTCCTCGACGGCGAGGTTGATGCCGATGCCGAAGACGGGCGACATGGCGTGCGCCGCGTCGCCGATGCACAGCAGCCCGGGGCGGTGCCAGCGCCGCAGCCGGTCCAGCCGTACGTCCAGCAGCTTCACCTCGTCCCAGGAGCGCAGCTCCGGCTCGCGGTCGCCCATCCACGGGGTGGCCTCCGCGAACGCGGCCAGAAACCGGTCCAGACCGCCCGCGCGGCGGGTGGCGTCGGCGCCCTTGGGGATCAGCACGGCGCACTGCCAGTAGTCGCCGCGGTCGATCATGGCGGTGAGGAAGCGGTCGCCGACGTTGCCCACCAGCCCCCTCGGATCGCCCTCGTGCCGCGGCAGCCGGAACCACCAGGCGTCCATCGGGCAGGTGAACTCCCGCAGTCCCAGCTCGGGCAGCTGCCGGGCCAGCGAGCCGCGGCCGTCGCAGGCCACCGTGAGAGCGGCCCGCAGCTCACCGGCGTCGCCGTCGGCGGTGCGGTAGCGGACCCCGGTGATCCGGCCGCGCTCCTCGATGAAGGAGGTGGCCTCGGTGTTCATCCGCAGCCGGAACGACGGCTCCTTCCCGGCCTCGTCCGCCAGCAGGTTCAGCAGATCCCACTGCGGCACCATCGCGACGTAGTTGTACGGGCCCGGCAGCGCGCTCAGATCGCCGACGGTGAACAGCTCTCCGTCCGCGCCGATCGGCAGCTGGACGGAGTGGACATGACGCTGCGGCAGCGCGGCGAACCGCTCGGCCAGGCCCAGGTCCTCCAGCAGCGCCAGGGTGCTGGGATGCACGGTGTCGCCGCGGAAGTCGCGCAGGAAGTCGCCGTGTTTCTCCAGGACGGTGACGTCCACGCCTGCCCGGGCCAGCAGCAGCCCGAGGACCATCCCGGCGGGACCGCCGCCCACCACGCAACATGTGGTCCGCTCCATCGATGTGCTCCCTTCGGCGTGCTTCCGGGGCCGCTCCGTATCGTTTCCCTCCCGACGCCCGGCACCGGGCGCGGCAGTCGGGTGAACGTCACGGCTCCGCGATCGCCGGATGGCGATCGGCTTGAGTCTTCCCGGACTTTCCTCCGTATCCCCCGCTGAACGGCGTGGGGCACAAGGAGGTCTGTATGGCAGCCGAAACCGATCCTGACCGAACGGGCGGGCGTCACGTGATCGAGCCGACCGCGATCTTCCGTGCGGGGCCGGATCCGGAGTCCGGCGAGGACGTGGACGGGCCGGTGGAGGAATGGATGGAGGATCTGCATCTGTTCCGGCCCCCGGGGGAAACGGGCGAAGCGGGTGAGGCGCTCTCCCCGGAGGCGCACCGGTTCGCCGAGGACGAGACCCAGGAGATCGACGGCCGCGTCTCGGCGTCCGACTCCTGGGGGGCTGTGGATCCGCCGCCCGAGCCCGCTGCCCCGCCGCCCGCGACCGCACGGCGCCATCCCCGGACCGCCGTGCTGATCGTCGCGGGGGTCGGGCTGGGCGTTGCCCTCGCGCTCGTCCTGCTCCTCCCCGGCCGCGCGGCCATCAACGTCGCCTCGCCGGGCGGCAGCCCCACGGCGTCGGACGCCGGCCGTTCGCCGACCGCGTCCGCCGCCCCCACCACGGCGGTCCCGGCGCCGCCGGGGAGCCAGGCCGGTGTGCTGAGCCAGGGGGACAGCGGTCCGCAGGTCTCCGAACTCCAGACGCGCCTGCTGAAGATTCCCGACGTCTATCGGGACGGGCAGGTCAACGGCCGGTACGACCAGACGCTCACAGAGGCCGTGGCCCGCTTCCAGCTGTGGTACGGGATCCGCGGCGACGAGGACGGGGTGTACGGCGACGCCACGCGGCGCGATCTGGAGTCCCGTACCGGCGCCATCACCTGACCGCTGTCGGCACGATCCGGCTCTATCGGCTCGCGCCGAAGACCTGGGTCCAGTACGTACCGGCACGGCTGCCGGTGGCGTAGCCGACGCCTATGTGGGTGAAGTCGGGCTTGAGGATGTTGGCACGGTGGCCGGGGCTGTTCATCCAGCCGCGGACCACCTCCGCCGGGCCGCGCTGCCCGCACGCGATGTTCTCGCCGATACCGCGGTGGGTGGCCCCGGCGGTGGCGGCCCGGTCCCAGGGCTGACGGCCCTCGGGGCTGGTGTGGTCGTAGAAGTCGCGGGCGACCATGTCGTCGCTGTGCGCCTGCGCCGCCGCCGTCAGCCGCGGGTCGGGGGCCAGCGGCGCCAGCCGGGCGGCGGCGCGCTCGGCGTTGGTGAGCGCGATCACCTCGGACGCGAGGCGGCGCAGCCCGTCCGGGGTGAAGGGCTGCGCCCACACCGCCGTCCAGAACACGTCCCCGGCGCCGGAGGCCCGGCCGATGCCCACATGGGTGACCGCCGGGTCCCGGAACGGGCCGCCGCGCTCCTCACCGGCCAGGCAGTAGTCCACGAACCCGTCCGGGGTGCGCGGCCCGGAGACGAGGTGCTCGGCGACCGTGAGCGGGGCATAGCCGCCGGCCGCGATCCGGTGGAAGAGCGACGTCCCGTCGGGGCTCTCCGCACCGAGCGCGCCATGGGCCGCCATGGCCGCCGCATGGGCCTCGGCGGCCCGGGTGAGCCGGGGGTCGAGGGCCACGGGTGGTACGCCGTGCCGGGACCGGGCGGCGTTGACGAGCCCGAGGAATCCGTCGTCGCCGGGCGTCGGGGGCTGGGGCGCGGGCGGGTGCTCCGCGGTGCCGTCGTCCGCGACGTCCACGCCGAAGTCGCGCGCCACCCCGGCGAGCCCGTCCGCGTACCCCTGGCCGATCGCCCGCACCTTCCACCGGGCGCCGCGGCGGTAGATCTCGGCGAGCAGCAGCACCGTCTCCGGCCCGGGGCGCGGCGGGGCGAAGCGGGCCAGCGGAGCACCGCCGCCGCTTCCGGTGACGCTCATGACGGGCGCGGGCAGCCGCCCCAGCGGGGTGCCGGGGTCGGCGGGGCTGACGACGACGGTGACCCGGCTGGCGCCGGGGCGCAGCTGCCCGGGCCGCACGGTGACGGTGTCTCCGTCGACCCGGGTGCCGGGAGCGGTGGGCTGGTTGAAGAAGACGAAGTCGGCGTCGCCCGCGACCTTTCCGTCGTCGCCGGTGATCAGGGCGGACAGGTCGAAGGGGCCGGGGACGCGGATGGTCAGCGTGCCGTGCGGCAGCGGTTGGTTGCCGCCGGGCACCAACTCGGCCATGGGTCCCCTCCTCGTGCCGTACCCACCAGGCCAACGGCCCGCCCCCGGCGGCGGTTCCCGGGCCGTCCCGGTGTTCTGAGCGGGGGCTCTGCGACAGCGCCTCCGTGGGCGAGGGCGGGGCCGAAGCGCGCTCAGCGGCCCATCAGCCGCAGCAGTCGGGCCTGCCGGGTCTCCCCGTCCGGGGGCGGGGTCCCGGGGGCGGCGAAGAAGCGGTGGGTGGTGTCGGCGGCGACCGGCGACTCCGCCAAGCCCGCGTAGATGTCGGCGAGATGGTCGTCCGCCCAGGCGACGAGGCCCGGATCGAGTTCCTCGGGAGCATCGAGAGCCCGGGCCAGGTCCCAGGCGTGAACGAGCGAATCCGTGGTCCGGACGGCGAGGGCCTGTTCACCGGTCACCGGGCCGAGGGGGTGGTCCAGGATCTTCTGGAGGGCGCCGGGCCTCCGGAACGCCGCGGCGCAGTCCCGCACCGAGCGGGTGTACGCGCCCACCGGATCGTCGCCCAGGGCGTCCTCGTCCCGGAGCCGGAGGAAGTCGGCGGCCGAGCCGCCGTCCAGTAGGGCCATGTAGGTGAGATTGCCCCGGGTCATGTGGTTGACGAGGTGCCACACGTCCCATTCCGCGCAGGGCGTGGGCGCCGTCCACTGATCCGGCCCTACCGTGCGCAGCCTGCGGGTGAACTCGGAACCGGAGAGAAGGTAGCGGTCGATGATGCCGACGAAGGGGTGAGACATGGCCTCAGCATGCGGGGTACCGGAGGCGATGTGCTGGCGGAAATCGGCCGCCGAGCTCATGCCGGGGACCGACCCCCCGGGGGGCCCGGGCGGGCTGGGTGTACAGCCCGCCCGGCGATGGAGGACAGGTCAGGCCGGGGTGGCGATGTACTTGTACTCGAGGAACTCGTCGATGCCGACGCGCCCGCCCTCGCGGCCGAGGCCGGACTGCTTGACGCCGCCGAACGGGGCGGCCGGGTTGGACACCAGGCCGGTGTTGAGGCCGACCATGCCGACCTCCAGCCGTTCGCTCACCCGCAGCGAGCGGTTGAGGTCGCGGGTGAAGACGTAGCCCACCAGGCCCCATTCGGTGCTGTTGGCGGTGGCGACGACTTCGTCCTCGTCCTCGAAGGTGAGGACGGCGGCGACCGGGCCGAAGATCTCGGTCTCCATCAGCCGGCTGGCGGGCGAGACGCCGGTGAGCACGGTCGGCGGGTAGAAGCAGCCGGGGCCTTCGGGGGTGCTGCCGCCGACCAGGACCTCGGCGCCGCGCGCGACCGCGTCGGCGACCAGTTCCTCGACCTTGGTGCGGCCCGTCCGGTCGATCAGCGGGCCGACGTCCACGCCGGGGCGGCTGCCGGGGCCCACCTCGAGGGCGCCCATGCGCCGGGCGAGGCGGTCGGCGAAGTCGGCGGCGACGGAGGAGTGGACGAAGAAGCGGTTGGCGGCGGTGCAGGCCTCGCCCATGTTGCGCATCTTGGCGGTCATGGCGCCCTCGACCGCGACGTCGAGGTCGGCGTCGTCGAAGACGATGAAGGGGGCGTTGCCGCCGAGCTCCATGGAGGTGCGGACCACGGCGGGCGCGCACTGGCCGAGCAGGACCCGGCCGACCTGGGTGGAGCCGGTGAAGGACAGCTTGCGGATGTGGCCGCCGGTCAGCAGCGGTTCGACGACCTCACCGGCCCGGGAGGTGGTGACGACGTTGAGCACCCCGGCGGGCAGCCCGGCCTCCTCCAGGATGCCCGCCAGGGCGAGCGAGGACAGCGGTGTCTGCGGGGCGGGCTTGAGCACCATGGTGCAGCCCGCGGCGATCGCCGGGCCGATCTTGCGGGTGCCCATGGCCAGCGGGAAGTTCCACGGGGTGACCAGGAGACAAGGGCCGACGGGGCGGCGCATGAGCAGCATGCGGTTCTTGCCGTCGGGCATGGTCGCGTATCCGCCCTCGATGCGGACGGCCTCTTCGGAGAACCAGCGGAAGAACTCGGCGGCATACGCGGCCTCGCCGCGCGCCTCGGCCAGCGGCTTGCCCATCTCGGCCGTCATCAGGGCGGCGAGCGAGTCGGCGCGCTCCATGATGAGTTCGTAGGCGCGGCGCAGGATCTCGCTGCGGGCGCGGGGCGCGGTGGCGGCCCACTTCTCCTGGGCGTCCAGGGCGGCGTCGAGCGCGCGCTGTCCGTCGGCGGGGCTGGCGTCGGCGACCTCGCACAGCACCTCGCCGGTGGCCGGGTCGTCGACCGGCATGGTGAGGCCGCCGGCCGCGTCGGACCACGATCCGGCGATGTACAGCTTCTTGGGCACCGTCGCGAGGACGTCGCCCGCTGCGGGGAACGAAGGGGTGGGCTGGGCAGACATGGCGGCATTCTCCTTCTGTGGCCGCCGCCCGCGTAAGGAGCGGGCGGCGGCCGGGGTTCCCGAGGGTGATGGGCGGCGCGCGGCGCGCGGCCGCTTCAGTCCGTGCCGGACGTACCGGCGCTCACGGCGGCGGACCAGGCGCGCAGTCCCTCGTCGATCGCCGCTTCGTCGACGACCAGCGCGGGGATCATCCGGACCACATGGTTCCAGGCGCCGCACAGGAGCAGCAACAGTCCCTCGTCCACGGCGGCGCGCTGCACGCGGCCCGCGGTCGCCGGGTCGGGTTCGCCGTCCTCGGTGACGAACTCGCTGGCCAGCATGAGGCCGAGGCCGCGTACGTCGCCGATGGCGGGGGTCTTCGCGGCGACGTCCTCCAGGCCGGAGCGGAGCCGGGCTCCCATGGCGTCGGCGTTGGCGACGAGGTTCTCCTCGCGTACGACGTCGAGGGTGGCCGCGGCCGCGGCGCAGGCGACGGCGTTGGCGCCGTAGGTGCCGCCCTGGGAACCGGGCCAGGCCTTGGCCATCAGTTCCTCGGAGGCGGCGATGCCGGACAGCGGGAAGCCGCTGGCCAGGCCCTTGGCGGTGATCAGGATGTCGGGGCGGACCCCGAAGTGGTCATGGCCCCAGAACCGCCCGGTGCGGCCGACGCCGGTCTGGACCTCGTCCAGGATGAGCAGGAAGCCATGGCGGTCGGCCCGCTCGCGCAACCCCTGGAGGAAGCCCTCGGTGGCGGGTACGTAGCCGCCCTCACCCAGCACCGGCTCGACGATGATCGCCGCGGTGTCGTCGGGCGAGGAGATGGTCTGGAGGACGTAGTCCAGTTCCTTCAGAGCGAACCGGGTCGCGGTCTCCTCGTCCCAGCCGTACCGGTAGGCGGTGGGGAACGGGGTCACCACGGCGCCGCTCATCAGGGGCGAGAAGCCGGAGCGGAAGCGGGTCCCGGAGGTGGTCATGGACGCGGCGGCGACGGTGCGGCCGTGGAAGCCGCCGTGGCAGACCAGGATGTTCGGGCGACCGGTGGCCTGGCGGGCGAGGCGCAGCGCGGACTCCACCGCCTCGGAGCCGGAGTTGTTGAAGAACAGACTGTCGAGGCCCTCGGGCAGCACCTCGCCGAGCTTGGCGGTCAGCCGCTGGAGCGGCTTGTGCATGACGGTCGTGTACTGACCGTGGATGAGGGTGCCGACCTGCTCCTGGGCGGCGGCGACGACCTTCGGGTGGCAGTGCCCGGTGCTGGTGACGCCGATGCCCGCGGTGAAGTCCAGATAGCGCCGTCCGTCCTCGCCGTGGAGGTAGGCCCCCTCTCCGCGGACGGCGACCACCGGAGTGGCTTGGCGGAGCTGCGGCGACAGATTGGTCATGATCTCTCCCAACACCCACGGAACGGCGGTGGACCGGACTACTTCGGGCTTATACGAGCGTGCGGGAGCGGACCGGGGAAAGACAATGATCATTGTGTCGTGGGCAGCTGATCGGGATGGACGTTGTGTCAACCGGGACCGGGTGGACACTTTGTCAAGGAGACCCGTGATCGATGGTTGCGCCCGGTCGGCCGGCTTGTCAGAGTGGCCTGCATGAACGGCTCCGCTCCGCTCACCCTCGGCGACGCGCTGCGGCTGCCGGTGCTGGCCGCCGGGCAACCTGAGGTGGTGTCCGGCCATGATCAGCTGTCCCGTCCGGTCCGCTGGGTCCACATCACCGAACTGCTCGACCCGGCGTCCTTCCTCAAGGGCGGGGAGCTGGTCCTCACCACCGGGATGCCGCTGCCGGAGGACCCCGCGCTGGTGCGCCGGTATGTGGAGGAGCTGGTGGACATCGGTGCCGCGGGCCTGGTCATCGAGCTGGTCCGGCGGTATCACGAGCCGCCGTCGGAGCTGGTGGACGCCTGCCGGGCCCGGGATTTCCCGCTCGTGCTGCTGTCCCGGAACGTGAACTTCGTGGAGGTCACCCAGATCGTCCACTCGATGATCATCGGCAGCCAGATCGAGACCCTGCGCCGGGCGCAGGACGTCCATGACGCCTTCACCGCGCTGACCCTGCGCGGCGCCGAGCCGGACGAGGTGGTGGGGATGGCCGCCGAGCTGAGCGGCCATCCGGTGGTGCTGGAGAACCTGGTCCACCGGGCGGTGATCTGCGGGTCGCCGGGGCAGGGCGTCGAGGGGGTGCTGACCGGCTGGGAGCGGCGGTCGCGCGGTACGCCGTCGCCCGACCGCACCGAGCTGCGCGGCCCGGAGAACTGGCTGGTGACGGCCGTGGAGTACCGGGGCGAGCGCTGGGGGCGGCTGGTGATGCTGCCGGACGCGGCGGGCGCCCCGGCGGTGGGTCCCGAGCACGCGATGGTTCTGGAGCGCACGGCCACCGCGCTGACCATCGCCCGGCTGACCCAGCACACCCGGTGGGAGCGGCGCGCCCAGCGCACGCTGCTGCTGGATCTGGTCGAGCAGCGCTGCCGCTCGGCCGGGGAGGCGCGGGCCCGGGCCGAGGCGCTGGGCATGCGGGTCATGGGACGGCGGCTGATCGTCGCGCTCGTGACCCTGGCCCGGGGGCTGGGCGGCGAGGAGGCCGGGGAGCTGGAGGACCGGCTGACCGAGGAGATGGCTGCGGCCGGTGCCGCGGTGCTGATGGGCGCGGTGCCCGGCGATCATCTGGGGGTGCTGCTGGCGTTCCATCCGGCCACGCCCTGGCGGCCGTTGGTCGAGCGGCTGAGCCGTTCCGTACGGGAGGCGCATCCGCACGCGGTCGTCAGCGTGGGCTGCGAGGTGTCGGACCTGTCGCAGACCGCGCGCTCGTTCCAGCAGGCGGCGCGGGTCGCGGACGCCGCCGTCCCCGGCACGCCGGACAAACCGTTCCATGAGCTGAGCGATATCGGGCTACGGCAGTTGTTGTACGCGCTGCGCGACGACATGCGGGTGCAGGAGTACGTGGAACGGCAGCTCGGTCGGCTGGTGCAGCACGATGAGCGGCATGGCACCGATCTGGTGACGACCCTGCACGCCTATCTGGACGCGGCGGGCAACAAGACCGTGGCCGCCAAGCGCGCCAGTCTGTCGCGGCAGGCGTTCTACCAGCGGCTGCACGCGATCGAGCGGGTGCTCGGCTGCGATCTGGAGTCGGGCGAACAGCGCACCCAACTGCATGTGGCGCTGACCGCGTTCAGCGTGCTGCGGCTCGCCCCTGGCTCCGGTCCCTCGTGACGCGGCGGCGGGCCGCGTGCCGCCGCGTCACGAGGGGCCGGTGGCTCACTTCACGAAGTCGTCGACGACCTTCGGCGGCCAGGAACCCACGTTGAGCACGCCCACGGAATAGGCGCGGGAGACCAGGGCCGCCCGGTTGGGAACCCGCAGCTTACGGAGCAGACGCGTCACGTGGTATTCGACGCCCTGCCTGCTGAGGTAGAGCCGGGAGGCCAGCGGAATGGTGGATTGTCCCGCCGCGATGCCCTCCAGAATGCGTGCCTCGATTTCGCTGAGGATCTTCTTGCGGCTGGTGACCATGTCCAGCTCCTGGCCACCGGCCACGGGCCGCAGCACCACCAGCAGCGAGGCGACGTGCGAGGTGCCCTCGCGCACGGCGACGGCGGTGAGCGCGCTGGTGAAGGCGGTGCCCTGGGCTCCGACGACGACCACCTGGGCGGCGAACCGGTCGCGGGTGCCGTCGGCCAGCCGGGAGAGCTGCTGGTGCAGCGCCTGCTGGGCGCTGGGGTGCGCCAGGTCGCAGAAGGCGCGGCCGAAGACGCTCATGGAGGAATCGTCGTCGAACTGCCGGAAGAACTCCTGGTTCGCCTGCTGGACCGTCAGGGACGGGTCGAGACAGACGACACACGCCCCCGGCTGGTCGAACTGGCGCAGAAGATCCGCGTACTCGATCTGGTCACATTCGAGCTCGTGGGGGGTTTGCCGAGTCGAATCTGCTAGAGCGGAAACTGCCAAGGGACTGCCATCCCTTCCTGTTCATCAATGACCGAAGACGAATGACCGGGGATGAATACCGCGGTTATTCAATTCGAAAGCTTTTTACGGAATGGAGACTAGGGATATCCCCACGCATGAGTCAACGTCAGCAGGGTGGCGTCGCCCAATCCTGTGGTACCGCACCACGGAGGTTCGGTCCGCACCGGAGGGTTTCGGTGGTGGGTACGGTGAGTTCGCCGACCTGCGGAACTTGCCCGGATCGCACCCTCCCCCGGCCGGTACGGGGCCATGTCGACAAGCCCCGCCCGACGCGGGTTGGACACGCGTTGAATTAGCGCCGTTAACGCAGGATTTCCGAATCCAGTCGGGGCAGGACCTCCATCAGCTGGCGGCGGCCGGAGATGTCCAGCTTGCGGTAGGCGTGGGTGAGGTGCTTCTCGACCGCGCGGGAGGTGACGCCGAGTCGGCCGGCGATCTCCTGGTTGGTGAGGCCGCCACCGGCCAGGGAGACCACGGTGCGTTCGGTACGGGTCAGCGCGGCCTCGGGCCGCGGGGCGGGCGCACCGTGCCCCTGCTCGGCCTGCTCGACCAGCCAGGGGGCGCCGCAGGCCGCGGCGAGGGCTCCGGCCTCCCGCAGCATGGCCGCCGACTCCGGTCCGTTGTCCAGCCGCCGGGCCAGCAGGGTGAGCGAGCGGGCCAGTTCGAGTTCGTTGGCCGAGGCGCGCAGCACGTCGGCCGATTCGCGCAGCAGATTGGTGCCCCGGGCGCCGTCGTACAGCCGCCCCTTCAGCCGCAGGGCGCGGCCCAGCGCGACGGGGGCGCCCCATGCCTCGGCCCGGGCGTGTTCCTCCTCGGCGAGCGCCAGCGCCGCGCGGGAGTCTCCGATGCGGTGCTGGAGGGCGGCCGCCCAGGGCCGCCACCGGAAGAGGACGGGATTGCGCCAGCCCGCCGCCTCCAGCTGGCGGCCGCAGGCCAGCAGGGTGTCCAGCGCACAGGTCCAGCGGCCGTACCGGGCGTCCTGGGACGCCTTGAGGAGCTGGAGCGAGGCGGTGAGCGCGAGGCTGGCGGACCGGCGCCGCCCGGCCTCGTCCAGCAGCCCTTCGACCAGTTCGCTGTCCTCCAGCTCCAGGGCGACGCTGGTCAGGGCGACGGTGGCGAGGATCCCGGCCTCCGACCAGTGCGCCCCGGCCAGCCGCATCGCGCGCTCGGCGGGCTCCCGGGCCCGGGCCACCCGGCCACGCGCGAGCAGCATCAGCGCCTGCTCGGCGTGGACGAGCGCGTCGACGGCCGTGACGTCCTGTCGCGAGGGGTGCCGCTCGGGCTCCGGCCAGGAGTTGATGCCCCGTACCGAGTCGGCGGCGACCATCGCGACGGCCACCAGTGGCAGCGGTGAGTGGACCCGGTCCGCGGTGGCCGGTTCCCGCTCCAGGACGCGGCCCGCGAGCCGGGCGACCTCGGCGGCCGGGCGCCGGGTCGTGAGCATCGCGGCGTCGAGCAGCACGACGGCCAGCTCGCGTTCGGCGGTCGAGCCGAGCGGAGGTTCCTCACCCAGCGCGGACAGCCGCTCCACGGCGGCGGCCAGCTCCGCCGGGTCCTCGTACCCGGCGTACCACAGCCGCGCCTCCAGGCGCAGGGCCACGTCGCGCGCCGAGCCGTCGAGGGCGGCCGCGGGGCCCAGGTCCTCGGCGACCTGGTGGAACAGGTCGAGGATCGCCGGCGGCGCCACTCCCACGACGGTCGGGGAGATCCGCAGCGCGGCGGCGGCCCGCTGCCGCGGGGTGGTCAGCAGGGGTATCGCCTGGGAGATGTGGCGCTCGCACGCGGCCGGGTCCCATCCGCGCTCCGCCGTGGCCAGGTCGATCAGCAGCCGCCCGCGGGTCTCACCGGACAGCGCGGCGTCCAGCAGCGCGCGCCGCAGATAGCGGGTGGCGATGTCCGGCGCGCCCCGGCGCAGCGCGGTGTCGGCCGCGGCCCGCAGCACCTCGACCGCCCAGGGGTGCTGTGAGGTGGTGACGGCCATCAGCTGGGCGGCGACCAGCTCGGCGGAGGAGCCGTTGCGGTAGAGGAGGGCCGCGGCGGCGTCGTGCAGCCGGTCGCGCTCGGCGACGGTCATCGAGGACTCGACGGCGTCCTGCACCACGCGGTGGAGGAAGCGCGGCTCCTTCTCGGCCGCCAGCAGGCCGAGTTGGCCGAGGACGCGCAGCGCGGCGGCGAAGCCGATCGGGTCCAGGCCCGCCAGCCGGGCCATCAGGTCGGGTTCGCCCTGGTCGCCGAGGACGGCGATCGCGGCGGCCAGGTCCCGTACCGGCTGCGGCTGGGTGCGCATGCAACCGGCCAGCCACTCGCGCAGCTGGGCGGGGCGCTGCCGGCGGGCCGTCTCCACGTGCCCGGCGGTGGGGCTGTGGCCGGCCGCGGCGAGGGTCACCAGGACCGACCTCAGGAAGAGGGGGTTGCCCGCGGAGATCTCGTGGCAGGCGCGGGCGAAGTCCTCGTCGCCCGGCTCGCCGAACTGGTCGAGGACCATCGCCCTGGCGGCCGCGAGGGACAGCGGCGCCGGGCGCAGCACCCGCTGCGCGGAGTCGGTGATCTCGCGCAGCGTCAGCCGCCGGGCCCCGGGATCGCCGTCGCGCAGGGCGCAGACGAGGACGGCGCGCAGCCCGTGCAGCCGCTTGACCAGGTAGGCGAGCCAGCGCAGCGAGGGGGCGTCCACCCACTGGAGGTCGTCGACCAGGATCAGCAGCGGGTGGTCGGCGCCGACGTCGGCCAGCAGGGAGCGGAGTCCGTTCAGCACCGTCTCGGACAGGCTGACGGAGCCGGACTCGCCCAGCGGCAGGGCGTCGTCGGCGAGGACCATGCGGGCGAAGTCGCCGTGGTCCCGCAGCCATCGTTCGCTCTGCGCGGGCGAAGCTCCGGTCAGCAGGCTGTCGAAGAGCTGACGGACCACGCCGAAGGCGAAATCCTGCTCCATCGGGGCGGCGTTGGCGCGCAGGACGCGGACGTCCTCCCCGGCCAGCCGGGGCAGCCCCTGGAGCAGCGCGGTCCGGCCGATGCCGAGCGGGCCGGTGAGCAGCAGCAGCGACGAGGTGCCCGCGGCGGCGGCCTTCAGGGCGTCCCTGACCTGTGCCGCCTCGGTGTCCCGCTCATGCAACATCCGTGCCGTATCCCTCCGTTGCGGGCTCAAGCGACATCCGTGCCGTATCCCTCCGTCGCCCGCACCAGTGCGTGGAGTTCCGCGCGCCCGCCGATCCGCAGCTTGCGGTACGCGCCGCTGAGCCGCAGCTCCACCGTGCGCCGGGTCACCGACAGCATCTCGGCGATCTCCCGGTTGCCGTGGCCGAGTCCGGCGAGGGTGGCGGTGCGCCGCTCGGGTTCGGTCAGCGTCGCCCAGGCGGGCTGCGGGCCGGGCCCGGGCGCGGCGGACTGGCCCAGCCGTTCGGCGAGGTGACGCACCCGCCCGGCAAGCCTGCTGGAGGGCCGGTGGGTAGTGGTGAACGTGAACAGCTCGGCGACCAGGGGCGCGGCGGCCTGCCGGTCCCCCGCGT
Organism: Streptomyces sp. BRA346; assembly: GCF_052851135.1. Lineage (NCBI taxonomy): Bacteria > Bacillati > Actinomycetota > Actinomycetes > Kitasatosporales > Streptomycetaceae > Streptomyces > Streptomyces sp. BRA346. The sequence goes on along the minus strand of NZ_JAIWIH010000003.1, from coordinate 76,289 downwards.
CCAGTTCGGCGGTGGCCAGATCGATCAGCGCCCCGGCGTAGGCGAGCCGGGCCGCGGTGGGGCGCAGGCTGTGCACGGCCTCGCGGAGCCGGTGGGCACGGGCCTCGCGGGCCACCCGCCCGGCGCCCAGCAGGGCCACGCCGAGGGTGCCGGCCGCGCCCCACCGGCGGGCCAGCGCGATCTCCTCCTGGCTCAGCCGCTGTGCCTCCTCGTGGTCGCCGAGCGCGTGGCACACCTGGGCGGCCATCGAACGCCAGGGCATCAGGGCGGGGTTGGCCCGGTCATGACGCAGGAGCCGCCTGCCGCAGCCGCGGAACAGCTCCAATGCCTCGGGCAGCCGGCCGTCCCGGAAGGCCACCAGCGCCCTGGCGAACAGCAGATGGCCGTAGGACACGCTGTCCTGTGCCCCGGGCGGGGTGGGCGCGTCGGCCAGTTCCCTGGCGTCGTCGAGGCGGCCGCCGTCCAGGGCGACGGTGATCCGCAGCCCCATCAGATAGGACACGTGGTTCGGATGCCAGTGGGCGTGGGGCAGTGCGCGCCCGGCGGCGGCGACGTCCCGTTCGGCCGCGTCGAGCCGCCCCTGCCGCAGGTTCAGTTCGCCCCGGACGGCCAGTACGAGTGCGGCTGCGGCCCGGGCGTTGCGCCGCCGTAAGTCGACGTGCAGGGCGTCCAGCCGCGTCTCGGCCTCGTCCAGGTCGTCGGTCAGGAGCAGGATCCGCCCGGCCGTGATCCGGGGCAGGATCAGCACATCACTGCCGGGCTCGCCGGTGAACGCGAGCCGGGCCAGTGCCCTGGCGGTGGGCAGGCCCTCGCCGTGCAGGGCGAGTTGCCGGGCGCGGGCGGCGGCCTGTGCCGGGTCGGTGGGGCGGTCGGGCAGCGGGGGGATCTCGGGCAGCAGCAGGTCGACGTCGTCGGGGCTGCCGGGTTCGGTGAGCCGGAACAGCCCGGCCAGGGCCTCCCGTTCGGCGCCGTGGGCGGTGGCCAGCGCGTCCGCCACGGCGGACCGCAGGCCCGCCACGCCGCCGCGGGTGAGTCCCAGGTCGGCGGCGCGCACCCGGGCCCGGGCGGGCGCGTCGCCGCCGCTGCGGACGATCTCCGCCAGCCGCCGGTCGCTCGCCTCGGGGGCGGTCAGCACCTCGATGGCGGCCAGCTCCAGGCCCAGCTGGGCGCGCTCGGCGGGGTCCAGCGGCTCCTCCAGGGCGCGGGAGAGGCAGGCGATCGCGCGGTCCGGGTGGCCGGCACGGAGCGCGGCGGCGCAGGTGCGGCGCAGCACATGGATCACCCAGGGTTCGCCGAGCGGGCGGGCGTCGAGCAGCAGCCGGGCGATGTCCTCGTCGGGCAGGGCCGCCCGGTGGGCGAGTTCGGCGGCCCTGGCGTGCAGTTCGGCCCGTTCGGCGGCGGTCATCTCCTCCAGGATCCACTTCCGGGCCTCCGGGCAGCACAGCCGCAGCCCGGTGTCGGAGGCGGTGGCGAGGCCGCTGGCCTCCAGCGCGGCGCCGAGGCCCGGTTCGCTCGCCGCGCGGGGCCCGGCGAGGGCGTACAGCTGGGGCAGGTCGAGGAGTTCACCGCAGACGGCCAGGGCACGCACGACGGCGACGGCGGTGTCGGACAGTCCGCTGAGGGCGCGGGCGACGTACTCGCCGCAGATGGCCTCGATGAGCGCGCGCAGCTCCGGGACTTGTTCGGCGACCGGTGCGAAGCCGCGGGCGGTGAACTGGCGCAGCGCCTCGTGCAGCACCATGGGGTTGCCCGCGCTGATCTCGCACGCGGCCGCGTTGAACGGTTCCTGCCCGGGTGTGCCGCACACGGTCGTCACCAGGGTGGTGACGTCCCGCAAGGTGAACGCGGACAGCGCGAGCTGCCGGGAGGGCACCGGTCCGGGGAAGGGGAAACCGCCGCACCAGCCCCAGTGGCTGACGCCGCTGCTGCTGGCCAGCAGCGACACCGGCATCCCGGGCAGCCGCCGCACCAGGGCCCCGAACCAGCGCCGGGAGTCCGGGTCCAGCCACTCCACCTCGTCGACGACCACCAGGGTCGGCCGGTCGCGGGCGCCGCGCAGCAGTTCGGCCAGGCCGGGCAGGCGGTCGTCCCGTTCCGGTACGGCCAGCGCGCCCAGCGAGCTGTCGGTCAGCCCGTCCATGGTGGTCAGGAGCTGTTCCACCACGCCGTAGCGCAGTCTGCTCTCGCCCAGGGTGGCCTGGGCGCGCAGGACGCGCAGCCCGCGCTCCTCGGCGAGTTCGGCCGTCCAGCGCAGCAGCGGGCCCTGGCCGAAGCCGGGCCGGCCGGAGACGGTGACGACAGCCGGACGACCTGCCGCCAGGTCGGTGACGACCGAGGCCAGCACCGCCTGCTCTCGTTCGCGGCCGGGGAACGGGAGGCCGTTGAGCTGCATGGAGTGACTATATGCCGATCACATATCGGGAGTACGGAGAAGCGCCGGGGCGCCGCACTCAGCCACGGCCGCGTGCCGCGGACACCCATGCCGGAGCCTGGGGGTGCGGAACGCTCTGCGCGCGCAGCACCGAGGCCAGTTCGGCCCGCTGGGCCAGCCCCAGTTTCCGGTAGACGCTCGTGAGATGCGTCTCGACGGTGCGTACGGTGACGAAGAGCGACTGGGCGATCTCCCGGTTGCCCGCCCCGGCCGCGGCGAGGGTGGCGACCTTGCGCTCGGTGCCGGTGAGCAGGTCCACCGGGGAGCCGGTGATCTCGCGCATCCGGCCGCCCGCGGCGACCAGCCGCCGCCGGGCGCCCTTGGCGAGCGCCAGCGCGCCGCAGCTCTGGGCCAGGTCGGCGGAGGCACGCAGGTGTTCGCGGGCGCCGCGGGAGTCCCCGGCGTCCAGCAGGGCGGTGCCGAGCATGAATTCGGCCCGGGCCTGCTCGGCGCGGGCAGGTGAGGCGGACAGGTGCGCGACGGCCTCGGTGAGCAGCCCGATGCCGGTCTCTCCGCGCGTGGTCATGCCGCGGGCGAGCGCGCCGAGTCCGAGGGCGCGCGGGGTGCCCCACCGGCGGGCGAGTTCGGTGCCGTGGTCGACGACGTCCCGGGCCTCGTCGGCGCGTTTCTCGGCGGCGAAGACCCACGCCGCCTCGGCCCACCAGGGGATGAAGCACGGGTTGGCGAATCCGGTCTCCTCCAGGGACGAGCCGCAGTCGAGCAGCAGCCGCAGCGCGGTCCGGCCGTCGCCGAGCGCCCAGCGGGCCCGGGCGCGGGCCATCAGGTACCAGTGGTACTCCATGACGAAGCCGTCCAGGTTCGGCCGGGTGACCTGGCCCAGCAGCTCCTCGGCGCGTTCGGGCTCACCCCGGTCGATCAGGACGGTCGCCAGCGCGACCTGAGGCATCGTCATATGACCGCCCCACCGTTCGTGGCTGGTGATCTCGACGGCGGTCTGGGCGTCGGCCAGCGCGTCCGGTATCGCCCCGAGGCCGTGCAGCATCAGGGCCCGGGTGGAGAGGGTGAGGACATACGACCACACCGCGGCGTTCTCCTGGCCGTACCGCAGCGAGCGGTCCAGCGCCTCCATCGCGTCCTCGACCTCGTCGGCCAGGCTCAGGGTGAACGCGGAGAACAGCAGCGACCAGTTGCCGAGCGCCACCCCCGACGGGTGCAGGGCGCGGCGGGCCTGCCGCACCGTACGCTCCGCGGAGGTGCCCTCCATCGCGCTGAGCACGGTCATCATGGCCAGCAACTGCCGCTGCGCGGGCGTGTCCCCGGCGGGTTCGGCGAGCTGCGCGAACCGCTCCCGGACCGTGGTGAGCGTCGCCTTCTCGTCGCATCCGCTGATCAGCAGCGCGGACCGGACGAGGGTGACCAGTTCGCGGTCGCGGGGTTCGGGGTCGGGCCCCGACTCGGCCTCCAGCGCGTCCAGCACGCCGCCGAGCGTCCGTACGGCGGCCGGGGACTGCTGCACCGTCAGGCAGGTCATGGCGAGTTGGACGGCGATCTGCGCCTTGGCCCGCAGGTCGGCGGTGAGGTCGAGGGCCTCCTTCAGGAGCCCGATCGCCTCCACCGGGTGGGTCTCCGCGAGCGCCCCGGCCAGCTGGACATGAGCGGCCACGCTGTCGGGCTCGGCCTCCAGGACCCGGCGCAGATAGCGGGCGGCGGCCTCGGGCGCGCCACGGTTCGTGGCCTGGGCGGCCGCCTCCCGCAGCACCCAGCGCATCCACGGCTGGGGGGTGCCGGGCACCAGCAGCACCTGGTTGGCGACCTCTTCGGCGGGCCGGCCGACGTCGCTGAGCAGCTGGGCGGCCCGGCCCCGGAGACCGGCCAGCGCGTCGGCCCCGGCGGCGTCGAGCACGGCCGAGCGCACCACGTCATGGGCGAGGTCGGGGCGGTCGGGCGCCACCACCTCGGCGTCGCGCAGCAGCGTCAGGGCCTCCTCGACGCGGGCGGCGGGCACCGTGGCGAGGGCGCCTATATGCTCCGGGTCCTCCTCCCCGAGCACGGCGATCGCGGTGGCCACGTCCCGGACCCAGCCCGGCTGGCGCTCGAACAGCGCGTGCACCGACTGGGCGACCACGCACTGGCCGACCTCGGCGATCTCGCGGACCCCGGTGTCGTCCGGCCGCACCCCCTTGGCCCGCAGCTCGTGCAGCAGCCGGGTGACGGTGAGGGGGTTGCCGCCGCAGACGGCGGCCACGCGCTCGACGAAGGACGGCGCGACGGGGAGCGGGAAGATCTGCCGGGCCAGCTCGGCCACGTCGGCGTCGGTCAGCGGGCCGAGCCGGATCGCCGAGGAGCGGGGCTGGGCGACGATGTCGGCCAGCGCGGCGGGCGCGACGGGCTCCGCCTCGGTGCGCTGGGCGAGCACCACGAGCAGCGGCAGGTGGTCCGCGCGCCGCAGCAGGAAGTCGATCCAGCGCAGCGAGCGTTCGTCGCACCAGTGCGCGTCGTCGAGGACGAGGACGAGCGGGCCCTGCGTCATGAGGTTCACCGCGAGCCAGTAGAGCCCGTGGAGCACGGGGTAGGCGGTCGCGGGCGAGGGCGGCTCCTCGTCGCCGGGCCGGGGGGCGAGCGCGGGCAGGGCGCGGCGGGCGCTGCCCTGGAGCAGCGGGGAGTCGTCTGCGTCGTCGGCGGTCAGCCCGAGCGGGCCGAAGAGGGCGCGTACGCCGCCGTAACCGGAACCGGCCACGACCTGACCGCAGGTGCCGTGCAGAACCGTCATCTTCCGGCAGGTGTCGCCGTCGAGGAAGGCGCGCAGCAGGCTGGTCTTGCCGATTCCGGCAGGCCCGGAGAGCACCACCAGACCGGACCGCCCGGCACAGGCAGCCTCCGCGTGGCTGGTCAGTACGGTCAGCTCACTGGTGCGGCCGACCAGCAGGCTGGGTAAACCGGAATCGTTGGCCCGGTCCAGCACAGTGGCCCCCTCGCACCCCCGATGGTGTCAAAATTCGCACAAGTGAATGACTCGGCGCGATCATCAGGTTACACGAACAGCATCCAGGCGATCAACGCCGATCGCAAAGACCCACAGAGATGCGCAGAGCCCTCCACGGACGCGCAGAGACGCGCAGTGGCCCGGGGGCGGAAGGTGTGGTGAGGGCGTTCACCGTTCCGGCCCCGGGCCGTTCCGTATCACTATGTGGGTACGAGGCGTGGAGTTCTCTATCGCTTCTCCCTTCGTCGTACTTCATCCCGCCTGGTCGGGGCAGGCACGGGGCGCCGGGATGACGCGCCCGTCAGGGAGCAGTTCACCCGTGTCCGCGAAGATCACCACTCCGTTGCAGAGCAGGCTCCACCCCTGTTCGGGGTGGAAGGCCACCAGACGCGCCGAATCGTGGTCGGGGGCGTCGGCGGGGGGACACGGGGGCTGATGGAGGCACATGGCGAACCTTCGATCTTCCGCCGGAGTTCGGCGGAGCACTTACACAGACACCAGGATGGGACGGCGGTCCGGACCGCGACGAGGGGAGATCTCCCCGGATGGCTACCTGATCCGCCCCTGACGGCCCCCGCCCCGGCCCCGGCCGGTCACCCCGGGCGACCGCCGCTCGCCGTCGGTGACGCCGCGAGGGAGCGACGACGGAGCCGCGAGGCAGCTACGAGGCGCGTCGCGCGGGCTGCGGGGGCCGCCCCTCGGGCATAGCCTGGACAGTAACCGTTCGGGCCGAGCGGGGGACTCCCGCCCGCCCGAGGCCGGTGCGAGGCAAACAATGGGTGCGGTGGCGACGAGCACCCCGACCGGGCGGCAGACAGGCAGGCTGCCGGCCGAGGTGACGACTTTCGTGGGGCGTCGGCACGAGGCGGCCGAGGCCCGGCGGATGCTGTCCACCTCCCGGCTGGTCACCCTCACCGGGGTGGGCGGGGTCGGCAAGACCCGGCTGGCGCTGCGGGTCGCCGAGGACGTGCGCAGGGCGTTCGCCGACGGGGTCTGGCTGGTCGAACTGGCTGCCCTGGAGACCCCGGATCTGCTCGCCCAGAGCGTGGCCGAGGCCCTGGAGGTCCGGGACCAGTCCGCCCGGCCGCCGCTGGAAGTCCTCGTGGACCATCTCCGCGAGAAGCAGGCGCTGCTCGTCCTCGACAACTGCGAGCACCTGATCCAGGGCTGTGCGCTGCTCGCCGACCGGCTGCTGCGGGCGGCTCCCCGGCTGCGCATCCTGGCCACCAGCCGGCAGGCGCTGGGCACCGCCGGTGAGCAGACCCTCGCCGTTCCGGCACTGGCCCTGCCCGATGCCACCGGGCCACGGCTGTCGACCTCGGCGCTGGCGCAGTGCGACGGGGTGCGGCTGTTCGTCGAGCGGGCCGGGGCGATCCTGCCGGGCTTCGCCGTCACCGACACCAACCGGGACGCCGTGGAGCGGGTGTGCCGACGGCTGGACGGCATACCCCTCGGGATCGAGCTGGCCGCCGTACGGCTGCGCGCCCTGTCCGTCCAGCAGCTGCTGGACCGCCTCGACGACCGCTTCCGGCTGCTGACCACCGGCTCCCGGTCGGTGCTCCCCCGCCACCAGACGCTGCGGGCGCTGATCGACTGGAGCCATGACCTGTGCACCGAGCGGGAGCGGCTGCTGTGGGCCCGGGTCTCGGTGTTCTCCGGAACCCTGGACCTGGAGGCGGCCGAGGCGGTCTGCTCGGGCGACGGCATCGCCCGCGAGGAGGTCCTGGACCTGGTGACCGAGCTGGTGGACAAGTCGGTGCTGCTCCGGGAGGAACACGGCACCACGGTGCGCTACCGGATGCTGGACACGCTGCGCCAGTACGGTCGGGAACGGCTCGCCGCCTCCGGGGAGGAGCCCGACCGGCTGCGGCGGCACCGCGACTACTACCGGCAGCTGGCGGCCGACGCGCGCGCCGCGCTGTTCGGCCCGGCCCAGGTGCAGTGGTTCACGCGGCTCCAGCTGGAGCACGCCAATCTGCGCAGCGCCCTGGAGTCCAGCTTCGCGGAGCCGGAGGAGACCGCCTGCGGCCTGGGGATCGCGGCCGACCTCCTCTACCACTGGATCACCAGCTACTACCTCGGCGAGGGGCGGCGCTGGCTGGACCAGGGGCTCGCCTCCTGCCCGGAGCCCACCGAGGTGCGGGCACGCGCGCTGTGGACCAACAGCTGGCTGGCCATCATCCAGTCCGACACCAAGGCGGCCGCGGCCATGCTGGAGGAGAGCCGGGCCCTCGGCGAACGGCTCGGCCTGGCCCCGGTCCTGGCGTACGCGGCGCTCTACTCCGGCATGGTCGCCATGTACCGGGGCGACGCCCGGTCCGCGATCGTGCTCTACGAGGAGGCGGTGGCCCGCCACCGGGCCACCGGCGATCCGGTCGGGCTCGCGCTGGCCCTCATCCGGCTCTCCCTGGCCCACTCCTTCATCGGCGACTCGCCGCGCGCCGTCGCGCTGGGCGAGGAGTCCCTGGAGGTGTGCGACGCCTACGGGGAGGGCTGGCACCGGGCGTACACGATGATGGCGCTCGGCGTCGAGGTGTGGCGCCAGGGCGACACCGCCCGCGCGACCGCCCTGGAGAGGGACAGCCTGACCTTCAACCGCTCGCTCGACGATCCGCTGGGCGTGGGGGTCAACCTGGAGGTGCTGGCCTGGATCGCCGCCACCGACCGGGACTACCGGCGGTCGGCCCGGCTGCTGGGCATCGTACGGACCGTCTGGCAGTCGATCGGCGCCTCGCTGTCCGGCTACGGTCACCTGGTCCACTACCACGACGAGTGCGAGGCGGACGTGGCCCGGGCGCTGGGCAGACAGGCGTACAACGCGGCCGTCAAACAGGGTGCCCGGCTCCCGTACGACCAGGCGCTGGTCTACGCGCTGGAGGACCAACTGCCCAGCGCGGAGGCGGCCGTACCCGAGCGGCCGTCGCCGCTGACGCCCCGGGAGACCGAGATCGCCCAGCTGGTCGCGCAGGGGCTCAGCAACAAGGAGATCGCCGCGGCGCTCGTGATAGCACAGCGGACAGCCGAGGGCCATATTGAGCACATTTTGAGCAATCTTGGTTTCAGCTCGCGTGCTCAGGTAGCTGTGTGGGTAGCGCACCAGGACCAGGCCGCCCTCACCGACGGCGAGCGTCCGCCGGACGCCCCCGCCTGACGCTCCGACCGCCACCGCCGCTCCGGAAGAGCGGGCGACGGCGTGAGCGAGAGGCGGAATTTTATTCGATCAGGGCACACCTGTCCCTCGGTTTCGCGCACACCCCACGAAAATCCTCAGGTCCCCCACGTTTTTGGGATCATGCGTCAGGCTCGAGGGACGAGCCGCAACGGTCGTGATTGCACGACCCCTTGCGACCGAGGAGGTCCCGCCGTGACTGTTGCCGCAGTCGGCAATTCCGGTGATGCCATGGAACTCTTCCGTGGCACCGCCCACAGCCCGTCTTTCTTCGCGCTCAACCGCGCCGGGATCACGGGTGGCGGACAGGAGCTTGTGGACTTCTGCATCCCCTGCAATCCGTACTTCCCCACCCCCGCCATGTTCGCCGTGATGGCGGTCAGGCTGCGGGAGATCCTCACGTACTACCCGAGTTCCGCGGACACCATCACCGCCGAACTGGCCGATGTGCTGGGCCTGCAACCGCAGACCATGGCGATGGGCAACGGTTCGACCGAGCTGATCACCTGGATCGACCATCTGCTGGTGAAGGAAAGCCTGGCGGTGCCGATTCCCACCTTCGGCCGGTGGACGGACCAGCCGATGGAGACCGGCAAGCGGGTCGACATGTTCCAGCTCCCGGAGATGAGCGGATTCGCGCTCGACCCGCAGGCGTTCGTCCAATTCGTCCGGTCCCGGGGCTCCCGGGTCGCCGTCATCTGCAATCCCAACAACCCCGACGGCGGGCTGCTGTCGCGCCAGGCCGTCATCGGCCTCATGGACGCGCTGTCCGATCTGGACCTGGTGGTGATCGACGAGTCCTTCCTTGAATTCGCCGACGCCGAGGCGTATCCGAGCGTCGTGGACGAGGCGATCCTGCGGCCCAACGTCATCGTCCTGCGCAGCCTGGGCAAGAGCTTCGGACTGCACGGCGTCCGCTTCGGCTATCTCGTCGCCAACCCGGCGCTGGCCGTGCAGATCCGCTCCCGGCTGCCGAAGTGGAACCTGAACTCCTTCGCCGAGGTCATCGTCTTCATGCTCAAGCGGTACCGGCAGGAGTACGTGCAGAGCCTGCGCATGCTCAGCCGCGACCGGCAGGAGATGACCACCCAGCTGGCCGGACTCCCCGGGATGACGGTCTTCCCCTCCCAGGGCAACTTCGTCTTCGTCAAGCTGCCGGGCGGCACGGACGGCGCCTGGGTGCGCGACCAACTCCTCACCCAGCACGGCGTCCTGGTCCGCGAATGCGGCAACAAGCTGGGCAGCAGCAGCCAGTTCATGCGGCTGGTGGTGCGCTCGCAGCCGGATGTGCAGCGGCTGCTGACCGGGCTGAGCACCGTGCTCTACGGCACCTCCTACTACGCCCCCCAGGTCTCCTACGACCAGCAGCGCGGCTGGGACCTCCAGGCGCCGCTCTACTCCGGCCCGGTCCAGCAGCTGGACTACCAGTACCAGCAGATGCCGCAGCTGGCCGCGGCCCCCGTCGCCCCCGAACCCCAGCCGCCGACCCAGCAGACCCCGCAGCAGATGCAGCAGATCCTGCAAATGCAGCAGATGCAGCAGGCCCCGCAGCAGCAGCTGTACTCGGCGAACGCCCTGCCCGCGCCGCAGGGCATCGCCTCGGACGGGTACGGGCAGTCCGACCCGTACGGGCAGTCGGTGTCGTCCGGGCAGTCGCCGTCGCCGTCGCAGCCGCCCGCCGAGCTGGCCCCCGCGTACGTCGCCACTCCCCCGGTCCAGACGCCCCTGTACCAGGCGCCGATGCAGCAGCAGATACCCCAGCAGCCGATGCAGCAGATGCAGTCGATGCAGCAGATGGACCAGATGCAGCAGATTGAGCAGATGCAGCAGGCCCAGCAGATGGCCCAGCAGATGGCTCAGGCTCAGCAGCAGATGCAGCAGGCAGCATCGATGCAGCAGCCCCCGATGGGGCAGATGCAGCAGGCCCAGGCGCCGCAGCCCCAGGCGGCGCAGGGCCAGGCGCCCTACCTCCAGATGGCCCAGACCCCGCAGGCGCAGACCCCGCAGGCGCAGGTTCCGCAGGCGCAGAGTGCGCAGATGCAGATGGCGCAGGCCGAAACCGGTCAGATCCCGGTCGTCCAGCCGCAGGCCCCGGCGCAGGGCGCGATGGCCGGGTACGCCCAGGGGCCCTCGTCCGCGGAGCAGACTGCGCTCGACCAGATCCCGCTCTTCCGGCCCGAGCAGAACGCCGTGCCGGAGCCGACCCCGGCGGAGCAGACCCAGGTCATCGACTACGACCCCGCCGAGCTGAGGTCCTCGCCCCCGGCCCGGCCCGCCGTTGCCGACAAGGACCCGGACGGTTCCGGGCCGGCCCTGATGCGCTACCCGCGCCCGGCCGCGTATCTCCAGACGGACGACGGCACGTCATGACCCGGAACGCCGGTCCTCGCGCGGCCAGGCCGGGGACACCCCGGCCACCGCGCAGAGGGCGATGTGCAGCAGCAGCGGGTGGGTATAGGGCACGCCGTCGTCCGGTGAGTGCACCACCCGCGGCCCCTCGGCCGCCCGGCCGGTCCGCCGCCCGGGCGGCGGACCGGCCGGCTCCGCGCCGACCGCGTAGACGGCCGCCGAGGGCCAGTTGACGCCGACGTCCGACTGGGACGGCACGATCCACCACCAGCGGCCACCGGCGGCCAGGACGCAGCCCACCCGGGGCAGCCGTTCCATGACCGCGGGCCCGTACCGCTCGGCCACCCCCACCGCGTCGTAGCCCGATAGCGGCGGCCTCAGTAACGGGATCATGAAGCAACTATCCCGACGGCCGCGCACACATGGCAAGTAACACTCTGAATTGTGCAGAGTTGCTTGTGCAGTGTGTCCGGGCCTCACTGGACATGGCAGACTTCGGTCATCAGCCACGGGGGCAGGGGAGGTAGCAAGGTGAGCGAACCGCGGTCGGCGCCGACCGTGGGCCAGGTCGTCCTCGGGAAGCGTCTCCAGGAGCTGCGCGAGAAGGCGGGGCTCAAGCGCGAACAGGCCGCGCAGGTGCTCCGAGTCGCCCCGGCCACCGTCCGTCGCATGGAGACCGCCGAGGTCGCCCTCAAGGTGCCCTACGTGCGGATGCTCCTGGACTCCTACGGGGTCATCGGCTCGGAGCTGGAAGCGTTCATCTCCCTCACCGAGGAGGCCAACCGACCCGGCTGGTGGCAGCGGTTCCACGACATCCTGCCGGACTGGTTCAGCGTGCACGTCAGCCTGGAGGGAGCGGCCGAGATGATCCGGGCGTACGAGCCGCACTTCGTCCCCGGTCTGCTCCAGACCGAGGACTACGCCCGCGCCGTCATGCAGACCGGCGCCATCGGCAAGGCCGGGCCCAAGGAGGCCGAGCGGCATGTGGCGCTGCGCATGGAGCGCCAGTCGCTGCTGAACCGCCCGGAGGCACCCCGCCTGTGGGTCGTGATGGACGAGACCGTGCTGCGCAGACCCGTCGGCGATCCTTCGGTGATGCGCAGACAGGTGGACCGGCTGCTGGAGAGCACCGAGATGCCGCATGTGACGTTGCAGATCTCGGAGTTCGCCTCAGGTCACCATCCGGGCACCTACGGGCCCTTCGTCCTCTTCCGCTTCGCTGTTCCCGAACTGCCGGACATGGTCTACGTCGAGTACCTCACCGGCGCCGTCTACCTCGATGAACGCATCGAGGTGGCCTCGCACCTGGAGGCCATGGACCGCATGGCGGCCCAGGCGGCAACCGCACGACGCACAAAGGAAATCCTCCGCGATTTCCGCAAGGAGCTCTGATCTGCATGGATCGCATCTACAACGGCATGCGCGCCACCGACCTCGGCACCGAAGGCTGGCGCAAGCCGTGGAGCGGTGGCAACGGCGGCAACTGCGTCGAGGTCATGAAGCTGGACGACGGCCGGGTCGCGATCCGTCAGTCCAAGGATCCGGACGGTCCGGCGCTCATCTACACCCGCAGCGAGATCACCGCGTTCATCCAGGGCGCCAAGGAGGGCAAGGCCGACTTCCTGGTCTCCTGACGCGTTCGCAACGCCGCCGCCCGCCGCCGTGAGTGACCGTCACGGCGGCGGGCGGCGGCGTTCTGCGCGTCCTAGTGCGGCCTCGTAGTGGGCCTACTCGGTCGATTCGGCAACGCCGCAGATGGCCGTGCCAGGGCGGCGAGCGGGGTGAACCTTGGCTGACGCGGCACTAGGTGGAGGACGCCAGGGCGGTCAGCAGCCCGACGGCGAGCGCGGTGCGCGCCGGGACGGCGTCGAGCAGGGTGTGTTCATAGCGGGCGTGGGCGCCCGAGCCGAGGGCGCCGAGGCCGTCGAGGACCGGCCGCCCGAGCGCGGAGACGAAGTTGCCGTCGCTCGCCCCGCCGACCGCGGTCTCCTCCAGCTCCCAGCCCAGTTCGGCCGCGATGGCGTGGGCCTGCTTGAACAGCTGCCGGGACGGCTCGTTCGGAACCATCGGCGGCCGGTTCCATCCGCCGCTGACGGCCAGCCGCACCCGCGGGTCGGCGGGGGCGAGGGCGCCGAACGCGGCGTCGATGCGCGCCATCTCGGCCGGTTCGGCGATCCGGATGTCGATGCCGCAGCGCGCCTGCGCGGCGACCACGTTGCGGCCGGTGCCGCCGCTGATCAGACCCACGTTCACGGTGGTGCCCCGCTCCGGGGCGCCGAGGGCGGTGAGGTGCGGGATGACCTCGGCCAGGGCGTGGATCGCGCTGGCTCCGGCCAGCGGGTCGAGCCCGGCGTGCGACTCCACGCCGTGCGCGGTCACGTCGAACAGCCCGACACCCTTGCGCGAGGTCTTGAGCGCCCCGTTCTGCGCCGCCTCGAACACCAGGGTGGCGAGGACGCCGTCGCTCAGCCGCTCGATGTGCGGCCGGGAGGACAGGCTGCCGATCTCCTCGTCCCCGTTGAGCAGCAGCCGGACGGACGGATGCGGCAGCTTCAGCTGGCGCAGCAGCCGCAGCGCCCATACGGCCTGCACCAGGCCGGTCTTCATGTCGAAGACGCCCGGTCCGCTCGCCTTGCCGTCGGTCACCTCGAAGGGCCATTCGGCGAGGGTCCCGGCGGGCCAGACCGTGTCGTAGTGGCACAGCAGCAGCGCGGTGCCGGGCGCGGTGCCGCGGTAGGTGACGGCCAGTACGTCACCGTGCGGACCGCAGTCGTGGCGCTCCGTCTCGTCCGGCTCGCCGAGCCGCGCCACCAGCCAGTCGTGGAGGGCGGCGAGCCCGGCGTCCAGCAGGTGCTTGTCATCGCTCGGCGTCTCCAGTTCCACCAGCGTCCGCAGGTCGTCGGTCATCTCGGGCAACGCCCGCTCCGTCGCGGCGGCGATGTCGGAGAGCGTCATCAAGGGGTCCTTCCGGGAGGGGTTCGGTGACTCAGCGGACGGGAGCGCCGGGGCCGAGCGGAATGCCCAGCGCCCACCAGGCGTAGAAGAGCAGGGTCCAGGTCACCAGCATGGCCAGGGACAGCGGCAGGGTCAGCGAGGCGAGGGTGCCGATGCCCGCGGAGCGCCGGTGGCGCTGGAGGAAGCCGAGCGCCATCACGAAGTAGGCGCTCATCGGGGTGATGGCGTTGGTGCAGGAGTCGGCGATGCGGTAGATCGCCTGGGTGGCCTCCGGCGGGATGTCCAGCAGCATCAGCATGGGGACGAACACCGGGGAGACCAGCGCCCACATGGCCGATCCGCTGGTCATCGCCAGGTTGATGACCGTGCACACCACCACGATGCCCAGGAACGCAACCGGCCCCGTCACCCCGAGCTCCTTGAGCAGATCCGCGCCCCGGATGGCGAGCACCTGGCCCACGCCCGTCCACTTGAAGTAGGCGAGGAACTGGGAGATGGCGAAGAACAGCACCAGGATCGGGGCCATCTCCCGCATGCCCTGTGCCATGAAGTCGGGGATGTCGCGGCTGCCGCGTACGGTGCCCGCCGCGCGCCCGTACACCGTGCCGAGCAGCGCGAAGAGCACCCCGAGCACCACGGCGATCCCGGAGAGCACGGGCGATTCGACGATGCTGCCGCCCTCGCCGCGCAGCGGCGACCCGGCGGGAATCATGGCCACCACGATCGCCGCGAGGAAGAGCAGGAAGACCAGCCCGCTGCGGCGCAGTCCGCGCCGCTCCTCGGGGCGCAGGTCGAGCGCGACCGGGTCGGCGTCGTCCTCCGCGGCGGTCTCGCCGGTGTCCGGCGGCAGCGCCGCCACCTGCCGGGCCGACACCTTTTCGGTGACGAGGGTGATGACGGCGGCCAGGACCACGGAGGAGGCGATCGAGAAGAAGTAGTTGGCCAGCGGGGTGACGGTGTATCCGGGGTCGACCGTGTGCGCGGCCGCCGTGGTCAGTCCGGAGAGCACGGCGTCCATCGGTGTGATCAGCGGGCTCGCGTCGTAACCGGCGGACACGCCCACGAAGGCCACCACGATCCCGAGGACCGGGCTGCGTCCGACCGCGCGGAAGGCCAGGCCGCCGAGGGGGACGAGCACCACGTAGGCGGCGTCGGAGGCGATGTGGGCGACCATCGAGGTGAAGGCCAGCGCGAACGTCATCCAGCGGGCCGGGACGCGGGAGACACCGGCCCGCAGCATCGCCGTGAGCATCCCCGACTTGTCGGCGACGGCGACCCCGAGCATCACCACGAGGATGGTGCCGAGCGGCGGGAAGGTGGCGTAGTTGGTGATCGCGTCGGTGATCATCGAGCGCACGCCGTCGACCGAGATCAGGCTGCGGACGACCACGGTCTTGCCGTCGGCCGGATTGTCCGCGGACACGTCCGCCGCGGCCAGCCCCCAGCTCACCACCGCGAGCAGTGCGCTCAGGATGGCGAACAGCCAGAAGGGATGAGGCAGCTTGTTGCCCCATCGTTCGATGGCGCCGAGCACCCGGAGCAGACCGGACAGCGCCGCGGAGCCCTCCGCGGGCGCCCCGGGCGGCGTCTTCCCGGGTGGTGGGTTGTCGGGCGTGGTGGTGGTGTCGTTCGAGCTCACCGGCCGCACTTCCTTCGTCGGATGACGCAAGCGTGGTCGTCCATTAGAGAAGGCGGTGGTGGAATGAGGCAAGTAAAAGCTTTGTAACGCAAGAATGATTCACCGATAGCGCACCAATCGCACGATAGATTCGATCCATGCCGGAGACTTCGCTACTGGACGATGCCGACCTCGACCTGGTGGCCGCCCTCCAGGTGGCCCCGCGCGCCCCGCTCAGCGCGCTCGCCGATGTGCTCGGCAGCTCGGCCAGCACGGTCGGCCGCCGACTGGCCCGGCTCGCGGACGAGCGGCTGCTGCGGGTGATCGGGCAGGTGGAGTGGCCGATGATGGCCGAGGGCACCCCCATGCACATCTGGGTGGCCACCGTCCCGGGGCAGGCGCGGCAGGTGGCCGGACGGCTTGCCGAACTGCCCGAGGTCCCGTTCGTGGCGACGACCACGGGACGCGCCGATGTCTACTGCTCCCTGCACGCCACGCGCCGCGCCGGGGCGCGGGAGCTGCTGATGAGCCGCATCCCGTCCGTCCCCGGGGTCCGGTCGGCCCGCACTGAACTGGTGCTGCGGGCCGCCACCAAGTCCGACTCCTGGCGGTTGCGGAGGCTCGGCGACGACCAGCTGCGGGCACTGCGGGACGTGGCCGATCCACTGCACGAACCCGCCGAACCCACCACCGTCGCCGACTTCAGCACCGAGGAGCTGGGCGCGGTCGAACTGCTGCGCCACGACGGCCGGGCCAGCGCCGCCGAAGTGGCCCGCGCACTCGGCATCAGCCGCTCGACCGCCTACCGGCTCGCCCAGTCGCTGCTGCGGCGCGGGCTGGTACGGCCCCGCGTGGAGATCGAGCCCGCGCTGCTGGGGTACGCGCTGGAGGTGGTGGTCGAACTGCACGCGGCCCCCGGAGCCATCCAGCAGGTGGCCGACGCCCTCGCCCGGCACCCCTCGGCACGCTACGTCTCGATCGTCGCGGGCACCTCGTCGGTGATCCACCACGGGGTGTTCCGGAACGAGGAGGGGCTGGCCGAGTTCCTCACCCACGACCTGGCCGCCTTCCCCGGCATCACCGCCTGCGAGGTGTCGGTGATGCTCGACGTGCTGCGCCGCTACTGGATCGGCCGCGAGGACGGACGGCTCGTCATCGCGGGCTGACGCCCCGGGGACGGGGCAGGGGCCGGGGGCCGAGGGGTCCGACCGGCGTCCGAGGGCACGGCCCGGAGCGCCGTGCGCCCCCGGTCGTTCGTCCAGCGGCGCGGCGCATCGCCGGGTACGTCAGAAGGCCGACGGCGCATGGCCGGTGACGACCGGCACGCACCGTAGGCGCGCTGCACATCCTGCGGTACGGACCGCCGTCGCGAGGATTCCTCGACGCGGCGGGCGATGCCGTACGGAAATGACGGCATCGGCGTCGTCGAGGCTCCCGGCGATGCGGGGTCAGGAGGTGATTATTCGGAGCCGCTCCTGCGAGCGATCTACCGTGATGAAGTCGATGTGAGGCAATGATATGCGGGTCGGCACGCTTCCCGCTATACAGGGGCCGCGTGATTCTCCGCCAGTTCCCGGCCGCTGCGGGGCAGCCCCTATTTCGGAGAACTGGCGCGGTACGCGGGCGGTCCGGGAGGCGATGAGCCGCGGGAGATTGGGCAAACGGCACGTCAAGTCCGCCCGTCGACCTTCGAGTTGTCCCGGGGGTCCATGCCCTTGGCGCGGCCGGGCCAAAGCCGGGCGAGGGGCGCGGGAGTTGTGGCCGGGGTTCTTCGGTCGCCGCGTACCGTATCCCGGGCCGATGGGCAGCGGAGGGCCGGGCCGGAACGGTCCGCGGGGTCCGCCCGGGGCGACGCCCGGCCGACGGCCAGGCGGGCACCGAGGCCGACACCGGGCCGGGCCCCTCCCCCGCGGCCGTTCCCGGCTCCCGCGGCGGCCGAGTCCCCCGGACAAGGGCGGCGGCCGGACCTCATCCTCCACGACATCACCGCCTACCCGGCGCGCCTCCTCGGCCGCCGCTGGGGCGTGCCCGCCGTCGAGCTGGGCCACGAGGGCGAGTCTTCGACCCGAAGGGCGGGCACCTGCGCAACTCCGAGCGGGGCCGGGCCTATTACCGGCAGCGACCGGCCGTTGTCCGCCCGTATTGCCGCATCCCATCCCACCGGCCTTCCTCTATTCCTTCTCCCGCTCGCCCTCTTCGGCTTCCGCGCTTCACCGCTTCCCGCCTTTCGCCGGCCGGTGCGGCGCCGGACCGGTACGTGCTGTTCCCCGCCCGGGCCGCCGCCCGGGCAAGATCGGCCTCTTGGCCGGGCGGCGGACGCAATAGCGCCCCGCAAGATCCGCCCAACGCGGCCCGCGGCCGCACTCCGCCGCATTGGGCCGTCCACGGACCGGTCCGGGACCGAACCTCCGCACCCCGGCCCGGAATTCGGCCGCCCCGCGAAGATGATCGGCCGCTGGTCCAACAGGAAACCAATCCGCCGGAAAAGCGGCATCCCCGGGGCCCGCCGAAGAATCTTTTTCCGCCGCCGCGGTCCCCGCCCGGCATGCGGCGGAGCGTGATCTACGGCTCGGCGCCCCGGCCGTCCCGTCAGCCCCGGGCCTGTCCGTGCGCCCCCTCGTCCCTCCACGCGCCTTCCCTCGCACAGCTGAGGGAGCGTCACCCGATCAGGGGGCGGGTTCCGGGAGCGCGCGGCGCTCCGTGACCACCCCTGCGCCTTGTGACCGGCCGCCCCCGGCTGCGGTACTCGTACAGCCCGCCGGGACTTCCGGGGGCGACGTCGAGAGCCGTTGTGGAGAGGAACCAGCCTCATGGCCGTTCGAGGAAGTCACCGCCGCCCCGCATCGCCCAGCCGGGTCTCCCCGCTGTGCGCGGTCCTGACCGCGGGCAGCGTCGGCATCGTCCTGCCGTTCCTCAACACCGGCGCCGCCCAGGCGGCCCCGGTCGACACCTGGGACAAGGTCGCCGCGTGCGAGAGCGGCGGCAACTGGCGCGTCAACACGGGCAACGGCTACTACGGCGGGCTCCAGTTCTCGCAGCACACCTGGGCCGCGTACGGCGGCACCCGGTACGCCCCGCGGGCCGACCTCGCCACCAAGGGCCAGCAGATCGCCGTGGCCGAGGCGGTGCTCCGCGGCCAGGGCCCGGGCGCCTGGCCGGTCTGCTCGGTCCGCGGCCGGCTGTCCCGCTCCGGTCCGCCCGCCGCCGAGGCGGCGAACCGCCGTGCCGCACGCGGCGCCAAGCCGCCCGCCAAGCAGCACCACCCGAAGCGCACGGTCAAGCCATCCGGTCAACACAGTCCCGGGCGGGCGGCCGGGTCCGGGTCGTACGCGGTGCGCAACGGCGACACGTTGTCGCGCATCGCGACCCGCAGCTCCGTCAGCGGCGGCTGGAAGGCGCTGTACCACGCCAACCGCAGGACCATCGGCGCCAACCCGCACCTGATCCACCCGGGACAGCGGCTCGCCCTGCCCTCGGGCAAGGCCCGCCCGGCCAAGCGGCAGGCCCACCGGACCGCCGCCAAGCGCACGGCCGCCGCTCCCCGCCACGCCGCCCGGCAGTCCGCGTCCCATCGCCTCGCGGGGCCGGTCAACGGCCCGATCACCGCGGCGTACGGGGTGCGCGGCCCGCGGTGGGCGAGCGGCCACCACACCGGCGTGGACTACGCGGTGCCCATCGGGACCCCGGTGCACGCGGTCGCCCCGGGCACCGTGGTGGCCGCGGGCTGGGCCGGTGCCTTCGGCTACCAGGTGGTCATCCGCCACGCCGACGGGCTGTACACCCAGTACGCGCACCTGTCGGCGCTGACGGTGCGCAGCGGGCAGACCGTGGACGCGGGGCGCCGGATCGCCCGGTCGGGCAACACCGGCAACACCACCGGTCCGCATCTGCACTTCGAGGTGCGCACCACCCCGCGCTACGGGTCGGACGTCGACCCGCTGGACCATCTGCGCCCCTACGGCATCGGCGCCTGACGCCGCTGACCGCCCCCGGCACGCGCGCGGCTCCGGCTGAGCGCCACTGAAGACCATTTCCGGGGGTGGGGGAAGGGAGGCCGCCCGAGGCACGGCTCGGGCGGCCTCCCGCTGTCTTCCCTTGGGGCGTCAGTGCCAGATGGCGATGGGGAGCCCGGTGTCCGATGTCTCCGGCGGGGCGGGCAGGCTCACGGCCGTGCCGAGCGCGATGCGGTGGGCGCTCCAGGCCGCCGCCGCGGCGTCCAGCACGTCGTCGGACGGCACCCGCCCGGCCGGGCCGAGGTCGTCGGGCAGGACGATGCCCTGGTCCGCGAGCAGACGGCGGCGTACGGCCTGGCCGTTCCAGCCCTTCTTGCTCCAGGCGACCGGCGCGCCGTCGCCCATGGCCGCGAAGGAGACCTCGGGGTGGACCTCGTGGAACCGGTGGTCGCCGCCGTCCCGCAGAGCGTTGGCCTCGCGCAGCTTCGCGGCCAGCCCCCACGACTGGCGGGAGAGCCCGGCGCCGGTCAACCGACGGCAGCAGGCGTTCGCCGCGTCGTAGTCGGGCTGCTCCCAGACCTGCCGCGGCGGCACCGGGAAGACCCGTGACCGTTGCGCTCCCAGCAGCCCGGCGGCCAGCACCTCCGCACGGCGGCTCCCGGACTCCAGCAACCCCAGCGGCATGTCGACCGCGACCACGGCCACGTCCCCCACCCGGGCCAGCAGATCGCTCAGCCCCCCGGCCGTCTCCGCACCGGCGAACGCCCCACCGCGCAGCGTCACCGCCACCCAGCCGGAGGGGCACGCGTCCACCCCCACGACATCGCCGCGGGAAGCCATCAGCCCGTCACCGCCGCCCGGTAGGGGCGGAAGAATGCGCGCAGCTCCTCCGCGTACAGCTCGGGCTCCTCGAACGGCGCGAAGTGGCCGCCGCGCGGGGGCCCGGTCACGCGCACCAGGTTCGTCGTGCGGTCGAGCCACGCCCGCACCGGGCGGACGACGTCACCGCGGACGAGCGAGAACCCGGACGGCACGTCGACCCGGCGGGCGAGCTGCTCGCGCGGGATGGCGGCGTTCGCGTGGTACGCGCGCATCGAGGAGCCGATCGTCCCGGTGAGCCAGTAGAGCGTGACGTTCGTCAGGATCTCGTCCTTGGTGAAGCTCCGCTCGATGTCGCCGTCGCAGTCGCTCCACGACCGCAGCTTCTCGACGATCCACGCGGCGAGCCCGGCGGGCGAGTCGGTGAGCCCGAAGGCGGCGCTCTGGGGCTTCGTACGGTGCATGGCGCCGCCCTCGGCCGCGAGCCAGGCCGTCACGTCGTCGAACCAGGCGCGCTCCTCGGGCGTGAGGTCCGCCGGGTCGCCGGTGAACACGGGCACGCCCGCGTCCGTGCGGTGGACGGCCACGACCCGGTCGGGACGGTCGAGCGCGAGGTAACGGCTCACATGGCTGCCCATGTCCCCGCCCGGGGTGCCGAACCGCTCGTACCCGAGGACGCGCATCAGCTCGGCCCACAGACCGGCGACGGCGACGGTGTCGAGCGGCGGACCGCTGGGGCGGTCGGAGTATCCGTAGCCCGGCATGTCGGGTACGACGACGTCGAACGCGTCGGCGCCGTGGGCACCGGGGTCGGTGAGGAGCGGGATGACCTTCGAGTAGCGCCAGAACGAGTCCGGCCGGCCGTGGGCGGGACCAGCGGCATCGCGGACCCGGCCGGGGCGGCGGCCGCCCGCGCGTGGATGAAGGGGGCACCTCCCAGCGGTAGCTGGGGGAGGATGCCGAGCCCGACGCGGAAGCGAGGAAGCCGGGCGAGCGCCGCCTCCTGCGCGGGCCAGTCGAACTCGTCCGCCCAGTAGGCGACGAGTTCGCGGAGATAGTCCAGGTCGGTCCCGAGCGACCACCCGGCGTCCTCGGGCGCGTCCGGCCACCGCGTACCGCGCAGCCGCGCGCGGAGGTCCTCGATCGCCGCCGGGTCGGTCCGCTGGAGGAATGGCTCGGGGCGGGGCGGAACGTCAGACATGGCGATCACCGTACACGCGGCGCCGCGCGCTACGGGCGTGCCCGCAGGCGCCGGCGGAGCCGCGGGGGACGCCCGAACTGCCGCGCCCCTACTGCTGAGCGCGGCCCGGAGGGGGTCAGTGGGCGGTGAGGCCGCCGTCGACCACGAGCTCGGAGCCGGTCACGAACGAGGACTCGTCGCTGGCGAGGAACAGCACGGCCGAGGCGACCTCGTCGGCGCGGCCCGCGCGGCGCATGGGGGTGCGCACGATGTCCGGCTGCTCGTCGCCCTCCTCGTCCAGGATGTCCTGGATCATCGGGGTGGCGATGACACCGGGGTGGACGGAGTTGACCCGCACCCCCCGGCGGGCGTATTCGACGGCGGCGGTCTTGCTCAGCAGCCGTACCGCCCCCTTGGACGCGGTATAGGCGGCGGCCGCTCCGCTGCCCACGATCCCGAGAACCGACGAGGTGTTGATCACCGACGCGTTGCCGGTGGCGCGGAGCAGCGGCATGGCGGCCTTCATCCCGAGCCAGCTGCCCTTCTGGTTGACGTCGATGACGCGGTCCCACGCCTCTTCGTCGGTGTCCTCGATACCCGGCCAGTCCACGATGCCCGCCAGGTTGACGAGCACGTCCAGCCTGCCGAACCGCTCGCGCACGGTGGTGATCGCCGCGTCCCATTCCCGGGCGGAGGAGACGTCCAGCGTCGCGGTGGCCACCTCCGCCCCGGCCTCCTCGATGCGCTGGGCCAGCGCGCGGAGAGGTTCGCGGGCCACGTCGGTGAGGACCAGGCGCGCGCCTTCGCGGGCGAACAGTTGGGCGGTCGCCGCGCCGATGCCGCCCGTCGCGCCGCTGATCAGTGCGACCTTTCCGTCAAGTCGCCGTCCGCTCATGGTGGGTGCCCTTCTTTCCGTGCGTTGTTCGCCACCGAGTCTGGAGGCTCCGCCAGGGCCGTAACCAGGACGTCTTCTTCCTGGGTGGGGCACACCCAGGAAGAAATTCCGGTGGCCGGGCGCCGCCCGCCACGCCACGCTGGCTGACCATGGAAAACCAGTCCCACCAGATCCGCGCACGGCACACCGCGGCCACGGTCACCGTCTACCAGGCGTACGCCCCGCACATCGGCCTGCCCGCGGCCCGCGACGGCCGGTTCCCCTCCGCCTGGAAGCGGGACCGGATGACCTGGATCAAACCGTCGTTCCTCTGGATGATGTACCGCTGCGGTTGGGGTCTGAAGGAGGGCCAGGAAACGGTCCTGGCCGTCGAGATCACCCACGAGGGCTTCGCCTGGGCGCTGCGCAACGCCTGCCTCTCGCATTACGTACGCGGCCTCCACCCCGACCAGGCCGCCTGGAAGAGTCAGTTGCACCGCTCCCCCACCCGGGTCCAGTGGGACCCGGAGCGCGACCTCCATCTGCGGCCGCTCCCGTACCGCTCCCTCCAGCTCGGCCTGGCGGGCGAGGCGGCCCGCCGGTACGCGGACGAGTGGACGGTGTCCATCACCGATGTCACGCCGCTGGCCCGCGAGGTCCACGCCCTCGTCCGGGCGGGCGACCTCGACGGGGCGGCCGAGCGCCTCCCCGAGGAGCGCCCCTACCCGGCGGCCGACGACCTCCTCTCCCACCTACGGGTCGCGTAGCCCGAGCATCCGGCGGCAGGCGGGGTGTGAATCCCGTCGCGACGGGAACCCATGCGCCGAACCCCGCCATGCGGGTGGCCCGAGCGGCGGGAAGGACAGACGATGGGCGTGCGTACCTGGGTCCAGGATTGGCCCGTCTACCGGCAGCTGACCGGAACCGACCCGCTGGGCCGCGGAGCCGCCGCCATCCAGGCGCTGCGCGGCCACGCCTCCATCCAGGGGTCACCGACCCGATGGACCGGGCGATCCTCGATCTGGCCTGGGACTATCCCACCGAGGGGCCGCTGGAGGAGGCGTGTCCCACCGAGTCCATCCAGTTCGGCCCGCTGGACGAGCTGCGCGAGCGCGCCGCCGCGCGGGTGGAGGATCTGCATCAGGCGGGCGTGTCCGACGCCCGGCTGTACGGCCACGACCCCGAGGACGGGGTGGGCGGCGACGGCGCGTTCTTCCTGCTGCTGGACGAGCCGGAGGTGTACGGGCTGCCGCCGGACCCGGTCGTCACCACGCGCGATCTGCCGTCGATGTGGCGGCACGCCGGGGCCGCGGCGCTGACGCTGCTCGGCGGAGTGGCCGCCGTGTTCGCGGCGCACGGGCGGAACGGAGGGAAGCGCTGATGGGCGACGGCAAGGTGCGTAGGGGGCGCAAGGGGAAGAAGGGGCGGCGGGGCGAGCAACCGATGGTGCCGGAGGCCGAGTTCACCTCGTACTACGGCAAGCCGATCCTCAACCCGCCCACCTGGCAGGCCCGGGACATCGCCGGGTACTTCTTCCTCGGCGGCCTGGCGGGCGCCGGTTCGGTGCTCGCGGCGGGCGCCGGGCTGACCGGCCGCCCCGCATGGCCCGGGCGCTGAAGATCTCGTCGCTGGTGTCCGTCACGGGTTCCGCCGCCGCCCTGGTCCATGACCTCGGGCGCCCCGAGCGCTTCGCCAACATGCTGCGGGTGTTCAAGCCGACGTCGCCGATGAGCGTCGGTTCCTGGCTGCTGGCCGCGTACGGCCCGGCGGCGGGGGCCGCGGCGGTCCTGGACGTCGGCGGCAGGATGCCGCGTACCGGCCGGGCGGCCACGGCGGTGGCCGCCGCGCTGGGCCCGGCGGTCGCGTCGTACACGGCGGTGCTGGCGTCCGACACCGCGGTCCCCGGCTGGCACGAGGGCTATCGCGAACTGCCGTTCCTCTTCGTCGGTTCGGCCGCGGCGGCGGCCGGTGGCATGGCGCTGATCGCCGCGCCGGTGGCGGAGAACGCCCCGGCGCGCAGTGCCGCACTGTTCGGTACGGCGCTGGAGGTCGCGGCCGTGCGGGCGCTGGAACGGCGGCTCGGGATCGTCGCCGAGACATACCGCGAGGGGACAGCGGGGCGGCTGATGCGCGCCGCCGAGGCACTCGGCGCGGCGGGGGCGCTGGGCGGGGCGCTGCCGGCCCGCCGCAGCCGTACCGCCGCGGCACTCAGCGGCACGGCCCTGCTGGCGGCGTCGGTGTGCACCCGGTTCGGAGTGTTCCACGCCGGAATGCGGTCGGCCGAGGACCCGAAGTACACCGTGGTCCCGCAGCGCGAGCGGCTCGCGGCGCGGGAGACGCAGGAGGCGCCGCAGAACTGCAAGGGCTGTCCGTGGCGTTGACGCGCCCTGCCCTCCCCCTTATCTTTCGTTCGAAGTTCTGAGCGACGTACGGGATTTCGAACGACACGATTCGGAACGGGAGACGCATGCCCCGCACACGCTGGAGACTCGGCCTCACCATCGGCGCCCTGCTCGCCGGTACCGTCACCGCCGTCCCCACGGCCGCCACCGGCGCTCCCGCGCACGCGGCGGCCGACGCCACCGACTACACGCTCTCCGTCGATCCCTCCGCCAAGGGCCCGGCGATCGACGACACGATGTACGGGGTGTTCTACGAGGACATCAACCGCGCGGCCGACGGCGGACTGTACGCCGAGCTGGTCCAGAACCGGTCCTTCGAGTACGACCCAGCCGACCACTCCTCGTACACCCCCCTGACCGCGTGGACCGAGGCCGCGACCGGCGGCGGAACCGGCGAGGCCAAGGTCGTGGACGACGACGGGCGGCTGGGCGAGCGCAACCGGCGCTATCTGCGGCTGACGCTCGACGGCACCGGCGGATCGGCGGCCCGGTACGGGGTGACCAACTCCGGCTACACCACCGGGATGGCCATCGAAGCGGGCGAGGCTTACGACTTCTCGGTGTGGGCGCGCACCGACCAGGCGTCCGGAACACCGCTGACCATCGGTCTCGGCGACGGCTCCGGCAGCGCCACGCTCGCGCGTCCGCTGCGCGCCACCGTGCGCGGCGACCGCTGGACCAAGTACACCGGCACCCTCACCGCCACCACCTCCAGCACCGCCGGACGGCTCACGGTCGCCGCGGGCGGCAGCGGCACCCTCCGGCTCGACATGGTCTCGCTCTTCCCCCGCGACACCTACAAGCACCGCCCGAACGGCCTGCGCAAGGACCTGGCGCAGAAGATCGCCGCGCTGAAGCCGGGCTTCCTGCGCTTCCCCGGCGGCTGCCTGGTCAACACCGGCAGCCATGAGGCGTACGAGGCGCCCGACTGGCCGCGCAAGCGGTCCTACCAGTGGAAGGACACCGTCGGCCCGGTCGAGCAGCGTGCCGTCAACGCCAACGTCTGGGGCTACAACCAGTCCTACGGCATCGGCTACTACGAGTACTTCCAGTTCGCCGAGGACATCGGCGCGATGGCGCTGCCGGTGGTGCCCGCGCTCGTCACCGGCTGCGGCCAGAACAAGGCCACCGACGACCCCGCGCTGCTCAAGCGCCACATCCAGGACACCCTGGACCTCATCGAGTTCGCCAACGGACCGGTGACCTCGACGTGGGGCAAGAAGCGGGCGCGGATGGGCCATCCGAAGCCGTTCGGCCTGACCCATCTGGAGGTGGGGAACGAGGAGAACCTGCCGGACGAGTTCTTCACGCGGTTCACCGAGTTCCGCAAGGCCATCGAGGCCAAATACCCCGACATCACGGTGATCAGCAACTCCGGTCCCGACGACAGCGGGCAGACCTTCGACCGCGCCTGGGCGCTGAACCGGGCCGCGGGCGTGGGCATGGTCGACGAGCACTACTACAACAGCCCGCAGTGGTTCCTGGAGAACAACCAGCGCTACGACACCTACGACCGCTCCGGCCCGAAGGTGTTCCTGGGCGAGTACGCCTCGCAGGACAACAAGTGGCACAACGCGCTCACCGAGGCCGCGTTCATGACGGGCCTGGAGCGCAACGCGGACGTCGTCAAGCTGGCCTCGTACGCCCCGCTGCTCGCCCACGAGAAGGCGACGCAGTGGCGGCCCGACATGATCTGGTTCAACAACTCCGCCTCCTGGGGCTCGACCAGCTACGAGACGCAGAAGCTGTTCATGAACAACGTCGGGGACCGGGTGGTGCCGAGCAAGGCGTCCGCCACCCCCGCCCCCAGCGAGCCGATCAGCGGCGCCGTCGGGCTGTCGACCTGGGCCACGAGCGCGGCGTACGACGACGTCGAGGTGACCGCCGCGGACGGTTCGACGCTGCTGAGCGACGACTTCTCGGGCGATGACGCGAAGTGGACCAAGGCCGCGGACACCGGGTCGTGGTCGGTTCAGGACGGTGCGTACGTCCAGTCCGACGCCGCCGCCGAGAACACCATGGTCACGGCGGGCGACGCGGCGTGGCGCGACTACGACCTGAAGGTGAAGGCGACGAAGAAGTCCGGCAAGGAGGGCTTCCTCATCGCGTTCGGGGTCAAGGACACGGGCAACTACTACTGGTGGAACCTCGGCGGCTGGGGCAACACCCGCTCCGCCGTGGAGAAGGCGGTGGGCGGCGCCAAGCAGACGATGGCCGAGGACGCCACGAAGATCGAGACGGGGCGTACCTACGACGCCCGCGTCGAGGTGCGCGGCCGTCAGGTGACGCTGTACCTGGACGGCAAGAAGTGGGGCAGCTTCACCGACGACAAGGTGGCCGAGCCGTTCCGCCAGGTGGTGACGCGGGACAAGGCCACCGGTGAGCTGATCGTCAAGGTCGTCAACGCGCAGAGCACGGCCGCCCGCACCCGGATCGACCTGGGCGGCGGCAAGGTGGCGCGGACGGCGCGGCTGACCACGCTCCAGGGCGCGCCGGAGGCGGTCAACACCGCTTCCGAGCAGCCGATCAAGCCGGTCCGGTCGAGGCTCGACGGGGTGGCGAACACCTTCACGTACACCTTCCCGGCGGACTCGGTCACGTTCATGCGGATCAAGACCAAGGGCTGATACGGGCAAGGTCGCGGGGCGGGTCCACACCGGGCCCGCCCCGCGTCCGTGTCAGTCCTCGCGGGCGCCGACGCGCCGGGGGCTCTCGCGGCGCGGCCGGAGCGGGGCGTCCTGGTCGCTGAACAGCTCCGGGTGCTTGGCCCGGATCTTCTCCACATCGCTGAAGACCAGCCGCAGGTGCGAGCGCAGCGCCCCGTCGGCCCGGTCCAGATCGCCTTCCTCCAGCAGGTCGACCACCTCGCGGTGCTGGCCGATCAGCAGCGACATCTGCTGGGTCATGGGCAGCGAGAGCCGCCGGGCCCGGTCCAGCTGGGCCTTGGCCTGGCTGACCACGGGCCACGCCGAGCCGTGTCCGCTCACCGCCATCAGCCGCTGGTGGAACTGCTCGTCCAGTTGGAAGAAGCCCGCCATGTCGGACTGCGCTTCGGCTTCCTCCTGCGCGGTGAGCAGCACCCGCAGCTCCGCCACGTCGCGCGCGGTGGCCTTGCCGACGGCGTCGCGCAGCGCCGCGCACTCCAGCGCCTCCCGGATGAACTGGGCGGAGGCCACGTCGCGCTCGCGGATGCGCGAGATGAACGTGCCCATCTGCGGATAGATGTCCACCAGGCCCTCGTCGGCGAGGAGGATCAGGCTCTCCCGGACGGGGGTGCGGCTGACGCCCAGCTCGGCCGCCAGGTCGTTCTCCGACACGGCCGAGCCGGGGGCCAGCTCCAGGCCGACGATGCGCGAGCGCAGCACCTCGTGGACGAGCTGCCGGGTGTTGCGCCCCCGGGAGCGTGCCGCGTGCAGTCCTTCCGCCGATGCCATCCGACCCCTTCCGAACCCTTGACCCGCCTTGCTGACGTACTTGTATGGTAGCCGACCAACAGCCCGGGCTCCACCCCGGAGCCGGCGCAGTGAGGAGCAGACGCGCATGGCCACGATCACGGAGGCGACGGTCATCGTCACCTCTCCCGGTCGCAACTTCGTGACCCTTAAGGTGACCACGTCCGACGGCGTGACCGGTCTCGGCGACGCGACGCTGAACGGACGCGAGCTGGCGGTCGTCTCCTATCTGGAGGACCACCTCATACCGCTGCTGATCGGCCGCGACCCCGCCCGTATCGAGGACATGTGGCAGTACCTCTACAAGGGGGCGTACTGGCGCCGCGGCCCGGTGACCATGACCGCGATCGCGGCGGTCGACACCGCGCTGTGGGACATCAAGGGCAAGGTCGCCGGGATGCCGGTGTACGACCTGCTGGGCGGCAAGGCCCGCGACGGGGCCATGGTCTACGGCCACGCCAGCGGCGGCGACATCCCCGAGCTGCTCGACGACGTGGCCCACTTCCAGGAGATGGGCTACCGCGCGATCCGCGCCCAGGCCGCCGTCCCCGGCTCGCCCGGGACCTACGGCATCCGCCACGGCACGGTCACCACGGTCTACGAGCCCGCCACCGGCGCCCTCCCCGAGGAGCAGCCGTGGTCGACCGAGGCGTATCTCGACTTCGCCCCGCGCTATCTGGAAGCGGTCCGCGAGCGGTTCGGCTTCGACTTCCACCTGCTGCACGACGTGCACCACCGGCTCAGCCCCACCGAGGCGGGGCGGCTCGGCCGCAGCGTGGAAGACCTGCGGCTGTTCTGGATGGAGGACCCCACCCCGGCCGAACTCCAGGAGTCCTTCCGGCAGATCCGCCAGTCCACCACCACCCCGATCGCGGTCGGCGAGGTCTTCAACTCCATCTGGGACTGCCAGCAGCTCATCACCGAGCGGCTCATCGACTACATCCGCGCCTCGGTCGTGCACGCGGGCGGCATCACCCATCTGCGGCGGATCTTCCACCTCGCCGAGCTGTACCAGGTGCGCACCGGTTCGCACGGCGCCACCGATCTGTCGCCGGTGAGCATGTCCGCCGCCGTCCATCTGGACGTCACCGTGCCCAACTTCGGCGTGCAGGAGTACATGGCGCACGACCCGCTCACCCACGAGGTGTTCCGGCCGACGTACGAGCTGCGCGACGGCGCGCTGCACCCCTCCGAGGCGCCCGGCCTCGGCATCGAGCTGGACGAGGAGGCGGCCGCCCGCTTCCCGTACGACCCGAAGTACCTGCCGGTGAGCCGCCGTACCGACGGGTCGGTGCACGACTGGTGAGCACCGCACAGCGGCTGTCCCTGGCCACCCTGCCCGCCGTCCCGGCGGCCTCGCGCCCGCCGGTCGATCCGCGCGCGCTGCGCCCGCGGATCGTGCACCTGGGGATCGGCGCCTTCCACCGCGCCCACCAGGCCCTCGCCACCCAGACGGCCGAGGCGGCGCACGGCGGCGCATGGGGCATCGCCGGGGTCACCCAGCGCAGCCGGGCGGTGGTGGACGCGCTGCGCCCGCAGGACGGGCTGTACTCGTTCACCGAGCGGCGGCCCGAGGGCCCGGCCACCCAGGTGGTCGGCGCGGTGACCGAGGTGCTGCACGCCACCGACGACGGCGCCCGGCTGAGGGAACTGCTGGCCTCGGCGGACGTCACCGTGGTGACCCTCACCGTGACCGAGAAGGGCTACCGGCGCGACCCGTCCGGCGGCGGCCTGGCGCTGGAGGATCCCCTGATCCGCGCCGACCTCGCGGGCGCCGCCGCCCCCGCGACCGTCGTCGGGCAGCTCGCCGCGGGGCTGCGCGCCCGGCTGCGGGCGAGCGGTGCGCCGCTGTCGGTGGTGTCCTGCGACAACATGGCGGCCAACGGCGCGGTCCTGCGCCGTCTGGTACGGGACTTCGTGGCGGCGAGCGCGTGGGACGAGCGCGACCGCCTCCTCGACTGGCTGACCGGCTCGGTGGCCTTCCCCGCCACCGTCGTCGACCGCATCGTGCCCGCCACCACCGACGCCGACCGCGAGACCGCGGCCCGCGCGCTCGGCGTACGGGACGAGGGCGCGGTGACCGGCGAACCGTTCACCCAGTGGGTGCTCCAGGACATCTTCGCCGCCGACCGCCCGCGCTGGGAGGAGGCCGGCGCCCGGTTCGTCGCCGATGTGGCCCCGTACCAGTCCGCCAAGCTCCGGCTGCTCAACGGCGCGCACTCGCTGATCGCCTACCGCGGTCTCGCCGAGGGCTGCGAGACCGTGGCCGACGTCCTCGCCACGCCCTGGGGCGAGGCGGCCGTGCGCGCCTACTGCGCGGAGGCGGCGCAGAGCCTGCCGCCCGCCGAGGGCCTGGACCTGGCCGGGTACATCGACAGCCTCGTCGTCCGCTTCGCCAACCCCGCCATGCACCACCGGATCCGGCAGATCGCCATGGACGGATCGCTGAAGATCCCCGAACGGTGGCTGGCCCCGCTGCGCGAGCTGCGCGCCGCCGGGCGGGACACCCCGGAACTGGTGTCGGCCCTCGCCGCCTGGGCCCGCGTCACCCGCGACCACCCCCTGGACGACCCCGAGGCCGAAGCGCTGCGCCGGGCCTGGGACGCCCGGCCCGCGCGCGACGCCCTGCGCCGCCTGCTCGGCCTGCTGGGCGCCGACGACCTCGCGGACGACACCTCCCTGGTCACCGCCGTGGCAGCGGAGCTGCGCTCCGGCGCCCTGCCGCGCTGACCTCACGCACCACCCCTCAGCACCCCCCTTCAGAGGAGAGCCGCCGTGAAGACCCCCGGAGTCGTCCCCGCCACCGGCACACCACCCCAGGACGAGACCGCCTCCGCCTCCGCGCCACCGCGCCCGCGCGGCCTGCGGCACAACACCCGCTGGCTGATGGTCTTCCTCTGCTTCCTCGGCATGACCGTCAACTACGTCGACCGCGCCACCATCTCCATCTCCCTGCCCTACATGACCGATGACCTGCACATCGGTCCGGAGTGGCAAGGCGTCATCCTCAGCATGTTCTTCGTGACCTACGCGCTGGGCCAGCTGCCCGCCGGGGCGATGATCGACCGGTACGGCGAGAAGAAGATGTTCGCGATCGGCGGGCTGATCTGGTCGCTGGTCACCGTCGCCACCGGCTTCGTCCGCGGCATCGGCAGCCTGCTCGTCGCGCGGCTGGCGCTCGGCGCGGGCGAGGCACCGGCGTACCCCTCCTGTGCCAAGTCCGTCTCCCGCTGGTTCCCGGTCCGCGAACGGGCGCTGGCCAACAGCGTCTGGGACAACGGCGCGCGGGCCGGTACCGCCGTCGCAGCCCCGGTGGTGACCGCGCTGATCGCGTGGCAGGGCTGGCGGATGGCGTTCTGGGTCACCGGCGGGGTCGCCCTGCTGTGGGTCGCGCTGTGGCTGAAGGCGTACCGCGAGCCCTCGGCGGCCGGTGGGATCAGCGCCGAGGAGCGCGCCTACGTCGCGGCGGGCGGCGCCCGGCTGGAGGATACCCCCGCCGAGGACTCCCAGGACACGGCGGCGGAAGAGCCCGCGGTGCGGTGGCACGACCTGTTCCGGTACCGCACGGTCTGGGGCATGATGATCGGCTTCTTCTGCCTCAACTACGTCATCTACTTCTTCATCACCTGGTTCCCCAGCTACCTCGTCGACGCCCGCGGCTTCGACCTGCTGAAGCTCGGCTTCTACGGCGCCCTGCCCGGCCTCGTCGCCATCGGCGGCAGCCTGCTCGGCGGCTGGACCAGCGACACCCTGCTGCGCCGCGGCTGGTCGGTGACCCGGGCCCGCAAGACCTGCCTGGTGTGCGGGATGCTCTTCTCGTCGGTCATCGCCTTCGCCGTGCTCGTCCCGAGCGCCATGTGGGCCCTGACGCTGCTGTCCGTCAGCTACGCGAGCCTGGCCTTCTCCGCCGCCTCGGTGGCCAGCCTGCCCGCCGACGTGGCACCCACCCCGCGCCATGTGGCCTCGCTCGGCGGCATCCAGAACTTCGCGTCCAACCTGGCCGGTGTGCTCGGCTCGACCACCACCGGACTGCTGCTGGGTTTCTTCCACCACTCGTTCGTCGCACCGCTGATGCTGTCCGGCGCGCTGTGCGTGGTCGGCGCCCTCACCTACGGCCTGGTCATCAAGCGTGTCGAACCTCTGCGGATCTCCGCCGCCTGAGGCCCCTTCACCACCGTACGCACCAGGAGAACCACCCGATGAGCGACGCCACCGCCGCCGTCCTGCACGGCCCGAAGGACGTGCGCATCGAGCGGCGCGGCACCCACCCCGTCGGCACCCGGGTCGCGATCGAACCCGCCATCCCCTGCGGACGCTGCCGCGCCTGCCGCGGCGGGCGCTACAACCAGTGTCCCGACGGCCGCTGCTTCGGCTCCCCGCCCACCGACGGTGCGTTCACGGGACGTCTGGCAGTGCCGTCGGAGTTCGCCCATCCGCTCCCCGCCGACTTCCCGCTCGCCGCCGGAGCCCTGATCGAGCGCGGATGACGTACGGGACACCGCGCACGAACCGCTGCCGCGGGAGCAGGTCTTCGACGTCGCCCTCGACTGCTCCGGCGTCGAGACCGCCCTCGTCGGCGCCGTCCGGGCGCTAGGCCCGGGTGGTACGGCCGTCGCCGTCGGCAACCCGGTGCGGCCGGTCACCGCACCGCCGCCGGCGTGGTCCGCTGGAGCGGGCGGCCGAGGCGCTGCACACGGCGCTCACCGACGACCGGCAGCTGAAGGTCGTCATCGAGCCCTGAGCGCGGACGGCACAATGGGCGCATGTCCCGACGCACGCGCCGTACCACCCCTGTGACCTGCCCCTGCGGACTGCCCGCGCCGTACGCCGACTGCTGCGGCCGTCTCCACCGGGGGGAGGCACAGGCGGCCACGGCCGAGCAGCTGATGCGCTCCCGCTACAGCGCCTTCGCAGTGGGCGACGAGGCGTATCTGCTCCGCAGCTGGCACTCGACGACACGGCCGCCCCGGCTCGAACTCGACCCGGGGCCGCGGTGGGTGCGGCTGGAGATCCTCGGTACGACGGACGGCAGCGCGTTCCACTCGGCGGGCACGGTGGAGTTCCGCGCGCATTATGTGGATGGCGGGCGCGCGGGAGAGCAGCACGAGAACAGCCGCTTCACGCGCGAAGGGGGCGCATGGGTGTACGTGGACGGCGTGTCCCTGCCCTGACGCGCCCCCATCGGGCCCCTCGGCGGCCGCCCAGTGGCGTTTGTTCTCCAGGATGTCGTCCACGCCTTCTGGCGCACCGTCACCTCCATGGCGATGCTGGGGGCGCTGTGCGTGGGAACCACGCGCGTCCCATGGCCCCATGGAGTTGCCATGTCTCCTGTCGCGTTCACCAGACCCGTGGCGGCACTGGCCGCCGCCTGTGCCCTCGTCGTGGGTGCGGCCGGCCAGTCCGCCGCCGACAGCACCCCCGCGCCCGAACCGCTGCCCCGCTCCTCGTCGGAGATGCTGCGGCCGATCGCCCCGCCGCCCGCCGTCAACCCCCCGCCCGGCGCGCGGTCCATCGCCGACGGCGACGGCATCCGGACCGCCCGCTCGGAGCGGCCGGTCGCCCCGGGGGTGAAGCTGACCTCGTACGACTGGCTGGAGTCGGACAAGTGGCTGCGGGCCGACGCGCTTTCGGTGGACCTCACCGGCTCCGCGAAGGTCGACTATCTGCGCCCGGACAAGGTCGCCCGGCGCGAGACCGTCTCCCGGCTCGCGGGGGCGCACGACGCCGGACCGGGCCGCCGCACGGTCGCCGCGATCAACGGTGACTTCTTCGACATCAACCAGACCGGCGCGCCCGAGGGCACCGGCATCGGCGACGGCCGGATCGTCAACTCCGCCGCCTCCGGCTCGGGCAGGGCGGTCGGCATCGGTCCGGCCGCCGCGGGGCGCGTCCTCCAGCTGTACTTCGACGGGACGCTGACCCTCCCGGACGGCCCACGTCCGCTCGCGGCGCTCAACGCCGCCAATGTCCCGGCAAACGGCATCGGCGCGTACAACGCCCAGTGGGGCGAGGCGGACCGGGCGCAGACCGTGGACGGGGCGCGACGCACCGCCGAGGTCACGGTCGTCGACGGCAAGGTCACCACGACGGCCGGAGCGCCCGGCAAGGGGGCCATCCCTGAAGGCGCCACCGTGCTGGTCGGCCGCGACACCGGGGCCGATGCCCTCGCCCGGCTGACGGTCGGCGACCCGGTGTCGTGGGAGTACCGGCCCCGCACCGACAGCGGCGACACACCGCGCACCGCGGTCAGCGGCCGTGAACTCCTCGTCGTGGACGGCGAACCCGTCGGGCACGAGGGCGAGGGCAACAACACCGCGGCGCCGCGCACGGCCGTCGGCTTCTCCCGAAACGGCCGGACGATGCAGATCCTCACCGTGGACGGGCGGCAGGCGGACAGCGGCGGGGTCACCCTCACCGAACTGGGCCTGATGATGAAGGACGCGGGCTCCTACGGCGCGCTCAACCTCGACGGTGGCGGCTCGTCCACGCTCCTGGCCCGCGAACCCGGCAGCGACACGGGCCGGGTGGAGAACAGCCCCTCCGACGGCAGCGAGCGCCCCGTGCCCAACGGGCTCGCCTTCACCGCCCCCGACGGCAGCGGCCGGCTGCGGGGCTTCTGGGTGGAGACGGCGACCGACGCGGCCGGGGCGCCCACCGTCGATCCGGTCCGGGGCGGCCACCCGGAGCGGGTGTTCCCGGGGCTGACCCGCCGTCTCACCGCCGCGGGCTACGACGAGACGTACGGCCCGGCCGAGGGCTCGCCGCACTGGCAGTCGTCCGACCCCGGGGTCGGACGGGTCGGCGCCGACGGGACGTTCACCGCGCGCCGCGGCGGCGACACGACGGTCGCCGCACGGCGCGGCGCCGCCCGCGGCTCGATCCGGCTGAGCGTGCTGGACGAACTGGACCGGATCCGGCCCACCACCCGGCTGATCGGGCTCGCCGACGCCGACGCCACCGGCCGGTTCGGGGTCGTCGGTTTGGACGCGCACGGCACCAGCGCGCCCATCGAGCCGTCCGACGTCCGGCTGACCTACGACCACGCGCTGTTCGACATCGCCCCGGACCCGGCGACGGGGAACTTCACCGTCAAGGCCCGCGGCGACCGGACCGCGGGCCGGGTCACGGTCGAGGTCGGCGACGCGGTCACCGTACTCGCCGTCACCGCCGGCCTGACCGACCAGCCGGAGGCGGCCTTCGACGACGCCGGGCAGTGGACGTTCAGCCAGGCCCGCGCCTCCGGTTCGGCGAAGGCCACGCCCGACGGGCACAGCGGCACCGGGCTGGAGCTGACCTACGACTTCAGCCAGTCCACCGCCACCCGCGCCGCCTACGTCACCCCGCCGGAGCCGATCGCGGTGGACGGCCAGCCGCAGTCGTTCGGCCTGTGGATCAAGGGCGACGGCAAGGGGGCGTGGCCGACCCTCCACCTCAAGGACGCGGCGGGCTCGGACCAGTTGCTGCGCGGCCCGTACATCACCTGGACCGGCTGGCGACATGTCGACTTCGCGGTTCCGGCCGGGATCGCGTATCCGCTGAAGGTGAGCCGCTTCTACCTCGCCGAGACGGGCGCCACCCGCCAGTACACGGGCGGTGTCACCCTCGATGACCTCACCGCGCAGGTCCCGCCCGATGCCGAGCTGCCGACGGAGGACGTACGCCCCGATCCGCTCATCGCCACAGCCGCGCGCACCGGGGGCCGGGACTGGCGGTTCGCGGTGATGTCGGACGCCCAGTTCGTGGCTCGTGCACCGGACAGCCCGATCGTGGCCCAGGCCCGCCGCACCCTGCGGGAGATCAAGGCGGCGAAGCCCGACTTCCTGGTCATCAACGGCGACTTGGTGGACGAGGGGTCCCCCGCCGATCTCGCCTTCGCCCGCCGCGTCCTCACCGAGGAGCTGGGCGACGACCTGCCCTGGACGTACGTGCCGGGCAACCACGAGGTGATGGGCGGCTCGATCGACACCTTCACCGCCGAATTCGGGCCCGCGCAGCGCACGTTCGACCACCGGGGCACCCGGTTCCTCACGCTCGACACCTCGAGCCTGAGGCTCCGGGGCGGCGGCTTCCAGCAGATCAAGGCGTTGCGCGCACAGCTGGACGCCGCCGCCGGGGATCCGGCCATCGGCTCGGTGATGGTGATCGAACACGTTCCGCCGCGCGACCCCACGCCGCAGCGGGGCAGTCAGCTGAGCGACCGCAAGGAGGCCGCGCTGCTGGAGAACTGGCTGGCCGACTTCCGCCGTACGACGGGCAAGGGCGCGGCGTTCATCGGCAGCCATGTGGGCACCTTCCACGCCTCGCGGGTGGACGGCGTCCCGTATCTGATCAACGGCAACGCGGGCAAGAACCCGGCCACCCCGCCCGGCCGGGGCGGCTTCACCGGCTGGTCGATGGTGGGCGTCGACCACGTCTCGCCGCGGCAGCGGGCGGCGGCGCGCCACGCGCCGTGGAGGGGCGGGCCCGACTGGGTGTCGGTGCAGACCCGCGCCCATGTGGACGGGCTGACGGTCACCGCCCCGGCCGAGCTGCGCGCCGGGCAGGACGCGGACGTCACGGCGGCGGTGCTCCAGGGCGAGGGGGCCGGTGCCCGCACGGTGCCGGTCGGCGGACCGCTCAGCGCGGACTGGACCGGCTCGCGACACGTCTTCATCGGCACGGTGTCCCGCGCCCGGCACCCGGCCCGCTATGTCGCCGCGTTCGACCCGGCGACCGGGAAGCTCACCGCGCTGCGCCCGGGTACGGCGACCCTCGCGGTGACCGTGAACGGTGCGACGGCGCTGGCGCGCTTCTCGGTCACGGCGGCGGCCCGGGCCGGGGCTCCCGCGGCGTGAACCGGTCGGTGGGGGGCGGGGCGCCCGCCCGGGGCCCCGCCCGGGGCCCCGCCCGGGGTTTCCGCCCGGGCCCCGCCCCCACCGGCCTCAGGCGTCCCAGACGCGGCGGACCTGTTCGAAGCGGGTCGGCAGCGGAGGGCGGCGCGCGGCGTACCGGGCGTTCGTACGGTGGACGAAGCGGCGCCACGAGAGCACCAGCCCCTGCCGGGTGATGGGCAGCCCGGCGGCGACGGTCACGCCGTTGTCGTGGGTGTGGTGCACGGTGAGCAGCAGCGCGTCCGGGACGGAGCCCTCCAGTTCGGCGCACAGCTCCTTGCGCACCAGCAGCCAGCGGCGCAGGACCAGGATCGTGCCGGCGTCCAGACCGTGGCGGCGCGGGATCCGGTGCTTGCCGTGTTCGATGGTCACCCATCCCGCGTCCAGGTCGAGCGACGCCATGGTGCAGCGCAGCAGACCGCCGTAGCGGGCGCCGCTGGCCCGGGCCAGCCCCACGATCACCGCGAGCCGTACCGTCTCCGGCTTCGCGCCGTTCTCCAGGGCCTGCACGGACAGCAGCCGCCAGATCCACTCCGCCTCCGCGGCCGACACCACCGGACGCGGATACCGGTCCTCGGCAGTTTCCGTCGTCACACCGTCACCTCCCGCTTGGCACATTATTTATGCGCCGGAGGGTTCACAACCCCAGATCGCTCAGGCCCGGGTGGTCGTCCGGGCGGCGGCCGAGCGGCCAGTGGAATTTACGGTCCGCCTCCGTGATGGGCAGATCGTTGATGGACGCGTGGCGCTGCGTCATCAGGCCGTGGGCGTCGAACTGCCAGTTCTCGTTGCCGAACGAGCGGAACCAGTTTCCCGACGCGTCGTGGCATTCGTAGGCGAAGCGCACCGCGATGCGATTGCGCTCGTACGCCCACAGCTCCTTGACGAGCCGGTATTCCCGCTCCTTCGCCCACTTCCGGGTCAGAAAGTCGACGATTTCCGGGCGGCCGTGCGGGAATTCCGTGCGATTGCGCCAGCGGGAGTCGACGGAGTAGGCGAGGGCGACCTTTTCGGGGTCGCGGGAATTCCAGGCGTCCTCCGCCTGACGGACCTTCTGGAGTGCGGTCTCCCGGGTGAACGGCGGAAGCGGCGGTCGCTCGGTCACATTCTCTCCCTCGATGAGGCGTGCGGGTGATCCATGGATGACGGTTCACACGGTACGGTCGGCGCGTGCGTCTCGTGCTGATGTCGGACACCCACCTCCCGCGACGGGCCAAGGAGCTGCCGCGGGAGCTGCTGGACCATGTGGCGCGCGCCGATGTGGTCGTCCACGCGGGCGACTGGGTCGACACCGCCACCCTCGATCTGCTGGAGGCGCGCTCGCGGCGGCTGATCGGCGTGTACGGCAACAACGACGGGCCCGAGCTGCGGTCGCGGCTGCCGGAGGTGGCGTACGCGGAGCTGGGCGGGCTGCGGTTCGGAGTGGTGCACGAGACGGGCACGGCGCAGGGGCGTGAGCGGCGCTGCGCGCAGCGGTTCCCGGAGCTGGACGTGCTGGTCTTCGGCCACAGCCACATCCCGTGGGACTCCACATCGGCCGACGGACGGCTCCGGCTGCTCAACCCCGGCTCCCCCACCGACCGTCGGCGGCAGCCGTACTGTACGTTCATGACGGCCGTGATCGAGGCCGGGCGGCTGGGCGCCGTGGAGCTGCACCGGCTGCCGCCCCGCCGCTGAAGGCGTCGTTTCCTCGCGGCGTTTCCCCCGGGTGTGACCGGTCCGCCCGTTCCTCTCGCCTCGCGTCGAGTTCTGTTCTTCCCTCTTCAGCCCCTGTCCCGTCCCCCTCCGTGGTGCTGATGAGGAGTGACTGATGACGGTACGGAGCGCTGCTTCCGTACGGCGTCCGGCGCTGGCCGCCGTGTCGCGGGGAATGTTCTGCGTCCAGCTGGACGCCTTCGCGCTGAATCCGGCGCTGCCCCGGATCGGCCGCGATCTCGGGGCCGGCGGCGGGCTGCCGTGGGTGGTCGGCGGCTATCTGCTGGCGGCGGCCTCGCTGATGCTGGGCGCCGGGCGGCTGGGCGATGTGCTGGGGCGGCGCGCGCTGCTCACGACGGGCCTCGCCGTGTTCGGGGGCGCGTCGCTGGTGTGCGCGCTCAGCCCCTCGCTCCCGGTGCTGGTGGGCACCCGGGTCGTCCAGGGAGCGGGCGCCGCGCTGGCCATGCCGGTGGGGGCTGGCCCTGCTGACGCGCCTCTATCCGCCCGCGCTGCGCGGGCGGGCCCTGGGACGGGCGATCGGCGTCGCGGGCGTCGCGACGGCGTGCGGGCCGTTCGTCGGCGGGGCGCTGACCGAGACCGTGTCGTGGCGTGCGGTGTTCTGGCTCAATGTGCCGGTCACCGCGCTCGCGGCGGGGTGCGCGGCGCGGGCGGCGGAACCCGGGGACGATGGCGCGCCGCGTTCGGTCGGCGGGAAGGGCCTGATCGCGGCGACCGCGGCGGTGGCCGCGCTCGCGGTGTGCGCCGACCGCGGGCCGGTGTGGGGCTGGGCGTCGGGACGTACGGCCGTCGCCCTGGTCGCGCTCTTCGTGCGGTGCGAACGGTCGGCGCCGAACCCCCTGGTGAGCCCGGCGCTGCTGCGCAACCGGGCCTTCGTGGCACTCACCGCGGCCGGTGCGGTGGCAGCCGCGACCGTGGTCTTCCTCTTCGTGGTGCCGATGTCGCTCCAGGAGTCGTGGCGGCTGTCGGCGGCGGCCGCCGGGGCGTCCTTTCTCGCCCCCGCCGCGGCCATGTCCGTGGCCGGACCGCTGGCCGGGCGGATCGCCCCGGCGCGGGCGGCCGGGGCGATGGCGGGGTGCCTGGGCCTGGGCGGGGCGGGGCTGTGTGCGGCGCCGATGGCGACGTCGCTGCCGGGCTACGTGCTGGCGGCCACGGGCTGCGGGGCGGCGCTCGGGATGGCGGGTGCGCTGACCCTCATCGCCACCCAGGCGGCCGCGAGCCCCGAGCGGGCGGGCGAGGCGTCCGGCGTGACCAAGACCGTCATCACGACCGCCGGCGGCCTCGGCGTGGCCCTGGGCGCCCCCGCCGCCGGGACGTCCCTGACCACGGCCGGTGTGGCGTGCCTGGCCGCCGCCCTGCCGCTGGCCGCCGGGGCCCGGCGGGGTCTGCACCCCTCCGCCGAGCGCACGGATTGAACCCGCGGCCCGGTTGCGACAAAGTGAACATAAGACATATATCACCCGTCTCGGTGACCGCACACCGAACCTCGACCCGACGAGGCCGCCATGTCGTACTACGGCGATGAG
Organism: Streptomyces sp. BRA346; assembly: GCF_052851135.1. NCBI lineage: Bacteria > Bacillati > Actinomycetota > Actinomycetes > Kitasatosporales > Streptomycetaceae > Streptomyces > Streptomyces sp. BRA346. Next base: position 36,034 of record NZ_JAIWIH010000003.1, on the reverse strand, counting down.
AACACTCCCCCGATGGGCACGCCCGCCCATGCCTCGCCCAGGAGCGCGTCGGGCGTGCTGCGCGCCCATGACGTGGGCCTGCTGGTGGTGCGGCTCGGGGTCGGGCTGATCGTCGCCGCCCACGGGGCGCAGCACCTGTTCGGCTGGTGGGGCGGGCCCGGGATCTCCCGGACCGCCGTGGATTTCGCCCGCCTCGGCTATCCGGCGCCCCGGGCGATGGCCGTCATCGCGGGGCTCACCGAGACCCTGGGCGGGCTGGGGCTCGCCGTGGGGCTGCTCACCCCGCTCGCCGGGGCCGCCGTGGCGGGCACCATGGCCAACGCGGTCGCCGCCACCTGGAACCTCGGCCTGTTCGGCGGCTTCGAGCTTCCGCTGCTCATCGGCGTCGTCGCGGCGGGCCTCGCGCTGAGCGGGGCGGGGCGGATCTCCGTCGACGCGCTGATTCCGGGGCTGCGGTCGCAGCGGATCGGCTACGGTGTGGCAGCGCTCGTCCTCGCGGCGATCCTGGCGACGGTCACGATCCTGCTGCGCTCATGACGCGGCGCCCGAAACCGTGCCGACTCACGGTGAACGGGGCGCGGCGCTTCTCCGTATGGCTCTGTATGCGCCCTGGCATTCGGGGTGCGGACCGAAGAACCCAACGGAGGACCAGCTCATGAGTGAACGGTTCACTCCTCCCATCCAAGCCCTCCCGGACGGGGATGCCGAAGTCCGTCTGGTGCTCCATCTGCCGTGGGACGTGGTCTCCACGCTGGGTCAGGAGGCCGGGCGGCTGGCCGCCCAGATGCACCGGCCGGTGAGCCTGGACGAGGCGGTCAGCCACCGGCTGCGTACCCAGGCCATGAGCGGCGCCACCCACGCCAAGCCGCCCCAGCTGGAGCGGAACCAGCCCGCGCCGACGCCGTCCCCCTCGGCGCAGTCCACGACCCGCTCGCCCGGCGAACAGGCCCGGCAGGCGATCGACAAGATCAACGGTTCCGCCGCTTCCGCCAACGGCAGCCACAACGGGACCGCACCCAGCGGCACCGGCCAGGGCGCCTCCAACAGCACCGCCGACGCCTCCGGCCCGCCGCCCGGCGCCACCGCCGCGGACACGCCGCCCTCCGACCGCGGGATCCTGGAACGTCCCGCCCGGGCCACCGGCCCGGTGAACGGGACCGCGCACGGCCCGGGGTCGCTGAACGGCACGGCCACCGAGATGCCGAGATGAGCACCACGGCGTAGTCGCCGTACGGGTGAGGGTGCCGTCCGCGCCGGACGGCACCCTCACCCGTACGGCAACCGCCCGGCAAGGTCAGCGGTGGAGCACCATCAGGTCCGGCCGTTCGAGGAACCGGGCGATGTCGCGCAGGACGAGTGAACCCAGCTCGCCGTCGACGAGGCGGTGGTCGAACGACATGGTGAGGGTCGTGATGTCGCGCAGCCGTATCCGTCCCTCATGTTCCCACGGCATGCGCCGCACCTGGCCGAAGCAGAGGATCCCCGCTTCGCCGGGGTTGAGGATCGGCGTTCCGCCATCGATGCCGAACACGCCGATGTTGGTGATCGTGAAGGTCCCGTTCCTCATCCGCTCGGGTGGCGTCCTGCCCGCGCGGGCCTGCTCGACGAGGTCGGTGAGCGCCAGGGCGATCTCCCGCAGGGAGAGCCGCTGGGCCGCGGCGATGTTGGGGACGATGAGCCCTCTCGGTGTCGCCGCGGCGATGCCGAGATTGACGTCGGAGTACTGGACGATCTCCCCGGCAGCGGCGTCCCACTTCGCGTTGATGCCGGGATGCCGTGCGATGGCGGTCAGCACTGCCTTGATGACCAGACACAGCGGTGTCAGGCGCACATCCCCGAACGCCCTGTCGGCGCGCGCCCTCTCCAGCAGTTCGAGGGACCGCGTCACGTCGACGGTGACCCACTCCGTGACGTGCGGGGCGGTGAAGGCGCTCTCGACCATGGCCTGCGCGGTGTGCTTGCGCACTCCGCGAATCGGGGTGCGCACCACGTCGTCACGGGCAGGGCCCGGGGCGTTCGGCGTGGTTGCCCGCTGCTCGGCGAGGCGGTGCACGTCCTCGCGGGTGATCCGTCCCGTCGGGCCCGTGGCGGACACCAGGCTCAGGTCGACCCCGAGGTCGCGGGCGAGCTTGCGCACCGGCGGGGTGGCGAGGGCTTTCCGGGCGGACGGTGTGACGGCCGGTGGCCCGGGCTTCCGCTTCCGCGGGCGCCGCGCCGTCCGCGCGTGCGCCGGGCCGTAGCCGACCAGGACGGGCTCGCGGGCGGGGGCGGACGGCTGCTCGCCCGGGGCGCCGTCCTGGGCGGGAGGATCCACGAGGTCCCTGGCGTCGCGTCCGGGCCCCTCCTGCGGGGCACTGTCGTCCTCGACCTCGAACGAGATGATCGGCGTACCGACGGCCACCGACTCACCCGCGGCGCGGAGGATCTCGGTGACGGTCCCGGCGTACGGGCTGGGCAGCTCCACCACGGCCTTCGCCGTTTCGATCTCCGCGATGATGTCGTTGACGGCGACCGGGTCGCCGGGCCCCACTCGCCATGCGAGGATCTCGGCCTCGGTGAGACCCTCGCCGACGTCGGGGAGCGGGAAGTGCTTGGCTACGAGCATCGTGTCCTCCAGAAGAGGTGTGCCGGACGGTTCACGCGGCACACACCCGGTCGACGGCGTCGAGAACGCGATCGAGATCCGGCAGGTAATCGTCCTCCGCCCGCGCCGGCGGATAGGGGACGTTGTAGCCGCCGACCCGTTCCACGGGGGCCTCGAGGTCGTAGAAGCAGTGCTGCATGACCGTCGCGGCGATTTCGGCGCCCAGTCCGACGTTGACGGGCGCCTCGTGGACGACCACGACGCGTCCCGTCTTCGACGCCGAGCGGCACAGTGCGCCGGTGTCGAGCGGCGACAGCGAGCGGAGGTCGAGGACTTCCAGCGAACGGCCTTCGGAGGCGGCGACCCCGGCCGCGTTGAGCGCCACCGCGACCATGGGCCCGTACGCCACCACGGTGGCGTCGGAGCCCTCGCGCAGCACCCGGGCGCGCCCCAGCGTGCCGCCGTCGACGGGGCCGCCGAGGCCGACCTCGGCCCGGTCCCAGTAACGGCGCTTGGGCTCGTAGAAGATGACGGGGTCGTCGCACGCGATCGCGGCGCGGAGCAGGTCGTACGCGTCCTGGGGGTGGCCGCACGCCACGACGCGCAGCCCGGCCGTGTGGCAGAAGTACGCCTCGTTCGACTCGCTGTGGTGCTCGACCGCGCCGATCCCGCCCCCGACCGGGATCCGGATGGTGACGGGGAGCCGCAGCAGCCCGCGGGAGCGTGCCCGCATCTTCGCCAGCTGGCTGACGATCTGGTCGAAGGCGGGGTAGACGAAACCGTCGAACTGGATCTCGCAGACCGGTCGGTATCCGCGCAGGGCCAGCCCGATGGCCGTCCCGACGATCCCCGATTCGGCCAGCGGGGTGTCCACGACGCGGTCGCCGAACTCGTCGGCCAGGCCATCGGTCACCCGGAACACCCCGCCCAGGGAGGCGATGTCCTCACCGAGCAGAACCACCCGCTCGTCGTCGCGCATCGCCTGCCGCAGGCCCTCGTTCAGCGAGCGCCCGAGCGTGAGCGCGGTCGTGGTCGTGGCGGCCTCGTCCTGGGTGTCGTTCCCGGCCGAGGCGGCCGCGGGGGTGATGGTCACAGGAAGGACTCCAGATACGTCTCGAAGGCTTCGCGTTCGCGCCGCAGGGACTCGGGCTCCTCGCACAAGGTGGTGCGGAAGGTGTCGCTCAGGGACGGTTCCGGAAGGGCACGGCACTCCCGGCGCGTCCGCGTGGCCAGTTCCTCGGCGTCGGAGGCGACCGTGGCGAAGTAGTCCTCGTCGGCCCAGCCGCGCGCCGTGAGCAGCAGGCGCACGCGCTCCACGGGGTCGTGCGCCTGCCACCGGGCCGCCTCGGCGTCGTCTCGGTAGCGCTTGGGGTCGTCCGATGTGCTGTGTCCGGACATGCGGTAGGTGTGCGCCTCGATGAACCCCGGTGCGCCACCGGCCCGGACCCGTTCGACCATGCGCCGTGTGGCGGCGTGGACGGCCAGTACGTCGTTGCCGTCCACGGCCACCGCGTCGAGTCCGAATCCCTTCGCACGCTCCCTCAGCGGGCTCGCGTACTGCTTGCTCGCGGGTGTCGAGATCGCCCATCCGTTGTTCTGGCAGAAGAACACGACGGGTGCCGATGTCACCGCCGCCCAGTTGAGCGCCTCGCTGGCGTCCCCCTGGCTGGAGGCGCCGTCACCGAGGTAGGTGAACACCACGCTGTCGGCGGCGTCGTACCGGACGCCCATCGCATAGCCGACGGCGTGCAGTGTCTGCGTGGCCAGCACCAGGCTGTAGATGTGGAAGTGGTACCGCTCGGGGTCCCACGAGCCGTGGCTCGCGCCACGCCACTGCGACAGCAGTTCCGTCGGCGAGATACCACGGCACAGGGCCGCCACGTGTTCGCGGTAGGACGGGAAGACCCGGTCGTCCGCCCGGAGGGCGCGGATCGATCCGGCCTGTGCCGCTTCCTGCCCGAGGGACATCAGCCAGAGTCCCAGCTCGCCCTGGCGTTGCAGGGAGTACGCCTCCTGGTCGAGGCGGCGCCCGAGCACCATGTCGCGGTACAGCCCGCGGACCAGGTCGCCGGTCACCTCGAGCAGGTCCGCGGCCGCCTGTTCGTCCAGCGTCCCGGCCGGATCGACCAGCCGCAGGACGTCATCGGCGGAGGCCACCGCGGATGACGCACCGGAGTGTGTGCTCATCCGTTCCTCCAGCCGACCTTGACGACGTCGAGTGACCGGTTCAGGAACTTGACGAGGTGCCGCACCCTGGTCTCGTCCGTCGTGTCCACCTCGATGGTGATGCGCCGCAGCCCGTCGACGGGCGCGGCGACGTCCATGGTGAGCACGTCGAACTGGCGATGCGCCAAGATCAAGGCGACCCGGGCGACCGCCAGGGGCGTGGCGACGACATCGATCCGCAGTACGGCACCACGAGGGCGGGTGCGGGGCTTCAGGGCTTCTGAGGGGGCAGCGCGTGTCGCTGACTGTGTCGCGGCTGACATGCGGACACGTTGTCAAGGGCCCGATCCGTGCACAACACACGTGTGCGCAGCGGTGCGCAGGACGCTCTTCTCGGGAAGTCCATCGCGTCGAGAGTGATCGTTGAGGGAAGCGCTGCTTACACTTGCGGCATGTCGGCACCCGTACATCTCGACTCGGTCGATCTACAGATCCTGGAGTTGCTGCGAGCCGACGGGCGGCGCACCGTTCGTGACATCGCGCGCCTGGTGCAGCTTTCCCCGGCGCCGGTCCGGCGGCGCATCGCACGCCTGGAGGAGTCGGGGGTCATCACCGGCTACACGATCACGACGGATCAGGCCAAGCTCGGTCAGGGGCTTCAGGCGGTCACCGAGCTGCGTTTCACGGGTGACACGGATATCCACGACATCGTGGAGTTCGCCTCGACGCTGCCGGAGGTCGACGAGGTGCTGACGCTCACCGGCGATGTGGACGCGCTCGTCCGGTTGCACGTCGACAGCGTCGACGAGCTCCAGAAGGTGGTCAATCGGCTGCGTCGCAAGGGTGTCGGTGTGCTCCAGACGAAGACGCTGATCGTCATCGACTCCTGGCAGCGCGGAACGCCCGTACCCTGAGCTGGTCAGGGCACGGGCGTTCAGGGCGCGGCAGGGGGCTTCTCAGTCCTCCTCGTCGTCCATGAGGGCCAGCAGCGGCTCCCGCTCGTCCTCGGGGACGTAGCCCGCGTAGTACTCGTAGAGCTTGCGCCGCGAGATGCGGGCCGCCGCCGGGCCGTCCCCCTGCCGGATCGCCTCCAGCACCTCCTGGTGGTGCTGGAGCGACTCCCGCATCAGCGCCGTACTGTTGTGCGCATGGGCGACCTTGTCCGAGATCAGCGAGAGGACGGCGCCCCGGACCACCTGGTTGCACACCTCGATGAGGGAGTTGCGGCTGGCCACCGCCACCGCCTCGTGGAACGCGACGTCCGCCTTGCTGAACTCCTCGTACCCGGTCTCGATCGCGTCCGACATGACGGCGAGCGTCCGCTCCATGTCGGACAGTTCCTCCTCGGACCGCAGCCGGGCCGCCAGCAGGCTCGCCGACCCGTCGAGGATCATGCGGAACGAGATCAACTCGGCGATCGACACGTTGTCGAACTGGACGAGCCGGGCCATCTCCTTGGTCAGGCGAGCCGACGAGAACGGCAGGATCTCCGGGCCGTTCGGGTCCCCCGGGCGCGAGCGGACGAGACCGTTGCTCTCCAGCACGCGCAGGGCCTCCCGCACCGTGGGCCGGCTCGCCCCGAACTGCGTCACCAACTCCCGCTCACTCGGCAGCCGTTGCCCCGGCTTCAGGTCACCGCGCACGATCGCCTGCTCGATCTGTTCGACGATGCGCTGGTAGAGCCGTACCGGCGCGACCTGCCGGAACTGTGCCCCGTCGCTCAAGGCTTCTCCCCTTCGGGCGTGGTCGATGTCATCTTCTTCTCCCCCGTGGGCGCGCCATGGGCGTGATCCGGCCAGGCCGGGACCGCCTCGGCAGGCCGGTTCCGTTCGTACCATGCCGCCGCCCTCAGGACGCCGAGATCGTCGAAACGGCGGCCCGCGATCTGCACCCCGATGGGCCGGCCGTCCGCCGTCATTCCGCAGTTGACGGTCGCGGCGGGCTGGCCCGACATGTTGTACGGCGCGGTGAAACCGATGTGCGCCATGGTCTTCGCGTCCCCCGAGAACGGCATCGGCTGCTCGGCGGAGAACGCCGCCACCGGGGCCACCGGCGAGAGCACCAGGTCGTACGGGACGGTCGCCGCCACGGTCTGCGCCTGGATGCGCATGATCTGCTGGTAGCACTGGAGCACCCTGGTGCCGGGTATGTCCGCGCCGCCCTGACACCACCGGATGATGTGGGGGTGGACGCGCAGCCGGGCCTCGGGCGACAGGGCGCGGAAGTCGTTCCAGGACCGCACCCGCCAGAACAGGTCCAGGTCGTCCAGCAGCTCCTGGGTCATGAACGGCTCGACCGGCTCCACGACGGCTCCGGCCGCCTCGAAGACCTCGGCGGCGCGGCTCACCGCGGCGAGGATCTCGGCGTCGCTCGCCTCCCCGCAGCCCGCATTGAGGTGCACGCCCACCCGCAGCCCGCGGACCCCGCTCTCCAGCGCCGCCCAGTCGATGTCCTGCGGTGGCAGGCTCGTCCAGTCCCGGGGATCCGGTTGGCTCAGGACACGCATGAACAGGGCGGCGTCCGCCACGGTGCGCGTCATGGGACCGGCGGCGCGCCCCAGGTACGGGGCGTCCAGCGGGATCCTCCCGTAGCTGGGCTTGAGCGTGGCGAGGCCCAGCCAGGTGCCCGGCAGCCGGATCGATCCCCCGATGTCGGTGCCCACGTGCAGCGGGCCGTAGCCCCCGGCGGCCGCGGCCCCGGCACCGGAGCTGGAGCCGCCGGTGGTCCAGTCGGGGTTCCAGGGGCTGCGCGAGATGCCGTGCCTGCTGGAGACGCCCGAGGAGAGCATGCCCCAGTCCGGCATCACGGTCGATCCGAGTATCACCCCGCCGGATTCGAGGACCCGCGCGGTGATGGGGGCGTCCGACTCGGGGACGACCGGTTCGGTCCCCGCGTTGCCGGAGGGCATGGGGACGCCCCGGCGGGCGACGTTCTCCTTCAGGGTCACGGGCACGCCGTCGATGAGCCCGAGCGGCTCCCCCGCCGCCCATCGGGCCTCGCTGGCCTGGGCCGCCTTGCGGGACTCGTCCGGATCTCGCACCCAGAACGCGTTGAGCACACCTTCCCGCGCCTCGATCACCGACTGGACGGCGTCGTGGACCTGGACCGGCGACAGCGTGCGGTCGGCGAATCCGGCAACCATCTCCACGGCCGGCAGGGCGGCCAGGGTCTGTTCGGTGAGCACCCGCACTCTCCTTCTCCCCCAGCGACCGCTGGGTGGTGCCCCGGCGATCCCGGGGCGTTCGAACCCTTGACAGGAACAGCTTCAGTCGACACGGTACCTGGCAAGCGAGCTTACTGGTCAGGCCAGTAATAACGAAAGGTGGCGTCCATGACGCGGGACACCAAAGTCGTGCGGCTCGCGGTCATTCCCGGGGATGGAATCGGCCCGGAGGTCGTTGCGGCCACCGTGCCCGCGCTCCGGGCCGCGCTGGAGGCCGACGGCCACCGGCTCGATGTGACCGCATTCGACTGGGGAGGCGACCGGTACCTCCGGCAGGGCGCGGCCATGCCGGACGATGCGGCCGACCTCGTCAAGCAGACGGACGCCGTGCTGTTCGGCGCCGTCGGACGGCCCGATGTGCCGGAACACGAACTGGTCTGGGGGCTGATCATCGGCCTGCGGCAGCAACTCGACCTCGCCGTGAACATCCGCCCGGTGCGCGCCTTCCCCGGCGTTCCGACCAAGGTGCGCGACACCGACGGCGTGGACCTGGTGATCGTGCGCGAGAACACCGAGGGCGAGTACGTCGGCGCGGGCGGAGTGGCGCACGCCGGGAGCGGACACGATCTCGGGATCGAGGTCGCGGTGCACTCCCGCCGCGTCATCGAGCGGGCGGCGCACCAGGCCTTCGCCCTGGCGGGCCGCCGGTCGGGGCGGCTGTGCCTGGTGACCAAGTCCAACGCGATGCGCTACGGCTATCCGCTGTGGGACCGGGTGGTGCGCGAGGTCGGCGAGCGGTACCCGCAGGTCCAGCTGGAAACGGTGCTGGTCGACGCGATGGCCGCCCGCATGATCCAGGCTCCGCGCTCCCTCGATGTGCTGCTCACGAGCAACCTGTTCGGCGACATCCTGTCCGATCTCGCCGCGGTCCTCGCGGGCGGTATGGGCATGGCGCCCAGCGCCAATGTCCTGCCGGACGCGGAGGTACCGGGCATCTACGAACCGGTCCACGGCTCGGCGCCGGACATCGCCGGGAAGGGCGTGGCGAATCCGGTGGCCTGCATGCTCTCCGGCGCGATGCTGCTCGAGGACCTCGGACACACCGGCGCGGCCCGCCGCGTCCGCGACGCGGTGGCGGACACCTTGCGGGATACCAGGCACCACACGGCCGACCTCGGCGGCAGCGCGACCACAGCGGAGGTGGCAGCCGCCGTCCTGCACACCATGGAAAGCCAGGGGTAGAACATATGAGACATATCAGGCGGCTGACGCGGCACACCGGTATGGCCGCGGCCATGCTCGCATGCCTGCCGCTGGCAGCCTGCTCGGCCGGATCCTTGGCCACCGGTTCCACCGGGAAGAGCAGCGACAACCTGAAGATCGGCCTCGGTGCCGAGCCGGCCAACTTCGACTTCACCAAAACCGCAGGTAACGCCATTCCGCAGGCACTGCTCTACAACGTCTACCAGAACCTGGTGAGGCTGGACCAGTCCGGCAAGATACGACCCCAGCTGGCCACGTCGTGGAGCCTGTCCAAGGACCGCAAGACGTACGTGTTCCATCTGGTGAAGGACGCCAAGTTCAGCAATGGCGCACCGTTCACGGCCGAGGACGCCAAGTTCTCCATCGAACGCGTCACGTCCGACTGGACGGTGATACAGAAGTCCCAGATGGACGTCGTCGACACGGTGCGGGCGGTGTCGCCCACCGAACTGAAGGTCACCCTGAAAAGGCCGAGCAACGACTGGCTGTACCGGATGACCACCCGCGTCGGCGCGATGTTCAGCCGGACCGGCGTGAGCAAGCTGGCCACTGAGCCCGTGGGCACCGGCCCGTACGTGCTCAAGAAGTGGAACCGCGGCGACTCGATCACGCTGGCCCGCCGCGAGGGCTACTGGGGGCGCGAACCGCACTTCAAGTCGGTCACCCTCAAGTACTTCAAGGATCCGACGGCCATGAACAACGCGCTGCTCACAGGCACCATCAACGTGATCGGCGACATGCAGTCCCCGGACACTCTGTTCCGGTTCCAGAACAATCCGAAGTACAAGGTCATCGAGGGCTCGACCAACGCCGAGGTGCTCCTCTCCCTCAACAACAGCTCGGGCCCGATGCGGAACCGTAAGGCCCGTCAGGCAGTCCGCTACGCCATCGACCACAAAGCCCTGATGGACACCTGCTGGGCAGGCCGCGGCAAGCTCATCGGCAGCATGGTCCCTCCGACCGACCCGTGGTACCAGAACCTCACGAACCAGTATCCGTACGACCGGGACAAGGCAAAGAAGCTCCTCAAGGAGTCCGGCCAGGCCGGCCATACGTTGCGGCTGCGCATTCCGACGCTGCCTTATGCCATCGCGTGCGGCACCGTGGTCAAGAGTCAGCTGGAACAGGCCGGTTTCAAGGTCAAGCTCGACCAGCTGGAGTTCCCCGCCGCCTGGCTGAGCACCGTGTTCAAGAACGCCGACTACGACATGTCCATCATCGGCCACATGGAGCCCCGAGACATGCAGACCGTGTTCGGGGGCAACGGCTACTACACCGGCTACGACAGCCCTGAATTCCGCGCGTTGCTGAAGAAGGCGGACCAGGGAACCAAGAAGGAGCAGATCACCTACATGCGAGCGGCTGCCCGGCTTCTGTCCAAGGACGCCGCGGCCGACTGGCTGTTCCTGCTGCCGCAGCTGACGGTCGCGGACAAGGACATCACCGGCCTGCCTGTGAACTACGTCTCCGAGTCAATGGACCTCACCGGCCTGGGCCGGTCATGAAAGGCGGCCTCAACTCATGATTGTCCGTCTCTTCCAGCGGCTCGGGATCCTCCTGGTCAGCCTTGTCGTGAGCTCCGTGCTGGTGTTCGCGTTCATGGCGGTGCTGCCAGGGGATCCGGCCCGCGTCGCCCTCGGCACCAGCGCGTCGGACTCTGCCGTGGCGCAACTGCGCGGGGAGTTCGGGCTCGACCGGCCGCTCGTGGCCCAGTACTTCAGCTGGATCCACGGGCTGGTGACCTTCGACCCGGGCACCTCCTACATCTCCCACACGGAGATCGGCCCGCAGATCGCCGACCGCCTCCAGGTCACCCTGTGGCTCGTCGGCACCGGGATGGCGATCGCCTGCATCCTGGCGGTCCCCATGGGCATCCTCATGGCCGTCCGGCACCGCAGGCCCTCCGGGCTCATTCTCTCGGCCCTGTCCCAAGCCGGCGTGGCCGTCCCGGCCTTCCTCGCGGGCATCCTCCTGATCACCGTGTTCGCGGTGGGGCTCGGGTGGCTTCCGGCGAACGGCTGGACACCCCCGGCGCAGGATCCGGTCCTGTTCCTCAAACAACTGGTGCTGCCCGCGGTCTCCCTCGGAATGGTGCAGGGGGCAGTACTCACCCGCTACATCCGCAGCGCTGTGCTCGATGTCCTCCGGGAGGACTACCTGCGCACCGCTCGCGCCAAGGGACTCCGCCCGACGCAGGCGCTGGTGCGGCACGGCCTGCGGAACGCGTCGGTGCCCGTGGTGACCGTCCTGGCGTTGCAGCTCGCCACGCTGCTGGTGGGCGCCGTCGTCATCGAACGGGTCTTCGTCATCCCCGGGCTCGGGAGCCTGCTGCTGGACAGCGTCTCCAACCGGGACCTCATCCTGGTGCAGGACGTGGTCATGATCATTGCAACGGCGGTGCTGCTTGTGAACTTCTTGGTGGACATGGTCTATCTGATGATCGACCCGCGGCTCAGGGGAGGCGCGTCATGACTGTTCTGGACACGGAATCGGTCGTCGCGTCCGCGGCGCCCGACGACCGGCGACGGCGCCGCCCGATGACGGGCAGCCTCTTGGTGGGCGGTTTCATCGTCATGGTCGTGTTCGGCCTGGCGCTGCTGTCCTTCGTGTGGACCCCGCACGACCCGACTCTGGTGAACACCTCAGCGCGGCTGGAGAAGCCGTCGCTGGAGTACTGGTTCGGCACGGACAAATTCGGCCGCGACGTGTTCAGCCAGATCCTGATGGGCTCGCGCACCACACTGTTCGTCGGCTTCGTGGCGGTGGGGGTCGCCGCCGTGGTCGGAGTGCCGCTCGGTATCGTCGCCGGAATGGCGCCCGGCTGGCTCGGTGAGCTGCTGATGCGCGGCAACGACCTGCTTCTCGCCTTCCCGGCGCTCCTGTTGGCCATCATGTTCGCCGCGGTGTACGGCGCCAGCACACTGGTCGCGATGGTCGCCATCGGCATCGCGTCCATACCCCATTACGCCCGGTTGATCCGCGGCGGCACGCTGCAGGTCATGAAGACCGAATACGTCATCGCCGCGCGCGCGGCGGGCCGCGGGCCGTTCTCGATCGGCCTGCGGCACGTCCTGCCCAACGTCAGCAGTCTCGTCATCGTGCAGGCGTCGGTCGGTTTCGCCATCGCCGTACTCGCCGAAGCCGCGCTGTCCTTCCTGGGCTTCGGAACCCCGCCCCCCACACCGTCCTGGGGCCGGATGCTTCAGGAGAGCCAGGAGATGCTGTCGGTCGCCCCCCGGCTCGCCGTGTTTCCGGGCATCGCGATCGCGGTGGTGGTGCTGGGATTCAACCTGCTCGGTGACGGCCTGCGGGACCGTTTCGACCCCAAGCTGGAGGACCACCGATGATCCCGGCACCTGACACGGCACCGGCCTCCGGACCGGGCTCCACCGAGGGCCGCGATGATGTGCTGACCGTGCGGAACCTCAACGTCGCGGTGGGCGGTCGCAAGCTCGTCGAAGACGTCGACTTCACCATCCGGGCCGGCGAGCGGGTCGGCCTGATCGGCGAATCGGGCTCGGGCAAGTCGCTGACCGCGCTGAGCGTGATGGGCCTGCTCCCCGAGGGGCTGCGGACCACGGGCTCGGTGCGGCTCGCCGGGGTCGGCCACGACCTGGTGGGTGCCGACGAGGCGCGGATGTCCCGGGTGCGGGGCAAGGAGATCGCCATGGTCTTCCAGGAGCCCATGACCGCCCTGAACCCCACCATGAAAGTCGGGCGGCAGATCGCCGAGGTGCTGCTGATCCACCGGACCAGGCCCGACCGCGCGTCCGCCCGCGCCGCCGCCGTGGAACTGCTCGCCCAGGTGGGGCTTCCCGACCCCGCCACCGCCGCGGACGCCTACCCGCACCAGTTCTCGGGAGGTCAGCGGCAGCGGGTGGTCCTGGCCATCGCCCTCGCGAACGACCCCGCGCTCCTGGTCTGCGACGAGCCCACCACCGCGCTCGACGTCACGGTGCAGGCGCGGGTGCTCGACCTCATCGTGCGGGGTGTCCGGGACCGCGAGTCGGCCATGCTCTTCATCACCCACGACCTGGCCGTGGTGGCCACCGCCTGCGAGCGGGTCATGGTCATGTACGGCGGGCGGGTGGTCGAGTCCGGCCCGGTCCGGGAGGTGTTCACGCGCCCCCGGCACCGCTACACCCAGGGGTTGATCGGCGCGTCGGACCTGACCGCGGTCGACGACCGCGGCCGGCTGGTGACGATCGGCGGGTCGGTTCCACCGGCGGGCCAGTTCCCCGCCGGATGCGTCTTCAGAAACAGGTGCGCATCCGCGACCGAGACGTGCGCCACCCGGCCGGAATGGGTCCCGACCGGGCCGGACTCCGGCTACGCCTGCTTCCACCCGGCATCCGAGAGCGGCGCGCACAAGGCCGGCGTACCCATGAACCAGGAGGCCGGACGTGGCTGAGCAACCGACCAGCGCCACCCCCGCACCGGGGTCGCAGACCGACCCCGTGGACGCCATCAGCGTCCGCGACGTCACGCGCGACTACCGACGGCCCCGTACCTCGCTGCGCCACCCCAGCCCGCCGGTGCACGCCCTGCGCGGCGTCAGCTTCACCGTCCCCCAGGGGCAGCGGTTCGGCATCGTGGGCGAGTCGGGGTGCGGCAAGTCGACCCTGCTGCGGATTCTGGCCGGGCTGGACCGCCCCACCAGCGGCAGCGTCGCGATCGACGGCCGGGACATCACCGGGCTCCGGGAGAGGCAGCTGAAGTTCGTCCGCGAGCGGCTCCAGCTCGTGTTCCAGGACCCGATGAGTGCGCTGGACCCGCGCATGCGCGTCGGCGACATCGTGGCCGAGCCACTCGTCGCGCAGGGGCACGGGAACCACCGTGAGCGGGTGGCCGAGCTGCTCGAGGCCGTCGGCCTGCGGGCCGACGCGGCGAACCGGTATCCGCACCAGTTCTCCGGCGGCCAGCGGCAGCGCATCTCCATCGCGCGTGCTCTCGCCCCCCGTCCGAAGATCATCGTGGCCGATGAGCCGGTGAGCGCCCTGGACGTGTCCGTACGGGCCCAGGTGCTCAACCTCATCGCCGACCTCGTCGACGAGTTGTCCCTCACACTGGTCTTCGTCTCCCACGACCTGTCCGTGGTCCGGCATGTCTGCGACCGGGTCGCGGTCATGCACGGCGGGCAGATCGTGGAGACCGGGGACACGGAGCAGGTGTACGAGGACCCGCAGCATTCCTACACACGCAGGCTGATCGCCGCCGTTCCGACTCTGGGCAAGGCACTGTCCGGGGTGTCGGCGGCCGACCTCAACCGGGAGTACCAACCGTGACTACCCACGTCAAACCCCCCGGCGGCGAAAGCCCCGTGGTGAGGGAGTTTCCCGAGGGTCTTCCCATCGGCGACAGCTGGGTGGAGGCACCCGCCGCCGAGGACGTCCGCTTCCCCTACGACGGGACGCTCGTGGCGCGGGCCCCGGTCGGTGACACCGGCCTCGCGCACCAGGCGGTGGACGCGGCCCTCGCGGTCCGCGAGCGGGTCGGCCGGCTCCCCTCGCACACCCGCAGGGCCGCGCTGCTCGCGGCCCACGAGGCCATCACCTCCCGGCGCGCGGACTTCGAGCGGCTCCTGGTCCTGGAGACCGGCAAGCCGCTGGTCGACTGCCGTGTCGAAGTGGACCGCACCTTGCTGACGCTGCTCACGGCGGCCGAGGAAGTGGCCCGGCTGCACGGGGAGACGGTGCCGCTGGACCTGCTGCCGTCGGGTGAGGGGCTGCTCGGCTTCTGGACCCGCAAGCCGATCGGCGTGGTGGTGGGCATCTCGGGCTTCAACTACCCGCTGCTGCTCTCCGCGCACAAGATCGCGCCGTCGCTCGCGGCCGGCTGCCCGGTCATCGTCAAGCCCGCCCCGCAGACGCCGCTGGCCACCCTGTGGCTGGTGCACCTCCTCCGCGAGGCCCTCCGCGCCGGCGGCGCGCCGCAAGCCGCGGTGCAGCTGGTGACCGGCGGCCCCGAGGTGGGTGTCGCGCTGACCACCGACCGCCGGATCGGGGCGGTGTCCTTCACCGGCTCCGCCGGCGTGGGCCACCGGATCGCCCGGGACGCGGCACCCACCAAGGTGCTGCTCGAACTCGGCTCCAATGCCGCCCTGGTGGTGGCCGCCGACGCCGACCTCGACGCCGCCGCCGATGCGGTGGTGCGCGGCGGGTACTACGCGTCGGGCCAGGCGTGCATCAGTGTGCAGCGGGTCATCGTGGTGGAAGACGTGCGGAAGGAGTTCGTGGCCCGCCTGACGGAGCGAGTGGCCCAGGTGGTCGTGGGTGATCCCCGTGATCCGGCGACCAGGGTCTCGGCACTCATCGACAAGCGGTCCACCGAGCGGGTCTGCTCATGGCTGGAGGAGGCGGTGGAGGCAGGAGCTTCGCTGGTGGCAGGAGGCAAGGTCACCGACG
The DNA here is from genome assembly GCF_052851135.1 of Streptomyces sp. BRA346. Lineage (NCBI taxonomy): Bacteria > Bacillati > Actinomycetota > Actinomycetes > Kitasatosporales > Streptomycetaceae > Streptomyces > Streptomyces sp. BRA346. The sequence goes on along the minus strand of NZ_JAIWIH010000003.1, from coordinate 20,454 downwards.
GGGTGATCGAGCCCGCCGTGCTGCTCGACGTGGACCGCGCCCTCACCGTCTGGAACGAGGAAGTCTTCGGCCCGGTGGTCGCGATACGGTCCGTCCCCGATCTGGAGACGGCCTTCGACCTGGTCAACGACTCGCGCTACGGACTGCACGCGAGTGTCTACACCAGCGCCCTCGACACGGCGTTCGCCGCCCTCGACCGCCTGGAGGTGGGCGGAGTGGTGGTCAATGAGGTTCCCGGCTTCCGATCCGACGTCATGCCGTACGGCGGCGTGAAGGACTCCGGGGCCGGACGGGAGGGCCCGAGGTTCGCCATCGAAGAGCTCACCGTCACCCGTATGGCAGTGATCCGTCCGACGACAACGAAGCCGTGAGGGACCATGCAAGCGAATGACCGCACCGATGCGGTGGACACCTACTCCCGCCTCTTCAGGCTCGACGGCCGCAAGGCTGTCGTGGTGGGCGCCGGGAGCGGAATCGGCCGCGAGAGCGCCCTGGCCCTCGCCGCGCAGGGCGCCACGGTGGTGTGCGCCGACCGTGACCTGACCGCGGCCGAGGAGTCGGCGTCGATGGGGAAGAACCTCTCCGCGTACGCCCTCGACGTGCTCGATGGCGAGGCGGTCGCGCGTGCCTCCGAGGAGCTCGGAGCCGTCGACGTGCTCGTCTTCACCGCCGCGACGAACGTGCGCAAGAGCCTGCTCGACTACACCGCGGAGGAGTTCGAGCGGGTCGTGGCGCTCAATCTGCGCGCCTCCTTCGACCTGGTGCGGGCGTTCGGCCGTGGCATGGCCGAACGCGGCAGGGGCAGCATCATCGGCTTCAGCTCGATCCGCGCGGTGGCCGTCGAGCCGGGACAGGGGGTGTACGCGGCCACGAAGGCCGGCCTCGTCCAGATGCTGCGGACCGCTGCGGCCGAGCTGGGCCCGTCGGGCGTGCGGGTGAACACCGTCGCCCCGGGCATCGTGGACACACCACTGACCTCGCAGATCAGGGCCGTACCGGAGTGGTCGGAGGCCTACGCGACCAAGAGCGCCCTGGGCCGCTGGTCCCGGCCGGACGAACTGGCCGGCGCCGTCGTCTACCTCGCGTCGGACGCTTCATCCTTCGTCACCGGGAGCCAGCTTTTCGTGGACGGAGGGTGGACGGCGATCGACGGACGCTATACACCGCCCAACTGACCGGACGCCGACGGGTTCTTGCCCGCAGGTCCAAACCAATGCACCTGTTCGGCGGTGAGGCCGCCGACGCCGGCCGGAGGCCACTAACGGTGGCCATGTAGAGGGCGTGTTGTCACCGCCGCCGGCATCGCGATCACAGCGATGCCGGCGGCGGTGGCGTGTGGGTGGGCCGACGGATGGGCGCAGCGTCCCACCGACGGAGCTCAGCGCTGCTCGACCGGACGGGATCGGGTCGGCGGCATCCTTGACCGCCGATTTCGGGGGTGTCAGCGGTACGTTGTGGTGAGCGGTCGCCGGGGCCGCGTGTTGCGGGAAGGCTGTGCGGCGGCTGTCCTGCCGCGACGGATCCCCTCCCGCAACGGCTGCCCCACGGGCCGCGGCGCCAGGGGCAAGGCACCGTCGGCCGGGGGCGGGCTGTCCGCCGAGCGGCGGGAACGAACCATGACGCTGATTTCTCCCGCGGGTCGCAGCGTCAGGCCCGGGCGAACGGGGCGTCGGCGCCGTCCGCCGCTCGCCCGGGCGGAACGTCGGCCAGACCGTGGTTCTGCTCCAGTGCGTGCGCCGCGCCGATGACCACCCCGTCATTACCGTGGCTGCCCACGAGCATCATGCCGACCGGCAGACCGTCGACCAGACCGGCGGGGACGTTCAACGCGGGGTGCCCGGTGTGGTTGAACGCACAGGTGTTCGCGATGAGTCCGGGGTCGAGGGCCAGTTCGGTCAGCTCGACCACCGAGGCGTCGGCATCGGGCAGCGGCGGCGCCGTGGTGCGGACGGTGGGCAGGACGAGGACGTCGACGTCCTCGAGCAGCTGGTCGTACTGCTGACGCAGGCGTATCGCCAGGTTCTGCGCCTTGGCGTAGTAGTGGCCGCCGTAGACATCCCACAGGTAACCGCCGACGGTCGCCGCGTATTTGACGCTGGCGAACAGCAGATCGGAGTGGAGCGCCCGGCCGCGGGCCGCCGCCAACGCCACCTCGGCGTCGTAAAAACCCTTGCCGGGCAGCCCGATCCCGTTGCCCTTCAGCATGAACTGCGCCCCACCCTGTAGCAGCACCGAGGAGTGGATGTCCATGGCATAGGAGTGCAGCGGCGCCGAGACGTCGACGATCTCGGCACCGAGCGAGGCCAGCAGGGCCACGCGCGCCCGTACGGTCTCATCAACGGCGCTCGGCGCTTCATCGGCGGTGAATCCCTCCGCGAGCACGCCCACGCGCAGCCCTCGCAGCGAATCCCCCAGCATGTCGCCGTATGCCGGTACGGGGGTCTGCGCCCGCTGGCGCGGGTCGAGACCGCCGTCGAAACCCGCGATCACTTCGAGCAGCGCCGCGAGGTCCCGGGCGTTCCTCGCCATCGGCCCGACGTGGTCGACGCTGGGATCAATCGGCAAGCAGCCGGTGTACGGCACCAGGCCGTAGGTGGGCTTCAGCCCGTAGATACCGCACTGCGCAGCCGGGATCCGGATCGAACCGCCCTGGTCGGCGCCGATTCCGATGTCACAGGCACCACTGGCGACCAGTGCCGCGACGCCGCTGGAGGAGCCTCCGGCAGATCGGGAAGTGTCCCACGGGTTGCGGACGAACCCGTCGGCGGAGGAGACGCTCGCACCCGACAGGCACAGGTCTTCTGTCGTCCCGATGCCGGTGATCCGGCCGCCGGCATCGAGTACCCGGGTGACGATGGTCGCGTCGTAGGAGGGTGTATGTCCCCGCAGCAGCGGGGACCCACCGCCCATCGGAACGCCGGCCACCGGGATCATGTCCTTCAGCGCCACGGTCCGGCCCGCCAGCCGCCCGGTGGCGGCCCCTCGCACATCGCAGCGGACCGCCCACGCATTCAGCGGATTGTCCTTCGCGTCCGGTCGCTGCGAACCCGCCCTGGGGTAGCGGACCGGCGGTTGGTGGCCGCTCACCTCGTCCAGCCTCTCGCACGCCCGGAGCGCGCCCTGTCCGAGGGTGAGCATCATCCGAAGCTCGTCGTCGTCCATCGTGAGCCCGGCGTTCTCCGCGGCTCGTCTGACCGCGTCGAGGGAAAGTGGCGGAAGTGTCATCTCTGCTCCTTTGGGTGCGTGGAACTGGAGGAGGTGAGCGGGAGCGAATCAGTCGATCCGCTCGAAGGGTTCCTCGCTCTCTTCGTCCGGTGCGACCGTGAAGACGACCTTCTCGAACTTTCCGGTGAACGCGAATTCGCCGTCATAGCTCGGTGAGGAGGGCGACAGGGTGTCCCGTCCGACGTCGAGGCCCTGCCACCCGAAGAAGTGCGGGAGGACCCGCGGAATGATCTCGTCGCCGACCGGCCTTCCTGACACGTACAGGTGTCCAACGCCCTGCATGTCACCGGTCTTGACGAATTCGAAGGTCAGCTCGGCCGGGCCGGTCGGAAGTTCTTCCTCCGAGGTCACCGTGTACCGGGTGCCGAGGAAGTTGTACTCGTAGACCAGCCGGTTGTCCTTGACGTACAGGACGTATCCGCTGCTGATGTTGCCCAGGGACACCAGGACACCCTCGTCCGACGCGGTGGCCCGGTCGACGAACGCGGTGATGCGGTGTGCGCGGTTCATCACCGGTGGCACCGCGGCACCGGGCAGATGGGCCATGCCGGGGTAGTAGGTGAAGGTGGTGCGCTTGCGCGGAGAGCCGGGACGCGGAATCTTCGCCCGGAGGGCGAATCCTTGGTCGTCCAGCGGCAGCACATCGTATTTTCCTGCTTCCACCCAGAAGCGGGAGATCATCTTCTGTAGTTGCTCGGGCCGCGCCTGCGCCAGATCGTTGCATTCCGAGAAGTCGGTGTCGTGGTGGTAGAGCTCCCACTGGTCCGCGTCGAAGGACGTTCCGCGTTCGTGGTAGGCGACGGCCTTCCAGCCGTCGTGCCAGATCGCGCGGTGCCCGAACATCTCGAAGTGCTGGGCTTCCTTGCGCGTCGGCGCGGTCGGCGAGTCGAAGGTGTAACCCATGCTCACACCGTGGATCGGCATTTGCGGGATGCCGTTGTAGACCGCGGGAGCTTCCAGACCGAGCAGTTCGAACAGGGTCGGGACGATGTCGCTGACGTGGTGGAACTGCTGCCTGATCTCGCCGGTACGCGGCAGCCCCCGGGGCCACTGCACGATGAGCGGGCAGCGGACGCCGCCTTCGTGGGTGTTCTGCTTGTAGCGCTTGAACGGCGTGTTGCCCGCCTGTGCCCAACCCCAGGGGTAGTTGGCATGAGCGCGCGTGGTGCCGATCTCATCGATCCGCGCGAGCATCTCCTCGAAGTCCTCGGGCAAACCGTTCTGATACGCGGTGGGGTTGAGCGACCCCTTCTGCCCGCCTTCCTGGCTGGCCCCGTTGTCCGAGAGCAGGATGGTGATGGTGTTCTCCATCCGGCCTATCTGCTCCAGGAACTCCATGAACCGGCCGATGTGGTGGTCGGTGTGGTCGACCATCGCCGCGTAGGCTTCCTGGAGGCGTGCGGACAGCTTCTTCTCGTCGTCCGGCAGCTCGTCCCAGGGAAGGACCCCGGGGTTGTGCGGCGCCAGTTCGGTGCCCTCCGGCAGGATGCCCCGTTCGATCTGGCGGGCGTGCCGGGTGGCGCGCTCGACGTCCCAGCCGTGGTCGAACCGGCCCCGGTACTTCTCCAGGTATTCCTGGGGGGCCTGGTGCGGGGCGTGCGCCGCGCCGAAGGCCATGTACATGAAGAAAGGTTTCTCCGGAGTGACCGACGTCTGGTCCCTGACGAATTCGATCGCCCGGTCGACGATGTCCTCACTGAGGTGATAGCCCTCTTCCGGGCTCTTCGGCGGATCCACCGCGTGGTTGTCGTAGAACAGCTCCGGATAGAAGCTGTCCGTCTCGGCTTCCAGGAATCCGTAGTAGCGCTCGAATCCGCGGGAGAGCGGCCACTGGGTGTACGGCCCGGACGCGGTGGTCTGCTCCATCGGCGCCAGGTGCCACTTGCCCACGGCCATGGTGTTGAAGCCGTTGTCGCGCAGCACCTCGGGCAGTATCGCGGCGGCCTTGGTGATCTGTCCGCGCCCGCTGGGGAAGCCGGTGTCGAAGTTGGACAGCATGCGCATACCGACGGAGTGGTGGTTCCGGCCGGTCAGCAGGGAGGCGCGGGTCGGCGAGCACAGCGTGGTGGTGTGGAAGTTGGCGTAGCGCAGGCCGCCGGTGGCGAGGGCGTCCATGGCCGGGGTGTCGATGTCCGAGCCGAAGCAGCCGAGGTCCGAGAAACCGACGTCGTCGAGCACGATGACCACGACATTGGGCGTGCCCTCGGGAGGCGTCGGTTGCTCGGGCCACCACGGAGTCGACTCCTCGTAGGTGGTGCCGATCTTGCCTTGAAAGGTCCCGCTCGCGGACGGCGGGGGCGGAGAGGCGTTGGTCATCCAGGACGCTCCTTTGCGCGGCCGGCAGGCCCCTGGAGACTCCGGGACGCTGCCCAGGTTAACTGGCCTTACCAGTAATATGGGCGTCAGTCTCACCGCTCCCGTTGCCTGTGTCAACCACCGTGACCCCCCTTGCTGGGGGCCGGAGGAGCGTGTGTTTGTCAGCCGGTGCCGGGCAGGTCCGCGGCGCAGCGGAACCCCATGTGGCCGGTGCTGCTGTCGGGGGTGTTGGAGGTGCGCGCGGCGACGCGATAGCGGTTGCAGTACGACGCGTGGCACAGATAGGAGCCGCCGCGGATCACCTTCGCCTCCCCGGTGGGAGGTCCGGCCGGATCGTGGCGGGTCTCCGGGCGGTCGGCCGCGTGCCATGTGGTGCTCCACCAGTCGGAACACCATTCCCACACGTTGCCCGAGGTGTTGTACAGGCCGTAGTTGTTGGCGCGGTAGGACTTGACCGGTGCGGTCCCCAGATAGCCGTCCTCGCCCGTGTTGACCTGCGGGAACTTCCCCTGCCAGATGTTGCAGCGATGCTGTCCGCGGGGCAGCAGCTCATTCCCCCAGGGGAAGCGGGAGCGCTCCAGACCGCCGCGCGCCGCCCTCTCCCACTCCGCCTCCGTGGGCAGGCGCTTGCCCGCCCAGGCCGCGTAGGCGGCGGCGTCGCGCCAGGAGACGTGGACGACGGGGTGGTTCGACAGCTCGGTCCATGACGACCCCGGCCCGTAGGGCGCCCGCCAGCACGCCCCCTCGACCGCCAGCCACCAGGGCGCCTGCGCCACCGTGCCGTCGCGCACCATGTTCCGGGCGGCGGGGTGGACGAGCGCGTAGAACACGAAGGACCAGCCGTAGCGCTCGGCATCGGTCCGGTAGCCGCTGCCGCGCACGAACGCCGCGAACTGGCGGTTGGTGACGGCGGTGGCATCGATTCGGAACGGCGACATCCGCACCTCCCGGACCGGGCCCTCACCGTCCTCGGGGAACGCGTCGGCGTCGTCGCCTCCCATCAGATACGTCCCCCCGGGGATGCGCAGCATGGCGCGCATCCCCTGCGCCCGGTCCCGCTCCGGGGCCCGGACCGTCGGCACGGTGTATGGCTCGGGGTTCTCCTGGTCGCCGCCCCCTGAGCTGGGGGCGCAACATGCGCCTGACATCGTTCCTCCGACCGCGGCTGCTGTTCGTGGGCTCGAGAGTACGTCCCGCCACGATCGGAGGCGCCGGGGGACTGCGGCGGTTCAGTGGGCCCAGGCGGGTGTCCACGTCCCGGCGGCGGAGTGGTCGAACCGGCCAGAGGCGAAGTGGCGGCGGAGGGCGTCGAGCGCCGGGTGGGGGTTGTCGCGGTGCCACAGCAGGGAGTGCGGGTAGACCGGTATCGGGTCGCGCAGGGGAATGCGGCGCAGGTCGTGCTCGGCGGGCCAGACGAGGCGGGTCTGTTCGCCGACGAACGTGGCCAGGGACCGGGAGTCGGCGACGGTGTCGAGCAGGGGCTCGGTCCCGAAGTCGGGGCCGGTGATCTCGATGGTCAGCCCGAACGCGGTGGCGAGGTCGTCGTAGTAGGCCGTCGACTCGGTGCCGGGGACGAGACCGGGCATCCAGATCCGGTGTCCGGCGAGTTCGGCGGGCATGACCGCGCGGGCGGTGGCAAGTTCGTGGGCCGGCCCGGTGAGGACTTGGACGGGCTCGTCGAAGGCCCGGGTGGCGCCGATGTCGTCGGGGAGCTTCCGGCCGGGCATGGTGACGGCGCGGAAGGACGCGTCGATGGTGCCGGAGCGGAGGGCGTCGATGGCCGTGTCGACGTCCACGAGGGTCACGAGGTCCAGCCCGGCCTCGGGGTGCGCGCGATGGAAGTCGCGCAGCGCGGCGGCCGGGGCGAGCCGTCGGCCGATCACGTCGACGCGCAGCGCGCGGCGGCCGGGGGACACGGAGGCGACCGCCCGCGCTTCGGCCTGGAGGAGTTCGCGGGCGTGGGGCAGGAACGCCTGTCCGTCGATGGTGAGCTTCGCTCCCCGAGCGGTGCGGGTGAACAGCCGCACCCCGAGGGTCTTCTCCAGCGTGGCGATGCGCTTGGAGACGGCCTGCTGGGTGACCGCCAGGTCGGTGGCGGCGTCCTGGAACCGCCCCGCCTCCGCGGCGGCCACGAAGGTGCGCACGGCGTCGAGATCCACGCCGGGCAGCATATCGACACAACCGCTGGTTGTGTCGTGCGGCGGATCGGTTGTTTGCTCCGGGCCCTCGCTCCTCGCTTGGATACCGACGGTCAGCGTGTGGTGGGTGCGGGTCGGCGGCTCGGGTCCTTCTGACGGATCTCCGTGGGAGAAGGAGCGGCGTCCGGTGCGTGCTCTCGGTGTGCCGCGTGGAAGCCCTCGTAGCGGAGCTATTGGGGTTTCGCGCGGTGCGGCGAGCCGGGGGCACCTCCCAGCGGTAGCTGGGAGACCGTGCAGGGCGTCGCGACGCCGCGGAGATCCGTCAGAAAGACCCTAGTTAGGGGGCATGGGACATGGCGGGCAGACGGACGCTGGGGCGTCGTTTCGGGTGGCTGTGGGCGGCGTACGCGGTCAGCGCGTACGGAACGGGGTTCGGCTTCGGCGCGTTTCCCCTGATCGCGGTCCTCGTGCTGCACTCCGGACCGGCCGAGGTGGCGGCGCTGGCCGCTGCGGGGCGCGCCGTGGGGGCGCTGGTCGCGGTGCCGCTCGGGCCGTGGGTGGAGTTCCGCCGCAAGCGACGGGTCATGGTGGCGATGGACCTGATCCGGTGCGCGGCGATGATGAGCGTCCCCGCCGCGTTCGCGCTCGGCCGGCTCACCTTCGTACAACTCCTGGTCGTGTCCGTCGCCGTCGCCGCGGCCAACATCGCCTTCAACGCCGCCAGTGGCGCGTACCTGAAAGCGCTCCTGCCGCCGGAGGACCTGCTCGTCGCGAACAGCCGGTTCGAGTCCACGACATGGACCGCGACGGTGGTCGGACCGCCCCTCGGCGGGGCCGCGATCGGGATGTTCGGCCCGGTGACCACGATCGTGGCCGACGCGGTCAGCTATCTGCTCTCGGGCTTGAGCATCCGCGCCATCGGCGGGACGGAGCCGCGCCCCGCACGCACCGGCACCCGGCGGCTGCGCGCGGGCGATCTGCTCGAAGGGTGGCGCCACATCCTCACCCACGCCGGGCTGCGGCCGCTGTTCTTCAACGCGATCGTGGTCAACGGTCTGATCATGGCCTCCGAGCCGTTGCTGGCCGTACTCCTGCTGGGCGCCCTCGGATTCGCCCCCTGGCAGTACGGTCTGGCGTTCGCGGCCCCGTGCGTGGGCGGCCTGATCGGCGCCCGCCTGGCGCGCCCGCTCGCCGCGCGGTTCGGGCAGCACCGGATGCTCCTCGTCGCCGGGGCGCTGCGTGCGGTCTGGCCGGTGGGGCTGGCGTTCGTCGGTCCCGGTGTCCCCGGGATCGTCCTCGTCATCGCCGTCCAGCTCGGCCTGGTGACGTGCTGCGGCCTGTTCGCTCCCCTGCTGGCGACCTACCGGCTCGACCACACCGGCCCCGACCGGGTCGCCCGTACCCTGACCGCGTGGTCGGTCAGCAGCAGCACCGCCATCGCGGCGATGACCGCCCTGTGGGGTCTGCTGGCCGCCGCCACCAGTCCCCGTACCGCGGTCGCGGCCGCCGGAATCGTCCTCCTGGCCACCCCGCTGATGCTCCCGCGCCGGGAGACCGCGCCCCGGCCCGAGCTCACGGGTGCCGCGGAAGCCGTCGATCGCGTCTGAGACCGGAAGCCTCAGCCGGTTCGCGGGCTCAGCGGGGCGGCTCCATGCCCGTCACCCGGGCGACCAGATCGGCCCAGCCCGCCTCCAGCCGGTCCAGGGGCATCCCGCGCTGCCGGGTCAGGTGGTGGATCAGGGCAGGGTCGAGATATCCCATCAGCACCTGGGCCAGGAGATCACAGTCGGCGTGCGGTGTGATCTGCCGCAGCAGGACGGTGACGTGCGTGGTGAGGGCCTGAGCCGATGGGTGGGCGAACCGGCGAGCGGGCTCCGGCTGGGCCGCCAGTTGGAGGTCCAACTGCTCCGCCGAGCGGTGCAGCAGCGCCACGCCGAACGCCCGCAGCCGCTCCTCGGGCGGTGCTCCGGGGCCCAGCGGCGGCGGTCCGCCGAGGAAGTCGGCCTGGAGCGTCTTCGCGGAATGGTCCAGCAGCGCCATCAGGAGTCCGGTGCGGTCGCCGAAGCGCCGGAAGACGGTGCCCTTCCCCACCTGGGCGGCGGCGGCCACCGCCTCCATCGTCACCCCGGCAACGCCGTGCTCGGCGATCAGCCGGGCGGCGGCCTCCAGCAGCCGGGCCCGGTTGCGCGCCGCGTCGGCCCGCAGGCACGGCTCGTCCCCGGCGGGGCCGAGCTGGAGCAACTCGGGCTCGCCGAGCGGCTGTTGCGGCGTCGGCAAAGGGGGCAGGGCGCTGGACATGAAAACAGCGTAAAGCATGGGAAAAGAAAACTGGACCGTGGTCCGGTTAGCCGCTACAACATTAAACGGACCTCGGTCCGGATGATGACAACGTTGAGCACCGTGGAGTTCGCATGTCTGTTCGTATTCTTGCGCTCGTCGGCAGCCTTCGCGCCGGTTCGCACAACCGCCAGCTCGCCGAGGCGGCCGTCAAGTTCGCCCCCGAGGGCGCGGACGTGGAGATCTTCGAGGGCCTGGCCGAGATCCCGTTCTACAACGAGGACATCGACGTCAAGGACGTCGTCCCGGCCGCCGCCGCCAAGCTGCGCGAGGCCGCGGCGTCCGCCGACGCCTTCCTGCTCGTCTCGCCCGAGTACAACGGCACCATCCCGGCCGTCCTGAAGAACGCCATCGACTGGCTGTCCCGCCCGTTCGGCGCCGGCGCCTTCGGCGGCAAGCCGGTCGCCGTCGTCGGCACCGCCTTCGGCCAGTACGGCGGTGTGTGGGCGCAGGACGAGACCCGCAAGTCCGCGGGCATCGCCGGTGGCAAGGTGCTGGAGGACGTCAAGCTCTCCATCCCCGGTTCGCTGACCCGTTTCGCGGAGACCCACCCGGCCGATGACGCCGAGGTCGCCGCGCAGCTGACCGAGGTGGTCGCACGCCTGCACGGCCACGTGGAGGCCGCCGCCTGACCGATACGGCCGCGACGGCAGTGCCCGCGCGGGCATGGGTCACTGGTCGTCCGGGCACGGCTCGGTGTCCCGTGACACGCCCAGACGCGGGGCGGCGCGCTGAGCGGGGGTGTAGGGGCCGTGCAGGGCCGAGCACAGGGTCCGGTGCCATTGGCCGGGGGAAAGGCGCAGGGTCAGGTCGTCGCGGGGGCTGAGCAGGCGCAGCGTATCGCCGGCGAGGCGCCAGGCGGCCGGGCTTCCCGCCGTAGGCTCTTCGAGGCGGCCGAGCAGCTCACCGTCGGGAGAAACCACTCCGACGTGCCCCAGGAAATTCACGACGAGGGTTCCGTCGCTCGCCACGCCCATGAGTCCCTCGGCCCCCTCCAGGCGACGGGTCCGGCCGTCCTTGCGCTCCTCGTCCACCTGCCACCATGCCACCCTGCGGTCGTCTTCGAGCGCGGCAAGCCGGTCACCGTCGGGGGTGAAGGCCAGCCAGGCCGCTCCGTTGTAGCGGAGCGGAGCGCCCTCGAGCCGTGCGACGCGGGTGCCGTGCCGCGCGTCCCACACCTCGGCCCGGCCGCGCTCCCGCCAGGGGTCCATGACCACCGCCACTTGGTCGCGGCGGCCCGGCCTCGGGGTGAGCTGACCCGTTTCGGGAAAGGTGCCCGATTCCGGCGGGGTCCGCTCCAGGTGGACGGGGCCGCCGCTCTGGACCCCGGTGCGCGGGTCGAGCCGGACCAGGCTGCCGCCCCGGCAGAGGACCACCAGTTCACCGCCGGCCGTCTGCACGATGTCCTGCGGCGCGTTCCAGGCCGGACTGCCCGCCCGGCCGCAGTCCCACGCGACCCGCACCCGCGGGCGCAGCGTGTCGACGTCGTACAGGAGCGCGGTGGTTGACTTCTCGGACCAGACCAGCAGCGCGTCCGCGCCCTTCCAGGTGACCCAGCGCAGGCGGAGGTCGAGGTCCTTCTGCTTGCGGACGCGCTCGGGCAGGAGCGTGTCGCGCCGCCGGACGCCGGGGCCCAGCACCTCCAGCCGCCCCCGGTGCAGGCGTGCGGCGCGCGGGCCGTCGGGTTCTCCGGCCAGGGCGGCATCGGTCGCCGACGCGTCGTCGTCACGGGCCTGAAGCGGCGGGGGCGCCGGTACGGCCCGTACCCGAAGCAGGGAGTTGCCCTCGGCGGTGAGCAGCGTGCGCGGGCCCGGGCCGCTTCCGGCGACCGCGACACCCATGGAATGCGCCTTGCCCGGCACCGTGGCGGTCCAGTAGCGGTGGTCGCCGCGTGCGTCGAGGATCGTGACGCGCCGGAAGTCGCCCCGCTGGGCCGACGTCGTGCCGTTCTCGTCGATGAGGTGGGTTCCCGTCCCGTCCACGCGCCTGATGCTCCCCGGGAGCGTGCCGCTCGGCTGGTTCGCTCCGGGCACCAGGGAGTACCAGCGGGCGGCGCCGTCCTCCGGCGTCACCCAGACACCGCGGCCCCGGTCGGCCTGCTGCGCTCCCAGGACGTCCATCTGCCGGTAGACCCGGCGGACGCGCTCGCCGGATTCGGTGGCATGGATGTCGAGAGAGCTCTCGAAGCGTGGCTGCCGCCCGCCGTTCACCCGTCGGCTGACGGTCACGGCGATCCGGTCCCCGTTCCCGAGCAGCCAGGCGGAGCTGGGATTCTCGGGCTCCCGCCGCCCCGCGGACCGTTGGGACATGGGCAGTTTCCGACCGGTTGCCGCGTCCCACAGACGCACCAGCGCCCGTCGTCCGTCGTCCTCGGGGCGCGGCTCCTTGAAGCGGAAGAAGTGCAGCAGGCGTTTGCCGTCCTCGGAGAAGTCCACGGATGATTCGTAGACGTCCCCACGGTCGGCCAACGGACCGGACAGGGTGTGCGGCCGGGGGACGGAGTCGGTCAGGTTCCAGAGCAGGACCCTCCCGCCCGCCGTCGCCATCGAGTAGCGCCGGCCGTCGTCACTGACCGCGTCCTGAAAGCTGTTCAGTCCGAGGTCGGCGGGTACGCCGCGCAGCCGTGTCGCACGCGGTCTGCCCTCACGGGCACCGGTGACGGCCGTGACCTCCAAGGCGGCCTTGCCGTCCGGCTGGGAGATCACCACGAGAGTCCGGCCGTCCGGTGTCACCCTCATCCTCTGTGCCGAGCCCCGCCACAGCCCGCTGTGCGAGGACACCACGTCGTGCGCACGGACGTACTGAGCGAACAGGGCCTGCTGCGCCTCCGGCGTGTGCCGCGCCTGCCAGGCGCCCGCGGCGTAGCGGAACGCGCTGTCCGGGGAGCGCTCCGCCGTGTCGCCGGACAGTTCGCTCAGCTCCGCGGCAGCGGCCGTGCGCAACTCGCGCAGGTCCCGTTGCCGGGCCCGGTAGGTGTCCACCGCGAGTGCCGTCGCCACCAGCGCCAGTGCGGTGACGAGTCCGGTGAGGCCCCAGAGGCGTCGCAGCCCACGCCGCTGCCGCCGTCGCCCCGCCTCCAGGTAGGCCCGTTCGAGGCCGGTGAGGTCTTCGGGGCGGACGCCCAGCCACTCCAGGCCCTGGGCCAGGCGCACCCCGTGCGGCAGCAGTCCCGCGGGCCGGCCGCGCTCCTCCCATTCGGCGGCGTCCCCCGCGGTGCGGTCCTGCCACTCGCGGAACTCGGCGCCGTCGCGCAGCCAGCCCGCCACGCGCGGCCATTCCCGGAGCAGCGCCTCGTGGACCACGTGCACGGTGCCGCCGGAGCCCTCGTCGGCGGGACCGTGCGCGACGTCCCATACGAGGAGGCGGCGCGCGGCCAGCGTACGCGCCAACTCCGCTTGCTCCGAGGTCAGTTGGTGGGTGGGCAGGGCGCGGCGGGTGAACCCTCCCCGGCCGTCGGGCCGGGCGAGCTGCTGGAAGAGGCGACGGGCGGCGTCCTCGGCCGTGCCGCTGCGCGCGAGGCACTGGTCGAGGGTGGTGTCGGCGTACGCGGCCAGGGCGCCCCCGACGCCGCCGATCTCCTCGTATGCGGCGTGCGTCAGGGTGTTGGCCTCGCGGCGGCGCCACAGCTGGGTGAGCGTGAACTGGAGCAGCGGCAGGCAGCCCGGCTCGCCGACGGCGTCGTTCACCAGACGCCGGATCAGGCCGTCCTCGAGGCGGAGCCCGGGTACGGTTCTGACCGGTTCCTCGACGGCGCGGGTGAGCGCCTCCTCGGTCATCGGGGCGAGGAACGTCACCGCGCGGCCCAGCGATGCCGAGGTGTCGGCCGCGGTGAGCGCCTCCAGCGTGGCCGGCCGCGCGGTCAGTACGACGCGCAGTCCGCCGCCCTGTGCCGGGTCGGGGGCCTGGGTCAGCGCCGACAGCAGGTGGAAGGCCCGCAGCGCTCCGTGCGGCGCGTCGGCGGCGTACTCCTCGAACTGGTCCAGGAGGAGCACGGCACCCCTCGGCCCGAGTTCGTCGCACAGGCGGCCCCGCAAGGCGATCCGCTCCGCCTCGGACCCGGCACACGCCTCGCGTACCGCGGCGAGGCGCTCCTGGCGGGCGCTTGTGTCGGGGACCGCCCCGTGCCAGACCGCGGTGACCGCCTCGGCGACCCAGGCGTCGGCGTGCTCGGGCGGGGCGCCGGATGCGTCGGCGGGCCGGGGCACCCGCAGGGCAGAGGGCGTGCGACGACGCCGTAGGTCCGCCAATAATCCGGCTCTGAGCAGGGACGACTTACCGCTGCCCGAGGGGCCGACCAGGACGGTGAGGGGTCGGGAGCCCAGCGCCGCCACCAGCTCGCCCACCTCGTTCTCCCGGCCGTGGAAGTACCGGGCGTCTCCCTCCTCGAACCGGTCCAGACCGCGGAACGGGCAGGGCAGGGACACATCCGATCCGAGGAGCCGGTCCACCGGGATGAGATACGCGGTGCCGCTGATGCCGTACCGCCCGCGGGTGACCAGCATCCCGACCACGGCGCTGTGCGCCACGTCCCAGACAGCGGCCCCGCTGAACCCCCGCCCGATGGGCACTCCGTGCGCCGCCAAGTCGAGCTGGAGCCGGTCGGCACGCTGCCGGCCGCGCAGCACGCCAGTGGCGTTCACCCCGCGTGGCGCGTCCTCGGGGAAGCCGAAGGCGCGGATCTCCCCGCCCCACTCATCGCCGGTGCCGTCCACGAACGGCAGCGGTTCCGTACCGTCCACCGCCTCGGCCAGGCGCAGGACCGCGATGTCGTCCTCCGGCCTCCAGGATTCCACCTCGGCGGAGACCGGGGCTCCCGCGTCGGCCCCGGTGAGCAGCGGAAAGTCCACGGAAACCGGTCCCTCGGGACGGCCCCCTCCCGGCTCCTGCACCACATGGGCGCAGGTGCACACCAACCGGTCGGCCACGAGGAAGCCCGCACCGGCGACCACCCCGTCGGCGCCGAACACCCGGGCGGCGCCCCGCTCGTACCGGGCCCCGCGCGGCAGAGAACTAGGGGGCATCGGTTCGGTCACGCTCGCCGGGCCCCCATTCAACCCCCACGGTGAAGTGCGCCTCACCGGCGGTCTTGGCGAGGACCACACCGGCCTCGGCCGTCACCTTCATACCGAACTCCAGCGTGATCCGGTCCGGGCGGGACGACATGGTGCGCAGCGAGTCGACGACGTCCTGGACGGCCGGGCGCACCCGGTCCACCGCGTTGCGCAGGGTGTCGGCGGCGTCCCCGACGGCGTCCGCCATCCGTTGCCTGCCGATGGGCTCGTACGGGTCGCCGGATGCCGGGCGGGAGGGGGTGGGCGTGGTGGTCTCCACCCGCAGGAGTGAGCCGTCGTCGAGTTCGATCGTGGTGATGGCTGTCATGGCGCTGGGACCCGTCCTGTGGTGCTGAAAAAGCGGTCCTACCAGACCGTATCCGCCGACGGGCCGGACGTCACCGAAATGAACGAGCCAAAGGGGGCGCAGAGTTACTGGTCGAAGGTGATGCCGCACAGTCTGCGGATCTCATCCATCGACCGGAGCGTGACGAGCGATTCCTCCAGGGGCCGCAACGGGGTCTCCCGCAGGCCCGCGGCGACGCACCGGGCCACCTCGGCGGCCTCGAAGTACAGGGCGTCGTGGGCGGTTCGCGGTTCGGTGTACGTCAGCTGCGTGCCGCTGCCCGACGGAGTGAGGATCGTCGGTGGTCCGGGCGCCGGGCACGGTACCGGCGACGGAGGCCGCACGCTCCTTGTCGATGTCCGCGACCAGCGTGACCTCGGCGCCGGAGACGTGGCGGTGGAGCGTGGCGACGTGGTCTGCGCCCATGTTGCCCGCGCCGATCACGCCGATGCGTACGCCGCTCATGTCAGCGTCACCCACGCTCCGCTGTCGACGGACTGCGTCATGGCGTCCAGTACGGCCGCGCTGTGCACGGCGTCGTCCAGAGTGGCCCCGTACGGTGTGCCCTCGGTGATCGAGCGCAGGAAGCGGTACGCCTCGATCACCTTGAGGTCGTCGTAGCCCATGCTGGTCGCCGCGCCCGGCTGGAAGGCGCCGTACTCACCGGCGCCCGGGCCGACGTGCACCGTGCTGACCGGCTGGTCCTGGTAGGTCGTGCCGCGGCTCACGCCCAGCTCGTTCATCCGGCGGAAGTCCCAGAACACCGCGCCCTTGGTGCCGTGCACCTCGAAGCCGTAGTTGTTCTGCTCGCCGACCGAGACCCGGCTGGCCTCCAGCACACCGCGTGCGCCGGAGGCGAAGCGCAGCAGGCAGTTGACGTAGTCCTCGTTCTCGACCGGGCCGAGTTCGCCACCGGTGGCCAGGGTGTGACCGGCGGTGGCGCCGGTCGGACGGGCCCGCTCGGGGACGAAGACCGCGGTGTCGGCGGTCAGGGCGGCGATGTCGCCCAGCAGGAAGCGGGCCAGGTCCGCGCCGTGCGAAGCCAGGTCGCCCAGCACCCCGCTGCCCCCGCGCGCCCGCTCGTACCGCCAGGTCAGCGCGCCGTCCGGGTGCGCCGCGTAGTCGCTGAAGAGGCGGACGCGGGCGTGGGTGACCGTGCCCAGCTCACCGGAAGCGATGAGCTCGCGGGCCGCCTCGACGGCGGGCGCGTTGCGGTAGTTGAAGCCCACCGCTCCCTGCACACCGGCCGCGGCGACGGCATCGGCCACCGCGCGGGCGTCGTCGGTGGTCAGGCCGACCGGCTTCTCGATCCAGATGTGCTTGCCCGCCTCGGCCATCGCGACGCCGATCTCGCGGTGCAGGAAGTTCGGCGCGGTGATGCTGACGGCCTGCACCCGCGGATCCTGCGCGACCTCACGCCAGTCGCGGGTGGCCGAGGCGAACCCGAACTGCGCCGCGGCCTCCTCGGCCCGGCCGGGCACCGCCTCCGCCACCGAGTTCAGCTGCGGGCGTGCGCCCACGTGCGGGAAGTGGTGCGGGACACGGGCGTACGCCTGGGTGTGCACCCGGCCCATCCACCCGAATCCCACGACGGCGACGCCGAGCGTGCTTGCCATGACTGCCCTTCATTGGACCGTTCCATTCGTGCTCCACCACACCCTGAATCCCGTCCTCCCTCGTGTCAATGCCTTTGACACCCCCCACCGGCTTGTGGAACGGTCCATCCATGAGACCCCCGACGATCCGTGACGTGGCCGAGCGGGTCGGCGTGTCGAAATCACTGGTCTCCCTGGTGCTGCGCGGGTCCGAGCAGGTGAGCCCCGAGAAGCGGCAGGCCGTGCTGGCCGCCGTCGAGGATCTCGGCTACCGGCCCAACGCCGCCGCGCGCAGTCTGAGCGAGCGCCGCACCCGCTCGGTCGGCGTGCTGCTGAACGACATGCGCAACCCCTGGTTCGTGGAGCTGCTGGACGGCATGAACTCCCGTCTCCACGACAGCGGCCTGCACATGCTGCTCGCCGACGGCCACCTCAACCGGCGGCTCGGCGAGGACCTCACCCGCACCTTCACCGAACTGCGCGTCGACGGGCTGATAGCCGTGGGCACCCTGCCCCCCTCGAACGTGCTGCGCGCCGCGGCCACCCACATCCCCACCGTGGTGGCCGGCGCCCGCGAACCGGTGCTCCCCCGCGTCGACGTCGTCGCCAACGACGACGAGCACGGTGCGCGCCTGGCCACCGAGCACCTCATCGGACTCGGCCACCGCCGCATCGCCCACATCGCCGGCCAGGGCGTCGTCGGCGAGCTGCGCCGCCGCAGCTTCGAGACGGTCATGCACGAGCACGGCCTGGACGGCACGGCGCTCGTCGAGCAGGGCGACCTGACCGAAGAGGGCGGCTACCGGGCCATGGTCCGGCTGCTCAGTTCAACGCCGCGGCCGAGTGCGGTTTTCGCCTTCAACGACATCGCCTGCGTCGGCGCCCTGTCGGCAGCCGAGGAGTCGGGCCTCCAGGTCCCGCGGGACCTCTCCCTCGTCGGGTACGACAACACCTATCTCTCACGCCTGCGCCACCTGTGGCTGACCACGGTGGACAACGCCGGCCACGATGTCGGCCGCCGCGCCGCGCAGCACCTCCTGGACCGGATCGCGGATCCGGCACGCCCGGCAGAGACCGTCCTCTCGCCGCCGGCCCTCGAGGTACGGGGCACCACGGCGCCACCCGCGGCCGAGGTGGACTGAACCTTTCGGCCGCGGGCGGGACGGCACGCGGGCGTCCCTCACCCTCCCGATCGCGGCTCCGTCGTGAACCAGCCGGTCAGGGCGCCGCGCAGTGCGGCCACGAGGCGGGTGGCGGCCTCCTCCTCGGTGCGTCCGCTCTTGATGAGGTCGAGGATGTCGCGGGGGCCGAACAACGCGTTCCACAGGTAGAGGGCTTCGTCCCCGCGGTCTCCGAGGCCGAGAACGTCATGAAGTTGCGCACCCCGGCCTTGGCCGCACCGTAGCCGGCGCCGCCGAGCAGGTTGGGGTTGACGGCGGCGAGCGAGGACACGGTGACGATGGTCCCGGTGCCGCGGCCGAGCATGTCGGGCAGGGACCGCCTGATCCCGGCGCGCGAGGCCGTGACGCGTAACGCCCGCCCCCCTTACCGGTCGGCGGGGGCCGGAAGGAGTCCGTCGGCGACCAGCCCGTCGAGGACGGCCTCGCCCAGGGCGTGGACGGCGGACTGCGGCCGGACCATGACCGTGAACTCCTTGATCCGGCCGTCGTCGTCGAAGTGGAGCAGATCGATGCCGTGGATCTCCTTACCGCCCGCGACGGCCCGGAAGAGCAGGACCGCCGAGGAGGAGACACTGCCGTCGGCGCTCGTCTCCGCGGTGCCCTCGTGGTCGCCGACGTAGCGGAAGTTCCCGAAGGTACGCAGCAGGACCCCGAAGAGGCCCAGCACCATGGGCTTGCCTTCGAAGGGCGTGAACTTCACGGGGCTGTAGAAGCGGATGTCGTCCGTGAACAGATCCTCCAGGGCTGCCAGGTCGCGGTTGTCGACGGCGGCGCGGAACCGTGCGGCTGCGGTCATGACTCTCACCTCATACTCATAAATATGACTAGTCAGATTCATGAGTATGATGAGGCCGTTCCCAGGGCCGACGCAAGGAGGAGGAGAGCCGATGGCGTTGCGGCACGCGGTTCTCGCGGCGCTTCTCGACGAGGAGTTGAGCGGGTACCAGCTGGTCAAGGCGTTCGACCTCGGGGTGGCGAACTTCTGGCACGCCCAGCCGCAGCAGGTGTACGCGGAGCTGACGCGGCTGGAGAAGGACGGGCTGATCACGGGCCGGGAAGTGGTCCAGGACACCCGGCCCAACAAGCGCCTGTTCCAGGTCACCGACGCCGGACTGGCCGAACTGGACCACTTCACGACCACCGCCGCCAAACCGTCCTTCGTGCGGGACGACTTGGTCGTCAAGGTCCAGGCCGCCGATCACGTCGACACCCGGACGCTGATCGCTCGGCTGACCGAGCGCGCGGCGCTCGCCCAGGCCAAGATCGACCTGTTCGGCAAGCTCCTGCGCGGCATGCGGGGCGACCGCACCGAAGAGGAGTTCCTGCGCCACGGCGAGCGCATCGGCCCCTACCTCACCTGCCTGCGCGGCCTGGCCTTCGAACACGGCAACCTCGACTGGTGCGAGCGCACGGTCACCGTCCTCCGGGAAAGAGAAGGTGCCGATACCCCACGCCGATGACCCGCACTGCCCGCGCCACGTCAGCCGACGCG
Source organism: Streptomyces sp. BRA346 (assembly GCF_052851135.1). Classification (NCBI taxonomy): domain Bacteria; kingdom Bacillati; phylum Actinomycetota; class Actinomycetes; order Kitasatosporales; family Streptomycetaceae; genus Streptomyces; species Streptomyces sp. BRA346. The sequence continues at coordinate 773 of NZ_JAIWIH010000003.1, read as the reverse complement.
CCGCCGGGATTTGCGCCGCAGCCGCAAGGGGATGACGTACCAGCAGATGGCGAACCAGAGCATGACCAGGCCGACGATCACCTCGCCGACCACGCTGTCGGTGACGACCTTGAGGATGAGCAGCAGGGTGCACGCGATGGTGAGCGCCAGCAGCACCATTCCGCACACCATGAGCCGACCGGCGGCTTCCACAACCTCATCCTTCATGCGCAGCCCGGAGAGAAAGCGGTGGATCGACACCGGAGCGATCAAAGCGGCCACCGAGGAGGCTCCCAACGCCACCGTCACCACATAGAGCGTGCGGTCGAAGACTCCCAGGTCCCCGAACGCCGGTGTGAAGGCGAGGGAGAGCAGGAATCCGAAGAGGATCTGCACACCGGTCTGCGCGACCCGCGTCTCTTGGAGAATCTCGTTCCATTTCCGGTTGACGCGCTCGCGGGCGGACTCGGGCCGTTCGCGCTCTTCGGATGACGGCGTGTTCGTGCACGATGGGCATGATGAGTCACGCACTGCCGCGAGATGCGGTTCTGCAATCGTCATGTCTCCTCCGCTTCCCGAGGCCACGTGGCCCCCATGAACGCCTGCTTCACCTCGTCGAGGTCGCCTGCCGAGTGTTCCGTCCTCGGCCCGGGTGAGGGTCGGGTATGCGGAGCAGCGCGCGTCATGCCGCCGGAGCCTCGATCTGGTCGTGCAGCCGGGCGCAGGTGCGGTTGATCAGGCGGGACACGTGCATCTGGGAGATGCCGAGCTGTTCGGCGATCCGGCCCTGGGTC